>JBFIGM010000025.1:0-17776 GCA_041602315.1 Methylophilaceae bacterium | reverse complement strand
GTCTAGTTTTCCTGGTGCGAGATCAGTCAGGTTCTCTTGAATGCCGATATCACAGCGGATGGTAATGAGTTCTTTTGCCGTTGGCAGCCAAGGTAGCGCAGCGCGTAGGTTTTCACCTATCTTGCCTTTGATATCGTCTGCATGTTCGATGATGCCATCTAATGAGCCGTATTCCTGCAACCATTTCACAGCCGTCTTAGGTCCGACTTTTTCTACGCCAGGTACGTTATCCACCTTGTCGCCAATGAGAGTTAAGTAATCAATCATCAAGCTAGGAGGGATGCCAAATTTTTTCTCTACGCCCGCAATATCCAACACATCATCCGTTTTTCTAAATGCATCGCGCATGGTGTTAACAACAGTAATATGCTCATTCACTAATTGCGAAATGTCTTTGTCACCTGTGGAGATAATCGTACGAATACCTTGGCTTTCCGCTTGTTTGGCTAATGCACCAATGACATCATCAGCTTCTACGCCATCAATCATAATCAATGGCCAGCCTAATGCTTTGATGGCTTCATGCAGCGGTTCAATCTGCGGGCGTAGATCATCAGGCATGGCTGCACGGTTCGCTTTATACTCAGGATAGATGTCATCGCGAAAGGTTTTACCCTTGGCATCAAATACGCAAGCGCAGTAATCGGCAGGGTAATCTTTGTGTAAACGGCGCAACATATTGAGTACACCATGAATGGCACCTGTCGGCTCATTCGCTGCATTGCGTAAATCGGGCATGGCGTGAAAAGCGCGATATAGGTAGGAGGAGCCGTCGACGAGTAATAAGGTTTTCATTGCAAAATCTCTAATGTACTAATTTGTTTTACGTTATTCTCCCATATCTCGCTATACTTTATGTAATATGATTTTTACAACAAATAATTAGCATTAATTAATAAGAAGGAAGTGGAATGGCAACAAGAAAATTACCACAAATGACGACACCAGAGTTATTGCACGGCGATGCAGAAGGTAATGAGTCATGGCACGCGTTTGAGATAGTCTCTGAATATGTGGGTGCGACTGAAACCCTAAAGAGAATCATGCCTGCAGTGTCAATTTTCGGCAGCGCACGTACAAAGCCAGATCATCCCTATTATCAACTGACAGAGAAGCTGGCAAGGTTGTTATCAGACTCCGGTTTTACTGTGATTTCGGGTGGCGGTCCCGGTATTATGGAGGCGGCAAATAAAGGTGCTTATCCTGGAGCGGGCCCTAGTGTTGGTTTGAATATTGAGTTGCCTTTTGAACAATCTGGCAATGGCTATCAGGATATTGGCATTACGTTTAAAACATTCTTTATGCGGAAAGTCATGTTTGTGAAATATGCATCAGCTTATGTAGTAATGCCTGGTGGTTTTGGAACATTAGATGAGTTAATGGAAGCATTAACACTGGTACAGACAGGAAAGTCACACAAGATTCCGATTATTTTAATGTGCTCAGATTATTGGGCAGGTTTAATTGAGTGGCTCAAAAATAGCTTGATAGGAGAGGGTATGGCATCACCTGATGATATGAATTTAATCCAGGTGATTGATGATCCGAATGAGGTAGTGGCTGCTATTTTTGATTACTATGAATCGAGAGGTTTTCAGCTTAGTGCTGAAGATAAGAAAAATCAGCTTAATTTGTAATGAATATGGGTATGCATTCACGCTTTTTGATAGAATGACTTATCCTTCTTAATTGGGTAGATAGTGCCATGAAAAAACAATCATTGTTAAACTTATCGGTAGCTCTCATGCTAATGCTCCTAGGCGCACAAGCGTCATATGCAGCTACGCCAGCGGATGCAGAGTTACTTGAGGAGGTGCCTCCACCACCAAAAGTGCAGGCGGGCGAACCATTAGAGGATGAGCCAGAAGTCACGATTCGCAAAAAAGACAAAGAAACCGTGCATGAATACCGAATTAATGGCGAGCTATATATGATGAAGATTATTCCTGATCATGGCGTGCCCTATTATCTGTATAAAGAAGACTCACAAAGCGACTGGGTTAATGTTGGCCCTAATGCACCAACATCAGTACCTAAATGGACATTATTTAGGTTTTAGTTTTATCTTACTCAAAGGTTAGTGCTTATCCTTGTGGGTAGCTTAATCTTAAATAATGAATAATTTATGTAACACCTTATGTCGGTATTTACCACCTTAACACTGTCAGAAGCGCAAACATGCTTGAGAGATTATTCCATTGGCGAAATTACAGAGCTTAAAGGGATTGCTGCAGGCATTACCAATACCAATTATTTTGTTATTACTACGAACGCGCGCTACGTCCTAACAATCTTTGAGGTAAACCGCTTTGAAGATTTACCTTACTTCGTTGCTTTGATGACACATTTGGCTGAGCATGATATTCCATGCCCCGCGCCAATTGTCGATAAAAATGGCAAAGCATTACAAGTGATTAAAGACAAACCTGCATTGCTGGTGACTTGTCTAAAAGGTCGTGATGTCAAAACGCCTGATACAGAGCAATGTGCGCAAGTGGGTCGTGTACTAGCAAAAATGCATTTGGCAGGAGAATCATTTAATCTGACTTCTAGTAATCAGCGAGATGACGAATGGCGCAATTACACTGCTGCACTAGTGATGGATAAATTATCACCTGAAGACCAGTCACTATTAAGACAGGCGTTGGCTTTTCAAAATCAGTTGGATTTAAGCAGCTTACCTAAGGGCGTGATACATGGTGATTTATTTCGCGATAACGTGTTGTTTGATGGTGCAGAACTAGGTGGGTTTATTGACTTTTATTATGCTTGTTATGATGTCTTGGCATATGATGTTGCTATCGCTGTAAATGACTGGTGTTTAACGAACACTGGGGAGTTTGATGAGCCAAGACTAAATGCATTTATGCAAGCCTATACAGAAGTGAGGCCATTTAATGATGCAGAAAAAAATGTATGGCAAGGTTTATTGAGCATCGCCGCGCTGCGCTTTTGGTTGTCACGATTATATGACTTACATTTTCCTGCAGAAGGTGAACTGACACATGCAAAAGATCCAGACTACTTTAAGCAGATATTATTAAAAAGGTCCAAGCCCTGCGCAGTATAGTGTGTAGGAGAATGAATGATGGCAATTTTGGAATCAAAAACGAAAACTGGTATTAGCTGGATAAGCGAAAGTATTGCGCTACTTAAGCAGGCGCCAAGAAAATGGATGTTTATCGCCTTGGCATATCTCGCTATTTTTGTGTTCATACCATCAATACCTGGATTTCAACTGTTTGCACTGCTAACAATATTGATATGGCCAGTTTTTATTGCAGTTGCTATTCGTATGTATCGGAATGAAGAGGTGAAAAAGACAGAAAATATTTCGATTATCATGCAATTAATACAGCCAAAAATGAAGAAACTGCTGCTATTAGGATTGCTAACGTTGGTCTATTTTATTGGTGTTAGCCTTTTGTTTAGTTCTGACGCGCAAGTGCTTGCAGAAATTTTAAATAAGCAAACACAAATGACTGAACAAGAAATGGTTACGGCGATGCAAACGATGATGCCAATTTTGCTTAAGCTAATGTTGATGTTTGTCCCACTGATGATTGCCGTTTGGTTTGCGCCAATGTTAATTGCGTTTAATGACTATAGTGTTATCAAGGCTCTAAAATCAAGTGTGGCTGGGGCTATCCAATATATGATTGCGTTAACAGCCGCATGGTTATTGCTCTCTGGGGCTGTTATAACGCTGATGATGATCGCATCGATTGTTGTGGGTCTTTTTTCTTTTATGCAGCCCGCAATTGCACAAACATTGATGTCATTTTTATTATTTGGTTGCTTTTTAATCAGTGTGGCGCTGACTTTGGCATTCCAGTACGTAAGTTATCGCGATATTTTTAGAGCTGCGCCTACTGCTTAAATTGCCGTGAGTTTGGCAAACTCAAGTGCAAGCCACTTTAAGCCTTCATTGCTAAAATTCACCTGGACGCGCATGTCATTAGCCGCACCTTCGTAGCTAACAACAACTCCCTTACCAAACTTTGCATGCGCAACACTTTGACCTACTTTCCAGGGCATTGCATCTTTTTGTGCCTGACTTTTATGACCTGTCATGATATGCGGCATTTCATCATAATTGTAACCACGTGATTTAGCAGCAGGTTTGCTGTTAAGCCTTTTAATCAGCTCTTCAGGAATTTCATCTAAAAAGCGAGAGGCAATTCCGTAACGCACTTTCCCATGCAGCATGCGACTTTGCGCATAACTCAAATACAAACGTTGCCGTGCGCGTGTCACCGCTACGTACATTAGTCTACGCTCCTCTTCAAGCCCATTATTTTCATACATGCTTTGTTCGTGCGGGCATAATCCTTCTTCCAAGCCACTAATAAACACAGTTTTGAATTCAAGGCCTTTTGCTGCATGCACTGTCATCAGCTGTAAAGCATCATAGCCAACATCCGCCTGATGCTCACCAGCCTCTAAACTGGCATGCGTTAAAAACTGCGTAAGCAAATCATCTTCTGTATTGCCATCTACGTTATTATGATTCCCAAAATCCTGATTGGTAAAAGCAACTGCTGCCGTGACAAGCTCTTCCAAGTTGGCGATGCGATCCTCGCCATCTTTTGTATTTTGATAATGCAGTTTTAAGCCAGATAGCGTCGTTACCAATTCAGCTACTTCAGCCAGAGAGACACCATAGGTCTGATCAGTCATTTCTCGAATTAAACTCACAAATTGCCCGATTTTTCCTGAACTTTGGCAAGCCGCTGCCCATAGGCTAGTGCCTTGTTGACGTGCGGTTTCTTGTAATTGTTCTAATGAGCGTGCGCCGATGCCTCGCGCTGGAAAATTGATGACGCGTAAAAGCGCTGTGTCATCATTAGCATTGGCCATCAAACGCATGTAGGCCAAAGCATGTTTAATTTCAGCTCGTTCAAAAAAGCGTAAGCCACCATAAACCCGATAGGGAAGGTTAGCTGAAAAGAGTGCATGTTCCAAAATACGTGACTGCGCATTACTGCGGTAAAGTAGCGCTATATCACTCAGGTTGGTGCCTTCTGCATGTAACATCTTGATTTCATCAACAATGAAACCTGCTTCATCTTGGTCGTTGTATGCTTCATATATGCGTACTGGTTCGCCTTTGCCGGCCGATGTCCATAGATTTTTACCAAGTCTATTTTTATTATGCGAAATAATAGCGTTGGCAGCGTCTAAAATATTGCTGTGCGAACGGTAGTTTTCTTCAAGTTTGACGATATTTTTAACATTGAAATCATGTTCAAAATCACGCATATTACCGACACGGGCACCGCGGAAACCGTAAATAGACTGATCGTCATCGCCAACTGCAAACAAACAATTGTCTTTTCCTGCCAATAGCTTCAGCCATAAATATTGTAGGCGATTGGTGTCCTGAAATTCATCAACTAAGATATATTTAAAACGTGTTTGATAGTGATTACGGATATGTGCATCACGCTCTAATAGCTCGTAGCATCGAAGCAGCAACTCTGCAAAATCAACTACGCCCTCACGATTACACTGTTTGTCATACTCTTCGTAAATTTCCCGTAAACGTTGCGAATGGGCATCATAAGCATCCACTTTATCTGCTCTTAAACCTTCTTCCTTGCATGCGTTGATATAGCCTTGCACCTGTTTGGGTGCATATTTTTCATCATCAACGTTCATGAGTTTAAGCAAGCGTTTAATACTGGAAAGTTGGTCCGCAGTATCCAAAATCTGAAAGGTGCTTGGTAAGCCAGTCTCACGGTGGTGAGCGCGTAGTAAACGATTACATAAACCGTGGAAAGTCCCCACCCACATACCACGTGTATTAATGGGCATCATAGCAGTTAAACGCGTTAGCATTTCTTTTGCCGCTTTGTTGGTGAACGTAACAGCCATTAATCCCATAGGTGATATTTGACCAGTTTGGATTAACCAGGCAATACGCGTAGTAAGCACGCGTGTTTTGCCGCTACCAGCCCCTGCTAGAATCAGAGAGGATTGATGCGGTAATGTTACCGCTTCGAGTTGTTTGTTGTTCAGGCCTACGAGTAAAGGGTCGCTGTTTGTTTGCATACTATCCATTTGACTATTATAACGTTACCAGCAATGTATTGCGCATCGCTAGGTAAAGTAAGCAGGTGTTTTTCTAGTAGGTTAGAAATTAAGCTTGTTGACGTTCTATATCACTATTTTTGGCTGAAACAATTCGTTACAAAAAAAATGAAATATGGATGAACTACACGTTAAAGCGATAGTCAATACTTGCATGGTAACGGAATGAGAGTTTGTTACCAGTCCGCTTTTTTCCTCCCTGAGCGGAAGCCTTACCAAAAAGGCATTTTGGCCCTGACCGCATCCCCTTGGTTGGGGCTTTTTTTATCCTCTCCTCCAACACATCAAGACATGTAAATAGGCACCATACTTGCCACGACGCACCATACAACCACATATAATGGCGAAACTCGCCAGATTGCCAGTGCCGCGAGACCCATAGCACAGATAAACAAATCGTACACATGAATGACGCTACTTGAAAATATTGGGTTATATAAGGTTGCTGCCAAAATGCCAACAACGGCGGCATTGATACCAGCTATGGAATGAGCAGCTTTGGGGTTACTTGCGATTGATTCCCAAATAGGTAATGTTGCTGTGATCAATAAAAAACCTGGTAAAAATATAGATACCAACGCAACACATGCACCTAGCCAGCTTATTTTTTCTGTCGTTGGGATGAGTGCACCTAAGTATGCGGAAAATGAAAACATAGGGCCAGGAATGGCTTGTGCGGCACCATAACCTGCCAGAAAGGTTTCGTGACTCAACCAACCAGTATTAACGACGGCCTCTTCCAGTAATGGCAATACAACGTGTCCACCCCCAAACACTAATGCACCAGCTTGGTAAAACGCCTGTGCAATGGCCATAAGACCTGCTTGGTTGTTGGCGAAGACTGCCATCAATAGAAGCAGCAGGAAAATTATGAGTAGGCTTAAACCAAACTTTTTGCTGTATCGAGACTGGATAACATGTTGTTCTGTGCCAATTGCATTCTTGCAAAAGAGTAAACCCATAAGACCACCTGCAATAATGACCAGCATTTGCGCCCATGATGTATTCATCCACAATAGAGTTGCTGCAGCTAGTACAGCGATAATACGTCTGATGACGTCAGGACACAATTTTTTTGCCATACCCAGTACTGCATCAGCTACAACACAGACAGCAACCAGTTTAAGCCCATGAATAGTAGCCATACCAATATTATTGGTCAGCATTGGTAGCACAGCTGCAAAACTGATGAGCAATAACGCGGATGGTAATGTAAATGCGATAAATGCTGCAATTGCTCCAAGCCAACCAGCACGCAGAAGACCCATTGTAAAACCTAACTGGCTACTGGCGGGTCCTGGTAAAAATTGACTAATCGCGAGTAGCTGGCTGAATTGATGTTCATTGACCCAGTGTTGCTTTTCAATAAGCTCTTTACGAAAGTAACCTATATGCGCAGTAGGCCCACCAAAGGAAGTAAGGCCTAACTTTAAAAATGTTTTGAATACATTAATTGCGCTATGTTGATTATCTGGCACGAACACATATTCCTAAAGTTGACATGGGCAGCATTCTTACTTAACTAATACATGCTGTTACCATTCTTGGTTTCCTCAGGTATTCTCTGTATGGCATCCCAGTGTTCAACAATTTTGCCGTTTTCATCAAAACGAAAAAAATCCATGGTTACATATTGTTCGTTATTCGGCCATATCTGGTGGGTGTGCAGTGAGACTAAATCATCCTCAGCTATGGCACGGACAAACGATATTTCTTTATTAGGGTAATCAGCTGCCATTTGCTCAAAGTAATCAATGAAGGCTTGTTTGCCGTTGCCAACCAGTGGGTTATGTTGAATATATTCTGCACCTACATATCTCTCAACTGCCTCAGCAGGACTTCCTAGATAGGCCGTACGATAAAAAGCAATAGCATTTGCTTTGTTCGACTCTAAATTTTGTTTGGTTTTCATTAACTATTTTGGATCAAGCAACCAATCATCTTTAGCAACATATACGCCGTTGATATAGTAATATTTGATGAAGAGCAATCGATTATTTATTAACTTGATTTCATAAACATTTTCAACCAATCGTGTGAAGCGTTTCTTTTTTTGCTTTTCGTTCTCCGATGGAGTGCTATTTTTCTCAGTGGTTGAAGGTTTCTTATTTTGCTTCAACACACCTGTTGAAGTTCGATACTTTTCTGAAAAGACGATATGATTATCTGTCATGGTCTCAAATGAAAAGATAGGATTTTTACCGATTAAATTTATTCTTTCTTGCCTTGTGATGCCATTATCAATATTTTTAATTTCTGTATTGAATACAATATGCAGTGCATTGTTAGACTCAGTTTTAAGTTTTAATTTAACCTGATTTATTCTCTCATCAGGTGCGCTATCTGAACCGTAGCATTCACTATGAGTGCCTTGACCTATCCAATTGCCGCGCAATTGTTCAAATAAAGATTTGATTTGATTTTGCGCATCATTCGATAGTGTGATGGCTTCTTCAAGGTTGTAATACTCATCTCCTTGATCCACCAGATTAGGAGAGGGGTCGTAGCAAGATGCAGCTATGACTGACTTGCTCAAAAGAATGGTAAATAAAAAGATTAATTTAATGCAGGTTCTAGCAGCTTGCATAATGAAAACTTCCTTTAATAAGATGCTTCAATGATAAACCCATTATGTTATTTAAATATGAATTTGATTGATAGGGTATTTTGCACTAGAAAAATGTTAACGAATATAAAATTATTGGGCAAACAGCCAACATCAATGTAATAAATAAGCCTAGTCGGTTTGGTTTTATTAGGAAACTCTTTTTTGGATTGCTTGGACTGTAAAACACCTTAACGCTGGCATCTTCATTTTGTTGTATCGCATTAATCTGCTGATTTAATAATTGCCTAGCATTGTAAGAGGCAAGCACTAGCCAAGGCGATAGCCGATGACCTTGGTATGATTGGTTGTTGACCTGATAGCTGTAAAGTATGGATGCTTTGAAGAGTTGACTTGATGGTCCTGTCTCTGAGCCACCCCATTTGCTGATATTAGCTTTATGCAGCTTGCCTTTTACGTTAGGCCATCTAGAAATGTTAAATTGATGGATTAAGGAATAGCTGCATACAAGTAGCAGATATAAAGCAATGAAGAAAAAGTAACCTTGTTTGTCCCCAGACTCAACTAAAGACCACATATCCAGTATATACGCATTAATATCTGCCATTTGGCTGCTGTTCTGAAAGTTTTATTAACGGTAATGTTAGCACAGTGTTGTCCGTCATAGTGATGCACAAGTTTACCTATCAAATCGTCTTGTTCGCTGAACTCGCAAATTGTTAAAGCTGCCAGTTAATTGGTGTTTGGCCATGTTCTGTTAAATATTGATTAATCGTTGAAAACTGATGATTACCAAAAAATCCGCGATGTGCTGATAATGGCGATGGGTGTACAGACTTTAAAACGAGATGCTTGCTAGCGTCAATCGCTTCACCTTTTTTCTGTGCGTAGCTACCCCATAATACAAATACCAAGTTCTGACGATGTGCATTTAATGCAGCAATTGCAGCGTCGGTAAAAATTTCCCAGCCACGTTTCTGATGAGAGCCAGCTTTTGCCTGTTCAACTGTTAATGTCGCGTTTAGTAATAGCACGCCTTGTTCTGTCCAAGGTGTTAAGTCACCGCTACCACTCATTCTAATGTTTAAATCAGACTCTATTTCCTTGAAAATGTTGATGAGTGATGGTGGTAATGCTATGCCTTCGGGTACCGAAAAACTTAAGCCATGTGCTTGATTCGGTCCATGATACGGATCTTGGCCAATAATCACGACACGCACTTTTTCAAAAGGCGTATGATTAAATGCATTGAAGATAAGTGCACCAGGTGGAAATATTGTTTTACCTGCGACTTTTTCCTGCTTTAAGAAGTCTCTTAAAGCTTGCATGTAGGGTTTGTCGAATTCTTGCCCGATGATAGCTTGCCAAGAGGGGTGAAGTTGACCTTTTTTTTGTTCAGATATCACAGTAGTTTAGGTGTTGTTTTGTTTGCATATGCTACATGATTATACCTAATACATCATTTGATTTAGCCTGGTCACCAATTAAGCAATATCTTTTCAATAAGCTTTAACTAACTGAAGGGCTATTTCATAGAGTACGTGATAATATGAAACGCAGTATATTTTCTGGCAGAAGAGCAATTTAAAAGACAGTTTTAGTCGTTGCTCATACTTCATGTTAATTGATGAAAAGCAAGGGCCTATTTGGCGAGTAGAATAATAAATGACGACAGCACTCTACTGGGCTAGTTTGTTGCTAGCGGTATTCACAGTACTTCCACTGTGGCGAAATTCACATTGGTTTGTGCGTGGCTGGGATTTTCCTCGGTTGCAGTTAGCAGTGATTGCTTTAGCAATATTGATACTGGAATGCTTATACTTTGATTTTGCTAACCAACTAAGTTGGCTGGTCACTGGCATTTGCGCAATTTGCTTTATGTGGCAATCAATATGGATATTACCGTACATGCCATTCTGGCCAGAAGAAGTGATAGCAACAACAACCTCAAATAAAGAATCGCAACTGTCAATCATTACAGCGAATGTACTAGCGAGTAATAAAAAAGCACATTTATTGATCAATCATGTCCGCCAATGCAAGCCCGATATTTTATTGACTTTGGAGTCTAATGCATGGTGGGAAAAGCAGTTAGATGTGTTAGAGGATAATATGCCTCACACTGTAAAATGCCCATTAGATAATCTGTATGGCATGCATGTCTATTCTCGTTTACCAATGGAGTCAGCAGAAATATCATTCTTAGTCGAGAAAGATGTTCCTTCCATACACGCGTTATTTCATTTGGATAGTGGGGATAAGGTTAGGATGCATTTTCTGCATCCAGCACCACCAAGCCCAACAGAGAATGAAGAGTCAACGGAACGCGATGCAGAGCTTATCATTGTGGCAAAAAGTATTGCACAATCTAAGCAAGCCATTGTTGTTGCTGGTGATTTAAATGATGTGGCATGGTCAGAGACCACAAGGCTATTTCGCAAAATAAGTGGTTTGCTCGACCCTAGAATAGGACGTGGAATTTACAGTACTTTCCATGCTAAATATCCATTTTTTCGTTGGCCTGTTGATCACCTCTTTCATAGTAAACACTTTACATTGGATAGGCTTATGCGATTACCGCCTATTGGTTCAGACCACTTTGCTATGCTAACGGTGCTGACTTTTAATCGCGCTGCCACACATGATCAGGATGGGGTAGAGGCTGATGAGGCAGATAAGGCTATGGCGAATGAAATCACCAACGATGAAGCCTTGCAAAATGAAAAAGTGCCACAGCCTGGTGCTTCGGCATTTCATACTAGTTCGATTTCTTAATCAATCAAATCAAGAATGCAGAGACAGCCTTGATAAAAGCCTGAGGTGCTTCAGCATGCACCCAGTGTCCAGTAGGTAGGCTTGCAAATTCAGCTTGGGTAAAGTGTTTCAGGATACTTGATATGTCACTATCGTTTAGATAGTTGCTGCGCTCACCGTAGATAAATAAGCTGGGCTGATGATAATAACTAGCTTCGCAGACAGGGGAGATGAACTCAGGATAGTTGGCTTTAAGTGCAGGTAAATTAATGCGCCATTGCAAACCATTGTTTGTTTTAATCAGATTCATCAGCAAGAACTGCCTTACCATCATGTTTGGTATTGAATCCTTTAAGGTCTTATCCACATCAGATCTGTTTTGCATATTAGAAAGGTCAGCTGACATCATTGCATCTATCAAATGCGTATGTTCATCGCTGTAAGCGCGCTTGGCCATATCAACTACGATTAACTTATCTATGCGTTCAGGGTGTTGAGTAGCAAACTGCATGGCCACTTTGCCACCAAGTGAGTGGCCTAGCAAATGGATGGTATCCAAATGCAACGTATCACATAGCTCAAGTAGATCACTTGCCATATCTGCATATGTCTGAGAATGATGGTGTGGTGACTTGCCATGATTTCGCAAATCCACACAAACTACTTGGTACGTCTTTGAGAAGTGCTTAGCAATGTTTCCCCAGTTGTCAGAAGAGCCAAATAAACCATGTAATAAAACAAGTGGCTGACCGTCACCTAAGCGTTGATAATGTAATTGCATCTTCTAACGGCTAGCTTCATGCAGTGTTAGTTTTAGTTCAAATAAGGCCTCACCATCAGCAGAGACCTCTTTTCGTTTGTTAAATCCTGCGCCTTCTAGCATATGCACGACTTTTGCGTTGAAACTCTTGGCAAGGATAGTGGCAGGCCATTGGACCATATTTTGGTTTTGTAATAACAGGCGTAGATGGTAAATAAGGCCTACCCATAAATCAAACTCCGCTGTGTACATGGCATTCGCTCTGAAGGGAGGAAGCCCGACTTTTGAAAGTAAACGATCAAATTTTCCGTTGGGTTTATTCTTAAATACTTGCTTCAGCCGATATCGCTCAAGCCCGAGTGAAAAAATAATGACACCAAAGGCGGCTTCATCGGGACCGCAAACACGATCAGAGTTAAGGTCATTATCTCCGATTTCACCAGTCAGGTATTGATTATAGGTCGCTTCATTAACAGGGATTAAATGGGTAAACCCAATAAATGATAGTGAATTGTTTAGCTTATTTTTATCTGAGACGAGCATTAAACAGAACGGATTTTTGCGCTGGTGAGCATGGTTTCTTCTTAGCTTGTTATCAAGCGTATCTTCGCGAGCAGCACCTAAAAATGAAGTGCCTTTTAATTTTGCTACTTCTACTAAAAGCCTATCATTGTCAGATGGTGGAAAATAATAGGGTTCGGTCGTACTAGGGCGAAACCGTCTAAATATAAACTCATTATTATTTGATGGGTGAGGGGTAGATACAGTGCTGACTAAGCGGAACAGCATCTCATTTCGCTTTAGTGAAGGAGAAAATCGCTGTGCTAACCTTTTTCTTAACCATGTGCCTATACCAACAACAGTTAGAAAAAGTAAAGGAATAACAATAGCCCCTACAATTTGAATTTTGCTGATATGGTTGCCAAGTAGGCTGATTAATAGAAAAACAAAAGTGATTGAATAACAGACGGTAGCTAATTTAAAGAATGAGTGCCGTGTGTGAGGCAGCTGTTCAAGTTGCGTAATTAACCAACTAGTAATTGTTTTATGAGCTGGCGCCTTGCGGTTATTTTGGTCTTCTTGTTTTATCATTCAGTTAGAACCGTGACTTGATTAAATTTATAGGCATACCGTATCAATACATAGGAGAGGGCTTTACGAAGAATCTGTATTGCTGACCTATGCTTTGATAGTGCCATTGCATACACTATATTAGAGCATAACTTAGCTGTCGTTAATTGCTATTTTGTAAATACTCTCACGGCTGGATGCATTGCATGTCATTCGCAAAGTACACTGGGCCTTTATATTTTTTTCTTATTTCTGCATGGCTATTATCTTTTTGCTTTAGTGATCTCTGCATATGATGAGATAAAACGAGCTGTTTCACATTCGCTTCAGCAGAAATTCCCCCAATAACAGAGGGTGGCATATGCAAATTCCTTGCTGCACCTGTTGTGCTCTCAGGAATGGCATGATGTGCAATCAGCAAGTCTGCATTGTTGGCAACCTGAATAAGCGTGTTGTTATCATTGTTCATGTCACCACTAAATACAAATATTTTATCTGCAATCTTAACCTTCCATGCAATAGCGGGTATAGGTCCGTGATGCGTTGGTACGGCAGTAATTTGATAATCAGCATTATCTAGAAGGATTTGCGCTTGCCTGTTGTTAAACTTAATGTCGTAAGGTTTAACTGTGTACGTATCAGAGCCATCAAGATAACTACTTAAATAGCGATACGCACCATCAGGGCCAAATAATGTTTGAATAAAAACAGTTGTTGATGGCATCATGGCATTGCCATTAGGCCCGTAAATGAGCAGGTCATCTGTTCGCCCCGTAAAGAAAGAAGCTTTTATCAGTGCTGGCAAGTCTGCACTATGGTCAACGTGTAGATGAGTCAATAAAACAACTTCTATATCGTTAATGCTGGCGCCTGTCTTCTCTAGCTGGAGCATGCTGCCGCTACCGATATCTATCAGTAGTTTTGCCTTACCATCATGCCAAATCAAATAGCTGCTGGAGGCGCGATTATCAGCTAGCTCTGGTCCGCCAGAACCAAGTACTTGTAACCAAACGCCATTTTTGCCACAGTTGGCACTCGAAATGCTGATATAGCATGCAAAAAATAACAGGAAAAAAATGTTCCGTATCATTACTGTATAGTCTATATTGTTTGCTTGCTAAGTGAAATACACTATAACATCAGCATGCTCGTTAAGCACTTTATTGTAATCATTTGGTCATATAAACCTTCGTTCAGAAAATTCAGCCCATGGCGCTAGAAAATACAACAGATAATCAACAGGCACCACAGTCAAAACGTGTTACTTCATTAAAAGATTTATGGCCATTTTTAAAGCCGTATCGCTTACAGATGCTTATTGCATTTGTACTGTTAACGCTTGCTTCTGCGGCGTTACTACTCGTGCCATTAGCGTTTCGTGATTTGATTGATGTGGGTTTTGGCCAAAGTGATGGTTCAGCGCCAAAGGTTAATATCGATACTAAGTTTGGCGTTTTGTTTGCATTAGCCGCATTTTGGGCGCTGATGGTCGCTTCTCGTTATTATATGGTTTCTTGGATAGGTGAGCGTGTAACAGTCGATTTGCGTAGTGCCGTCTATGCCAGTGTTCTGAGGCAATCACCACAGTTTTTTGAAACCTTACAAACAGGAGAGGTGCTCTCACGTTTAACGGGTGACACCACATTAATACAAACAGTTGTTGGTAGCTCAGCTTCAATGGGTTTGCGTAGCCTCTTCCAATTTCTTGGCGGCATGGTGATGCTGGCAGTGACCAGTTTTTACCTGTTTTCAATCAATATTGGACTCATGATCTGTATGATTTTCCCCATCATGCTCATTGGGCGCTCAGTTAAAAAGCTCTCGCGAGAATCACAAGACCGCATTGCCGACAGTTCTGCGATGGCAGGTGAGATTTTGAATGCGATGCCGACGGTGCAATCTTATACGCAAGAAACACGCGAAACCAATCGCTTTGCGCATAGTGCCCAATTAAGTTTTTTAACAGCTATCAGGCGCGTCAAGGTTAGAGCACTATTGACTGCAGTGATTATTACCGCTGTGATGGGCACAATTATTTTTGTGCTTTGGTTAGGGGCACGTCAGGTGAGTGCTGGTGAGATGACGGGTGGGGAGCTGGCCTCGTTTGTGTTGTATGCGGCTATGGTGGCAGGCAGTGTGAGTACGATGGCACAGGTCTGGGGTGATATTATGCGCGCTGCTGGTGCTACTGAACGGTTGCTTGAGTTATTACACACAGAAACAGTGATAAGTGACACCGCAAATCCATTACCATTAGTGAATGCTTCTTCAGCAGAGATAGACTTTAACCAAGTTACATTTCGCTACCCATCACGTCCACTAACGCCTGCACTTAATAACGTGAGCCTGCACATAGACGCAGGTGAAACGGTGGCCTTGGTCGGGCCATCTGGGGCAGGTAAAACGACAATTTTCCAGCTACTGTTACGTTTCTATGATGCGCAAGCAGGTAGTATTACAATCAACGGTCAAAATATCAGTGATATCAAATTGCATGATTTACGCCGCCTGATTGCTATCGTGCCACAAGATCCTGTGATATTTTCTGCTAATGTGTTTGAAAACATTCGCTACGGCAAGCCAGATGCAACTGATGAAGACGTCATTGCTGCAGCAAATGCCGCACAAGTGACACAGTTCGTAAAACAACTGCCAGATGGTTACAATACCTTTTTGGGTGAGCGCGGCACGCGTTTGTCAGGCGGTCAAAAGCAACGTATTGCCATTGCACGTGCTATGCTAAAAGATGCACCAATTCTTTTATTAGACGAGGCCACCAGTGCATTAGATGCTGAATCTGAGATACTGGTACAACAAGGCTTGAATGCAGCTATGGAAGGGCGTACGACACTGATTATTGCGCATCGATTAGCAACGGTGCAAAAAGCCGACAAAATTGTAGTGATGGAGAACGGTCAAGTAGTAGAGATTGGGGATGCCACACAGCTGCGCAAAAAAGGTGGATTGTATGCTAGGCTGGCAAAATTGCAGTTTGAGAATTAAGGATGCTTGCGCTGTTGTTTCAAGGCCTGTTGAATATCACGCGTTTCGGGCACTAGTTTTGTATTTGTATACGGAATAAATGATAGCCAGCGATAGACACATACTGGCTGGAATGATTAACGCATAAAACGAAAATGCACTAAATAAAAAGACGCCCAGCGTTCCTCCTAAAATAAAGCCAAGGATGATAATTAAGAACAACAACGCTTTTCTTTTATCAAAAGGTACGCCTCTGAGTTTAGCTCCCAGCATAATACCTAAATCAGTAAATATGCCTGTCACATGCGTTGTACGAATAATGGCGCCACTAAAGGTTGTCGCAAGCGCATTCTGAAGGCCGCAAGCAGCCGAAGCTAAACAGTGGCCATAAAAAGATTGATTGGCTAATAAATAGGTGGCACCAAGCAAAAAAGCAGTCTCTAAACAGAGAACACTACTGTAGTTGCGGCCTAATTTTAAAGCGCCATCTGGTAAAAAGTAACCAGATATTGAGGCACCTACAAGAAAACTCATGAGTACAGCAAATAATTGAAGCGCGTCACCGAGTGGCGCATTTATCACTTCTATACCGAGTAGTGTGGCAGTGCCAGATAGGTGTGAAATCGATTGATGCTTTAGTCCCAGCAACCCAACTGCATTCACACAGCCCGCAACTAAGGCAAGCACAAAAGCCCCAAACTCTACCCAGCGGGGTAATTTTGAAATCATGCTACCCTTTTAGATAAGCTTTGGCCTAGTTTGCAACTAAGTCAATAAAGTCTAACTCACCTGCTTTCATGTCAGGTACCATTAAGTAGCGCTCATCTTTAGTAAGGGCAATATCAGCTGCTGCTTGGTATTGTGGTCCAACTGTCTTGATTTCTCCATCGATACCTACTGAAAAGACTTTGCCATTTTTCCAATCGCTAACATACAGTGTTCCGCTTGAGTGATGAACCAAACCATCTCCACCACCAAAGCCTTGTTCCAGATCGGTGAGTTCACCTGTTTCTGTATTAAGGTTATATAAGATGCCAGATGTAAAATCTACATAGGTTAAAAACTTGCCTGTATCGTCAGCCAGTAGACCATTAGGTGCCAAAACTAAGGGATTAACATCACCATCAATTAATTTTGTCACTTCGCCGCTGGCATTTACTTTATAAATCACACCACCTTTGCCAGAGCCCATAATGTCACCACTATCAGAAACATACAAATTGCCTTGTGGGTCAGCTTCTAAATCATTTAAAAATTGAGGAGGTTTTGTGAATGCGCTAGCAGGCACAAATACTTCTTTTTGCGATGCATCTGATAGGCTCAGTTTAACCACTTGCGTTTTATCAGCTATATATAAATTGTCACCAATAATTACTAAACCTTTAGGATCATCTAAGCCATCTGCAAACACGCTCAATTGTCCATTTTCAATCACGCTGATTTGACCATCACCATCTTTATCAAACTCATTAATTTCAGAGACATAAATCTTGCCATCTTTGCTTTGCACAACCGATTCAGGTGTTTTCAGTCCAGTAATTTTTTTGAGT
>JBFIGM010000024.1:0-17982 GCA_041602315.1 Methylophilaceae bacterium | reverse complement strand
GCCGCTAACAAACACACGCAATTTAAGGTCTGGTGTACCTTCTTCCTCTATTAACTCTTTAACTTTATTAGCTGCATTGTCTGTAAACACCAACGGTGCAGGTATTTCTACATCTATTGCTTCAGCTGCTGTATTCATCATTTACTCCTTTAATTCTTTCCTTTGTAATCTTAGTCCTAAATAGACATGTCTGGTTCATTATTTTCTGTATGAACTAATTTGCCATCTATGACTGCGCCCATATGCATTTCCAGAGACTTGTAATGCAAATCTCCTGTTATGCGTGCTTTTGTTTGTAATTCAATAAACTCTTTAGCAAAAACAGGTCCAGTTACCGAGCCTATCAAGACAATCTTGGTTGCTGTTACTGTGCCTTCAATGTGCCCACTTTCGCCAACAATAATCGTGCCTTGGGTACCCTCTTGTTCTTGCACATTGCCTTTTACACTGCCATCAATTCTCAAGCCCCCTGCAAAAACAATATCACCCTTGATGACGGTATCAGGACTTACAAGCGTGTCAATGCGCGTATCAATTTTGTTTACTTTCTTACCAAACATTTTTACTTTTACCTTATCAAGTGAGTTAACTAACTCGGTATCGCTATTTTTTCATCATTTTTTTATAAAACAATAAATCTTCTTTTATTTTTAAGTTCTCATCTTGAACTTTTGCTAAATCTTTAGCAAGGTTATTGTTGGTTGCCAACTCAACCTGCAGCTCACGTTGCGCCTCAATCAGCTTAAATTCTAGCATTCTATTTTCATGCTTGATTTCTTCCAATTGGCTACTGACCGTTTGATAGTCGCTACTTCGCAGCATTAAATAAGCTAGACCATAACCGGCAGCAACACACAATAATCCGATGATTACCCGATAATACCACGGCCTATCCGCCTTTACTGCAACACGTCTGGCAGTATATCCATAGTGGTTGCGGACCCTACGCTCAATTTTTCTCATATCTTAGCAGGGATCTATGGCAACAACGGCACAATTTGCAAACCAAGATGCTCATCCAATCCAAACATAATATTCATATTTTGCACAGCTTGGCCTGCTGCACCTTTCACTAGATTATCTTGGACAACTAAAATAGTTAAATATTCTTTTTGCTGTCTCTGCAGCGCAATCCTTAATTGATTCGAACCTCTTACTGAGCGTGTTTCTGGTAATACACCTTTTGGTAATACGTCAACAAACTGCTCATCACGATAGCGTTGCTCATAAACTGACTGCAAATCGGTATTGCAACCCTCACCTGTTAATTTAACATATAAAGTAGATAACATCCCTCTAATCATAGGGATTAGATGTGGTACAAAAATAAACTGTAAATCATTTCCGGCCAGTTTTTTTAGTTGCGCGTCAATTTCAGGGTGATGACGGTGACCACTGACACCATATGCCTTTAGATTATCGCCAGCCTCTGAAAATAAAGTACTCACCTCTGCTTTCCGACCTGCGCCGGAAACGCCAGATTTTGAATCAGCTATAATTGGTGAAGTCAGGTCAATTAAGTTTTTTTCCAAAAGTGGTACTAAGCCTAACAATACGGTTGTCGGATAACAACCGGGGTTTCCAATAACTTCTGCTGACTTTATCTGCTCTCTGTTTAGTTCAGGGATACCATATATGGCATCTTGCAAAATTTCTGGGCAACTGTGTGGCATTTTGTACCACTTCTCAAATACAGCCGTGTCTTGCAGTCTAAAATCTGCAGCCAAATCTATAATTTTCGTACCTGCCGCTAACAATTCCTCTGCCTGACTCATGGCGACACCATGTGGCGTGGCAAAAAACACGACATCACAGCTATCAAGATTTGCATTGGCTGGGTCACTGAAAGGAACGTCTATATAACCGCGTAAACTAGGAAACATGTCTGAGACTGCTAAACCTGCCTCACCACGTGATGTTACGGCAATTACTTCTGCTTGTGGATGACCAGCTAGCAACCGCAACAACTCTACACCCGTGTAACCTGTGCCTCCAACAATACCAATTTTTAGTTTTTTATTCGACATATTCGATTATCCTAGCATACTAAAACAAAAAAAGGCCGCATATGCGACCTTTTGATGTAAGCAACCCAATAATTTGGGCGTAAAATCCATTAACGTTTTGAGAACTGCTTACGACGACGCGCTTTGCGGAAGCCAACTTTTTTACGTTCAACTTCACGTGCATCACGAGTAACAAAACCTGCCTTAGATAAATCACTCTTTAGATTGGCATCATAGTCGATTAAGGCACGTGTAATACCATGACGTACAGCACCAGCCTGACCTGACTCTCCACCGCCAATTACGTTAACTTTAATATCAAAGTTTTCCATGTTTTCTGTCAATGCTAGTGGTTGACGTAGAATCATGCGTGATGTTTCACGAGAAAAGTATTCATCTGCAGGTTTATCATTAATAATGATATTGCCCTTACCAGCTTTCATAAAGACGCGCGCTACTGAGCTTTTACGACGTCCTGTACCATAATTGTATTGTCCAATCATCTTATTTACCTTAAATAGTCAATGCTTGTGGTTGTTGTGCAGCATGCTCATGCTGATCACCAGCATATACTTTTAGCTTTTTAATCATTGCATAGCCTAGAGGGCCTTTAGGTAGCATACCTTTAACAGCTTTCTCCAACGCACGACCTGGGAAACGATCTTGCATTTTGCTAAATGTAGTTGTTGAAATACCACCTGGGAAACCAGAGTGTGTGTGATATTCCTTATCAGTTGCTTTTGCACCTGTTACTTTCAGTTTATCAGCGTTAATCACAACAATGTAATCACCAGTATCAACGTGAGGTGTATAAATCGCTTTATGTTTACCACGCAAACGATGCGCACAAGCACTCGCTAAGCGGCCCAAAACTAAATCTGTCGCATCAATAACGAACCAATCACGTTTTACTTCATGAGGTTTTGCTGAGAACGTTTTCATAATATTACTACCAATTAATATAGCTAATTAAAATCAAGAGGGCGGATTATATGCTTTTGAAGACGACTCGTCAAACAAATTTATAAGCTAAATGCAATTAATCTGCTTATCTCACGGATTAATAAACGCGCTACTTTGTTTAAATACATTGTGAGCGAAATTAACCATTATTACAACTTGGCACACGAATTGCTGAATTAACAACATCATTAATGCGTTTGTTTAAGAAATGAGAACGATATGCAACATAACCTAACAATTAAACATGCTGTAACCATTGCACTGAGCATAATGGCTTTTAGCGTACACACAAACAGTTTTGCACTGGGGTTAAGTGATATTACAGTGCAATCTAATTTAGGTGAGCCACTAAAAGCACACGTGAGTATACTAGGTGCAAATGACCTGAAAGACCCTTCCTGCTTACGTCTTGGCGCAGATAGCAATCTAAGTAATGTTAATTTTTCTGTGAGTCCAGCAAGTGGTAATATCGCCAAGTTGGCTTTATCCACTAACCAAATTGTTAATGAGCCTATTGTAAACTTATCAATTATTGCTGGCTGTAATTTGAACATACGCCGTGACTTTGTGTTACTTTTAGATCCACCCAGCTTTAATTCAGTTGCCAATATAGAAACACCAAATCTTGTTGGAAATGTTGACACCTCTGTCATTTCCTCTACAAAAACCGCGATTGCAGATAATGAGACAGTTGCATTGATTACTACTAAAGAAAAAAAGAAATCTGCTACCAGCAAGAAACAATCTACTGCTGGTAATAAAAAGTCAGCGCCTGTTGTTGCAAAGAAGTCTACAGGTGTTGAATCCGTATCAGCGACTACAAAAGTACAGACTATTGAAACACAACCGCGTCTGTCTATATCTGGAACAACTTATACCAGTAATGTAGTGGGGCTAACAGGATTACGCCTTGATAAAGAATTACACTTCAACCCTAATACAACTCCATCTAGTAGCAATGGGGCAATTGCTATTGAGGATGAAGTGACCGTCATGAATAAACGGTTAGCACATTTACAAGAACAGATTACAAATTTGCAGCAACAAAATCTTAAATTGCAATCTGAAAACAAAATGAAATCCGCACAGCTTATCCAAGCAGAGTCATCATTCCATATTGATGGAATGTTGCCATTATTTGGTGCTGGCGTATTTTTATTCAGCGGTTACACGGTTTATAACTGGTTGCGTCGCAGAGAGTCTCTGATACAAACGCACAATACAGAGGCTATTTGGATTAATACGAACACCAATGCAAAAGAGACCACAGATGAATTGGCGGATGAAAATAATGCGCTATTCAGTGAAGTTAATTTCGATATAGACGACACTGATGAAGATAGCCAACTTATACCAAACGTGATGGAAAGCACATTTGAATCCACTAAGTCATCCAATGAGGATATCCTCATTGAAGACGATCAAGCATTTTCTGTACTCGATCATGCCGATGTCTTTCTTTCTCATGGACGTAGCTCATTAGCAATTCAGCTATTACAAAATCATTTATTAGAATTTCCAAAACAGTCTGTCACTATTTGGTTATTCCTGTTAGATTTGTTAGCAAAAGAGAACTTGCAAAAACTGTACGAAGAAACTGCGGAAGAGTGCAAACTACACTTTAATGTCAAAATCGCTGAATTTTCTAATATTGACTCCCCATCTACTGAATCATTAGAAGACTTTCCTCGCTTAGCGAGCGGTCTTGAAGCTGTCTGGAATACGCCTGCTGCTGTCTCTTACCTAGAAGATTTGATTTATAACAATCGTCTAGAACCACGTGCTGGTCTAGCCAAAAATCTGATTGAAGAGTTAGTACTGCTGCGCTCTATTGCACAAGATAATGTGAGCTCCGCAGAAGTAATCCAGCTGGATCAAAAGAAGCTAGCAATCAATGAACAGAAAGAAGCCATGCTTGAAGCCAGAAAAGCAGAGAAATTGAGAGAAATGGCAGAAGCAGAAAGAATCGCCAGAGAAAAAGTTGAAGCTGAAAAAAATGAAACTGCTTTTGAATTTACACTGGTTGAGAAATACTAAATCTAATTAATTTAAATAGTATTCTGCAACCAGACTCAAAAGCAAAACAAAACCAATCCAGTTGTTCGCAAGAAAAGCTTTAAAGCAATTGGTTTGGTTGCGATTTTTAATCATTTGATACTGCCAAATGACCAGTGTTGCCGCTACAGCGATACCAATATAATAATAGACGCTAAAATGCTTTGCTTGTCCAATAGCAATAAAAATACCTAGCATGCTGAAATAGCAACATAGAATGGCAAATACATCATATCGCCCAAAAAGCAGTGCAGAAGACTGTATCCCAATTTTAATATCATCATCGCGGTCTACCATTGCATATTCAGTATCATATGCTACCGCCCAAAATATATTGGCAAGCATTAGCCACCACGCAATTGCAGGGATTTGATTTTGTAATGCAGCAAAAGCCATCGGGATACTTATGCCAAACGCAATACCTAAATAAGCCTGCGGAATGACTAAAAAACGCTTAGTTAACGGATAGGTTGCAGCGAGAAATAAAGCGACTATCGACAACAGTATCGTCATTTTGTTTAAGAAGCACACTAAAATAAAAGCCGCTATCGTCAATGCAACGGCTAAAAACGCCGCCTCCTTAATACTCACCTCACCAATAACAATTGGTCTATTTTTGGTCCGTTCTACATGCCCATCAAAGTGTCGATCAGCAATATCATTCATGACACAGCCAGCGCTACGCATTAGCACTACCCCCGTAATAAATATGATAGTGACTTGCCAATTAGGTTGACCTTCCCCTGCCAGTAATAGTGCCCAAAGCGTTGGCCACATCAACAACAAGATACCAATAGGTTTATCTAAGCGCATTAATCGCTCATACGCATTTATTTTGCGAATTAGAACCTCTTTATTCATCAAATAACCCTGGTAAAAAAACTTCCGTGACCAGAATATTAGCGCATTTCAAGCGAAAAACAGAACGCCTTGCCCATAAATATGCGGGTGGATGCGCTATTTCTCTTGCGGCTTTCCGGTACAAAACATGATTGTTGGACAGTTTTTTATAACTTAGCGGT
This sequence comes from Methylophilaceae bacterium, assembly GCA_041602315.1. GTDB lineage: Bacteria > Pseudomonadota > Gammaproteobacteria > Burkholderiales > Methylophilaceae. The sequence continues at coordinate 11,936 of JBFIGM010000024.1, read as the reverse complement.
GTACGTATCACTTGCATATTTTTAAACAATGCCGCACCTAGGGGTTGGTTTCCTAGCCTGCCAAGTTTATGCCACTTGCCACGTAAGCTTCGATGTGGCAAAACACTATGCGCGTATACCACTGGTTGTTGATTACCAATTAACAAAACCTCTCTTATATAAGCTTTGGTAGATGGTTTTAACGCTAGCATCTTTGCTTCATCATGTAGCGGTTTAGCATCCTGCTGTAATAGCGGTTTCACATAAAAACCACGGTAGCGCTTTTGCAGTCTAGCGGTTAACGATGTGTCATTAACCAACCAGTTTTGAAATGTTGAAGCAGAAAAGGGTTTTCTTAACCATTTGGTGCGGAATTTGACATTATGCAGCTGTACTTTCACAGTGTGAATTATCGCATAAAGCTACTGCCGCATTTATGATAGATTTAATTTAGTTTTTAACGGGTCAGGATAAACATGACTTTTAAGGCCATTTTAAGTGCACTAGCAATTGGGTTAACTTTGCTTGCATTTGTCCCTTATATCAGTTCGATTGTAAAAGGTGTTACCAAACCTCACGTATTCTCTTGGGTTATATGGGGCACAACTACTTTTGTCGTCTTTTTGGCACAGCTTGAAGATCATGGAGGCATCGGCGCCTGGCCGATAGGCGTTTCTGGCATCATCACAATACTGATTGCTTGCTTGGCTTATGGCAAACGAAGTGATATATCAATTACAAGATCCGATTGGCTATTCTTCGTGCTAGCAATGACTGCTTTGCTGTTGTGGTACCTATTAGAAGATCCTTTATGGACGGTCGTAGTCTTAACAGTGGTTGACACTATTGGTTTTATTCCAACAGTTCGCAAGGTCTACCATGCCCCCTACTCTGAACCACTATCATTTATTACTTTGTTTTTTGTGCGGAATATCTTAGTCATTTTAGCGTTAGAGCACTATTCGGTTACTACGGTATTATTTCCTGCTGTCATTGCTTTAGATTGCTTGCTACTAATGACATTGATAACAATTCGAAGACAAAAGATTAACGCTTAAACCTTTACTAAATCGACAGCGTGCTTCATCCAGCGCTGCAAATGCTGATCTACGGCTTTTGGATGCTCTTTTAGCAACTTGTCAGCAATACTTTTTGCATGTTCAAGCAATGCTTCATCTCTTGTTAAATCAGCAATTTTTAACATGGGCACACCGCTTTGCTTTGTACCCAAAAACTCTCCTGGTCCGCGTAAATTTAAGTCTGCTTGCGATATAGCAAATCCGTCGGTATTTTCAAAAATGACTTTTAATCGCGCACGCGCCATATCCGACAGCTGATTTTGATACATCAAAATACAGGTGCTCTTTGCGGCACCACGACCAACCCGTCCACGTAGTTGATGTAACTGACTTAAACCCATGCGCTCGGCATGCTCAATCACCATTAAACTGGCATTGGGTACATCTACCCCTACTTCTATCACCGTAGTAGCAACCAGTAGTTGTGTTTCACCAGAAATAAACCACTGCATCACCGCTTGCTTTTCAACTGGCTTCATTCGTCCATGTACCAAACCAACTCGTAAATCAGGAAAATTATTTTTCAAATCTTCATAAGTTTCTGTAGCTGTTTGAAGCTGTAACGCTTCTGACTCCTCAATTAGTGGACAGACCCAATATGCTTGACTACCTGTCATGCAGGCTGCTTTTACTCTTTCTAGTATTTCATCTCGTCTTAAATCTGATACTAGTTTTGTAGTTATTGGCGTTCTACCTGGTGGTAACGCATCGATGACAGAAACATCCAAATCTGCGTAATAACTCATTGATAAAGTACGTGGGATGGGTGTTGCTGACATCATCAATTGATGAGGCTCTGGCTGCCCTTTTTTGCGTAAAGCCAAGCGCTGTTGTACGCCAAACCGGTGTTGTTCATCAATGATGGCTAAGCCCAGTTTTTCAAACTGAACGGCTTCTTGAAATAAAGCATGAGTACCAACTGCAAGCTGGGCGAGACCACTGGAAATATCTTCTTGCGCCTTCGCTCGATCTTTTTTACTTTGACTTCCGGTTAGCCATGCAATATGAATATTGAGCGGTTCTAGCCACGTTTGAAATTTTTTAAAATGCTGCTCTGCCAAAATTTCAGTGGGCGCCATCAAAGCCACTTGCCAGCCATGCTCAATCGCTTGCAAAGCTGCAATACAAGCGACGATAGTTTTTCCACTACCTACATCTCCCTGTAAGAGTCGCTGCATTGGGTGAGGCTGTTTTAAATCACTACTGATCTCTTTGATTACTTTTTGCTGAGCGATTGTCAGGCTAAAAGGCAAGTTTTCTAGTAAGCGTCGGACTAAATGCGTTGAATGTGCAATTTTAGGCGCATCAATACTCCGTCTTTTTGCATAGTGCTTGCGCATCGAAAGTTGTTGTGCGAGTAACTCATCATAAGCCAGTCGTTTCCACTCAGGCGTTGTTTTATTTTCCAAGGCCATTAAATTTGCATCTGGCTCAGGATAATGTAGTGACTGAATACTATCAGCAAAACTAGGTAGATTTAGCGATGTATAAACAAATTGCGGTAACGTTTCGGAATACATACTCTCGCGCATGACAGATTTAATCGCTTTACGTAATACTGGCTGTGATAAACCTGCTGTGGTTGGATAAACAGGCGTCAGCTGTGCATTCACTTCGCTTGTCTCACGCGCGACCTTACATTGCGGATGAACCATTTCATAACCGAAAAAACCGTGCCTTACCTCACCATAAGCACGTATAGAGTTACCCACTTTTAGCGCATTAATTTGACTTGGATAAAAATTTAAAAAACGTAAACTAATCTGACCTGTTGCGTCTTCTAACCTAGCAATCAATGCCTTTCGTGGCTTGTAACTCACTTCTGCATGCACTATTTCACCCTGTACCTGCACCGCATCACCCAAACGCAAATCACGTATCGAAACAATACGCGTTTCATCTATATAGCGAAGCGGTAAATGCAAGAGCAAATCTTGCTCGCTGTGAATGCCTAACTTGGCGAGATGATTGATTAGCGGTTTTGAAAATGATTTAAGTTCTTTTAGCTGCATGCTTCCGCTAATTTCTAATAAGCAATAGACAATGGTTACAGCTAGGATAGCTCCATCACTGCATCTGCTTCCACTAATGCCCCTTTTGGCAATGATGCCACGCCTACTGCTGCACGCGCTGGGTAAGGTTCAGTAAAATACTCTGCCATAATAGTGTTGACTAATGTAAAGTTGCCTAAATCTGTTAAAAAGATATTCAGCTTTGCAATGTCTGCCATTGAACCACCAGCCGCTTTTGTCACCGCATTTAAATTATCAAATACGCGCCTCACCTGAGCCTCAATACCTTCGACTAACTCCATCTTTTCTGGGTCCAGTCCAATTTGACCAGATAGATATACTGTTTTACCCACTTTTACCGCTTGTGAATAAGTACCAATTGCTGCTGGTGCTAGTTTTGTTTGAATAATCTCTCTTACTGCCATAATGACCTTTACTATTAATTAGCTAAGTTATTGTACTTTTTGATCCCGATTACCGCCTTTAACGCGATTAATACGCACAACCTCTGGTATCTTGCGTAAGTTACGAATTAACTCGGCTAGATGCACACGATTATGCACCTGTACGGTAAAATTAATCACGGAATATTGACTGCCATCGGAAGCTTCGGCGCTCACATTATCGATATTTGAACCAGCCTCAGATATACCTGCCGCTATTTTTGCCAGCATACCGCGTTGATTCTCAACAACTATCCGCAAATTGACCCTAAATAAACGTTTATGATCAGCATCCCACTCTACATCCAACCATTTATCTGGATCTAATTTAAATTTACTGATTGCTGTACAGTCGTGCGTGTGAATCACCAAACCTCTATCTTTATTGATAAATCCTAAAATAGGGTCTCCTGGTATCGGGCTACAACACTGTGCAAATTGCACTGCCATTCCCTCAGAACCTCTAATCGTAATCTTATCAAACGACTTTTGTGCTTTACTAGGATGTAAATCATCATGCGCACTGGCGAGAAGTTGGTGTGCCACCATTAAGCTAACACGCTTACCTAAACCAATATCTGCCAAAATTTCTGATTTATCTTTAACATCATAATCGCGCATTACCTTTTTCCATTGCTCTTCTTTAATTTCAGAAGGCTCTACATGCAAGGCACGCAAGGCAATATTCAACATACGCTCGCCTAAATGCGCCGACTCCGTTACTTTAATTGTTTTTAAGTAGTGCCGCAGATGTGAGCGCGCTTTACCTGTCACCACATAATTGAGCCAAGCAGGGTTTGGCTTAGCAAGCGCAGAGGTAATAATTTCTACATGGTCACCATTTTGCATTTCCGTCCGTAATGGTGCTAGCTCGTGATTAATCTTAACTGCCACGCAACAATTGCCTACATCTGTATGTACCGCATAAGCAAAATCAACCGCTGTTGAACCTCTCGGCAAAGCTAAAATATTACCTTTAGGTGTAAACACATAGACTTCATCTGGGAACAAATCAACTTTAAAATGCTCCAGAAATTCATGACTATCGTCACTTTCAGTTTGGATCTCTACTAACCGCTGCAACCACTGATGAGTCTGTTGCTGCAGTTTGGTTAAATGTGCATCAGTCGTTTTATATAGCCAATGTGCCGCTACGCCTGCTTGTGCAATATTGTGCATCGCAATGCTGCGTATCTGTACTTCTATTGGCGTGCCAAATGGGCCAAAGAGTGTTGTATGCAGTGATTGATAGCCATTAACTTTCGGTATGGCAATATAATCTTTAAACTTGCCAGGAATAGGCTTGTATAAACTATGCAAACTACCCAACGCCAAATAACAACTAGCAGTGTCCCTAACCAACACGCGAAAACCGTAAATGTCGTTAACTTGCGATAATTTTACCGTTTTTCCTGTCATTTTACGGTAAATGCTGTAAAGATGTTTTTCCCTTCCTTCTACATCTGCCTCTATTCCTGCATCTGCTAACTGGGTTTTAATGGACTCCAGGATCTTAGAAATAACTTCTTTACGGTTACCACGCGCCGTTTTAATAGCCTTTTCAATTACCTTGTAACGGTTAGGGTAAATATATTTAAAACTTAAGTCTTCTAGCTCTTGATATATAACATTTAAACCAAGACGATTGGCAATTGGCGCATAAATATCCAGCGTTTCATGAGAAATCCGCTTTTGTTTGGCTGACTTCATCACATCTAACGTCTGCATATTGTGTAATCGATCGGCTAGTTTCACCAATATCACACGAACGTCCTGACTCATTGCCAGTAACATTTTCCGCACATTTTCTGCCTGCGCCTGAACGGCTGTTTGGAGCTCTATTTTATCCAGTTTAGTCAGACCTTCAACCAAATCTGCTACCTGGTTGCCAAAACGCTCACGGAGTTCCGCAGACGCGACACCGGTGTCTTCAACAACATCATGCAATAATGCTGCAAGCAGCGTGGGAATATCTAAGTGTAATTTGGCAAGAATACAGGCAACTGCAACGGGGTGGCTGATGTAAGGTTCACCAGATTTTCTAACTTGCCCTTTGTGTGCTTCGTCACTATATCGATAGGCATCCCAGACTTGATCAATCTCTTCTTGAGTCAGATAATCACGTAGCAGTATGGTTAGTTGTGACTCTTCAGTATCCGCTGGCAACATAGGTGGCTCAGTTAACTGAAATGATTCCGCTGTGAGTTTTTTAGCGGTTTTAGGCATACTGCTAAAGTTGGATAGTTAACTTCTTTGTAGAAGTTCCAAGCCAACTTTACCTGCTGCAATTTCGCGCAAAGCAATCACTGTCGGCTTATCGCGTGAGCCATGCATACTCACCAATGGATCAGATCCGTTTGATATTTGTCGCGCACGGTATGCGGCAACCAATGTTAATTGAAAGCGGTTAGGAATTTTATCTAAACAGTCATCTACAGTAATACGTGCCATGGTGTAACCCTCTAAATTAAATCAATGTTTGAATCAACGTGCGATGCCGTTGTAATTGTATGTTTGTTTTAAGACGTTGCGCTTGAACAATCGCAATCAAATCTTGCAAAGAATCATCGAATACGTCGTTTATTGTAACATAATCAAACTCTACCAAGTGACGCATTTCTTCTCGTGCTGCTGCCAAACGTTTAGCAATAACTTCTTCACTATCTTGTGCACGCCCTCTCAACCGTTTTTCCAACGTTTCTAAAGATGGTGGCACAATAAATATACATATGGCATCTGGGTAAATATTGCGTACCTGCTCCGCTCCTTGCCAATCAATTTCCAGTATCACATCGCGACCTGCTTGCAATGGTTCATCTACCGCTTTTTGTGATGTGCCATAGCGAGCACTGTGTACCTGAGCGCTTTCTAGAAAACCACCAGCACGCAAAATTTTCATAAATGCTTGCTCATCTACAAAGTGATAATCAATGCCATCTTGTTCGCCTGGGCGCGGCTTTCTAGTAGTATGTGAAATAGATAGAGTCAAGTTTGCATCTTTTTCCAGCAGGGCTTTCACGAGAGTTGTTTTGCCTGCCCCAGATGCTGCTGTAATGATAAATAGGTTGCCTGAAATCATCTGCGTATTTTAGACGATTTTTTCATGAACTGACGGCTTATTATTCAATATTCTGAATCTGCTCTCGCATTTGCTCAATCAGGACTTTTAGCTGCATGGATATCTGCGTCGTTTCAATTGACACCGACTTAGAACCTAAGGTATTGGCTTCGCGATTCATTTCTTGCATTAAGAAATCCAGCTTCTTACCAACCAAACCACCAGCAGATAAGATAGATTCTACTTCTTCTACATGTGCAGACAACCGCGAAAGCTCTTCATCGACATCAATGCGCTGCGCATAAAGCACCATTTCCTGACGGATGCGCTCATCATCATTGCCTAGCGTTGCCTCTTGTAATTTTGCTATCAACTTGTCCTGATATGCTTTCATTAATGATGGCATCATGGGCTTTACTTTTGACACCAACCCACCGACTTCTGCCAATCGTTCTAGAATCATCTGCTTAAGCTTTTCACCCTCTCGATTTCTAGCTGTAATCAAGCTTTCAATCGCAACAGAAACAGCATCAAGCATTTCTTGTACTAATGTTTCGTCATCAGACAATGTGCTAACTTGTACGCCAGGCATTTCTAGGAGTTCTAAAGGATTAATTGGCTGAAGCGCAGGAAAATATTGACTGATCTCTTTGACAGAATTAGCAATTTCCGCAACTGCCTTAAGATTAAGGGTGATAGCTGTTTCTTCTGTTTCAGCTTTGGCCAAGCTGATGCGACACTCAACTTTACCACGACCTAATTGTGATTTTAATTGCTCTCGAATCGCTGCTTCTTGCGCTCGTAACTGTTCATCTAGTTTGAGTTGTAATTCAAGATATCGCTGATTAACAGAACGTAACTCAACTTGCAATACGCCGCCACACGTGATGCGTTCATGGGACGCATAACCCGTCATGCTACTAATCATGTCTCTTTATTCACAAAAATAAGGCCTACTCTTAAAGTAATTGCTGATAATTGTATCAAATCTATATGATTTTATGTCAGAATATCTTATCCTTTGCTCTACAATTTTGATATACAGATACTTTAGTAATGGCAAAAGCTAAAAATAAAACCCTGCCTGTTGGCTATATGCTACAAGACTACGTGATTACCAAAGTCTTAAGCACTGGTGGCTTCAGCTTTGTTTATCTTGCACAAGATGCAAACAAGCACACCGTAGCCATTAAGGAATACATGCCCACGGGTCTTGCACTGCGTGAAGATGGTGCAACAGTAATGCTTGATTCAGATGATGAGGCAGCAACATTCAAACATGGCCTAAAATGCTTTTTTGAAGAAGGTCTTGCACTAGCTAAAATTGATCACAAAAATATCGTTCGCGTCACTAATTTCTTCCGTGAGAACAACACCGTTTATATGGTCATGCAATATGAACGTGGTAAATCATTGCAAGAATATATCCTGTCTCAGCAAGAGCCTGTGAATGAAAAATTCGTCAGAAGAGTTTTTAGTCAGTTATTAAATGGCTTACGTGAAGTACACTTACAGAAGTTACTACATCTGGATATTAAACCTGCCAATATTTATATCCGATTAGACGGCTCCCCTGTGCTACTAGATTTTGGTTCCGCCAGACAAACGCTTACCTTGGCGCAACCAAAATTATCACCTAGTTACACACCTGGTTTTGCTCCACCAGAGCAATATTTTGATCGACAAAAACTCGGGCCCTGGAGTGATATTTATAGTGTTGGTGCAAGTATGTATTCATGCTTGGCGCGTTCTGCGCCTATCGCTGCTAACCAGCGTGTAAAAAAAGACTTCCTTGCCCCAGCAATGAAAGTTGGTAAGGGTATTTACAGTCAAGAATTGCTTTCTATTATTGATGACTGCTTGAAGCTAGATTATATGGAAAGACCACAAAGCGTATTCTCATTACAAAAAAGACTAGTCACACATACAGCTAAGCCAGAGAAAAAATCTAGTTTTGCCAAAAAGATTCATGCCGTACTAACTAAGCCCTTATAATGGTTACATATGAAATTCACGATTTATCAGAATAGCCGACAGGGGCCAAGGCCATACAACCAAGATAGACTCGCGTATTCTTATAGTAAAGATAGCTTATTGCTGGTACTAGCTGATGGCATGGGCGGTCACCGCCACGGTGAAATTGCCGCGCAACTGGCCATTAAAACGTTAACAGATGCATTTCAGCGACTAGCTAAACCATTACTCACCAGCCCTGCCAAATTTTTGACTGATCATATCCAGCAAGTACACGATATGATTGAGAATGTAACGCAGTCTGAAAGTCTAGTAGAATCGCCGCGGACAACCATTGTTGTCGCCGTTATTCAACGTGGTTATTTATATTGTGCACACGTTGGTGATTCACGTTTATATCATTTTAGAGGTAACCATTTGCTCTACCGCACGGAAGATCATTCGATCGTGCAATCATTGTATAAAAAAGGCATGATTAGCAAAGAGGAAATGGCCACACATCCTTACCGAAACAAAATCTACAACTGCGTAGGTGGAGAAACACCGCCGCAGATTGACCTTTCTGACAGAATCGAACTTGAGGAAGGTGACACAATTCTATTGTGCACTGATGGTTTGTGGGGATGCTTAAGTGATAATGAAATTAAGGCTATTCTGAATGCCAATATTGATGTGACAGCAGCAACAAAAGCATTGATGGACGCCGCTGAAAACGCTGCAGATGACCATGGAGATAACCTCAGTGCCATAGCTGTTCAGTGGGGTGATAAACAACTCAGCGAGGATATAGTCTCAACACAACTAATGCCTTTAGGCGAAACAACAACCATCATTAATTCCACAACTACTATGCCACTCGGTGGTGCAGATCCACTAGACCTATCTGATGATGATATTGAAAATACTATTGCTGAGATTCAACAAGCACTCATCAAAACCAAATTAAAAATTGGGATTTAAAAGCAAGACTTTTCAGCATGTTTTATAATAGGCTTTTTCTAAAAAGCCGATATTAAATATGTCCTCTTCTCATCGCCCCAGCGGGCGCGCAAACAATCAACTACGTAACGTAGAAATTATTCGCCACTACACCAAACACGCCGAAGGCTCCGTATTGGTAAAATTTGGCGATACCCATGTGCTATGCACCGCCAGTGTGGAAGAAAAGATACCTGGTTTTTTAAAAGGGCAAGAACAAGGTTGGGTAACGGCTGAATATGGCATGCTTCCACGCTCTACAGGGTCTCGCATGCAAAGAGAAGCAGCCCGCGGCAAACAATCAGGCCGCACGCAAGAAATTCAACGTCTAATTGGTCGTAGTTTACGGGCTGTCATAGATTTAAAAAAATTGGGTGAAAGAACCATTCATTTTGATTGTGATGTCATACAGGCAGATGGTGGCACACGTACTGCAAGCATTACAGGCGCCTATGTTGCCATGCACGATGCGATTACCTTCCTTATGGACAATAACCTACTAACTGAATCTCCACTTACCAATGCCGTTGCTGCGATTTCAGTAGGTGTCTACAAGGGAGTCCCCGTGCTGGACTTAGACTATGTGGAAGATTCAGACTGTGACACGGATATGAATGTTGTGATGACGAGCAGTGGTGGCTTTGTTGAAATTCAAGGCACTGCAGAAGGCGAACCGTTTAGCCGCGATGCCATGACGGCAATGACAGACCTCGCTGAAGAAGGCATTAACGAACTTTTATCTTTACAAAAACAAGCTCTTGGTATTGCTTAAAACCTAATCATGTTAAAAAAGCTTGTCATCGCCAGCGGTAATCAAGGTAAATTAAGAGAAATACAAGCAATGCTGGCGCCTTTGAATATCGAGGTGTTACCACAATCAGAGTTTAATGTTCCTGAAGCAGATGAACCACATTGCACCTTTATCGAAAATGCATTGGCTAAAGCCAGACACGCTAGTAAAGCGACAGGCCTGCCAGCGCTGGCAGATGATTCTGGCCTTTGCTTAGAAGCACTTAATGGTGAGCCAGGTGTGCAATCTGCTTACTTTGCAGGTAAGCCAAGTAATGACGAAAAAAATAATGCGCACCTCATCAACATTCTGAAACAACATGAAAACCGTTTTGCATACTATTATTGCTGTTTAGTGCTTGTTAGAAGGCATGATGACCCACAACCTTTAATCGCAGAAGGTATCTGGCAAGGAAGTATCCTTAAAAAACCACGAGGCAGCAACGGCTTTGGCTACGACCCACTATTTTTAGACAGCATGACTGGCAAATCTGGTGCTGAACTTGAACCAGAGATAAAAAACAAAGTCAGTCATCGTGGGCAAGCATTACGTAAAATGCTGCATTTAATTGAACATATGACTTATTAACTGGTAACAATAATGTCAAAAATATCACTTCCCACCTGGATACGAGACGACAACAGCATTGTTGCATGCACAGAAAAAATACGTGTCATGCAAGAAAATTTTGATGAGATTCTGCAAATTACACAGGATGCATTTGAAGATGGCTTGCTGATGGAGGTCTCTGAAGCGCAAATGCGTGAAACACTACATCAATTGGTTGATTCGTTAATTAATCCGTACAAGAAAAAATAGCCTACATCAGCAAAAATATTCTTTGCATTCCACCTAAAGTAATTTCTTTTTCAGTCGTAAGGATTTCATGCTGCAATGCATATCGAAAAAAGATTAATTTGCAGCTATTTATATATCTTTTAAGGGAATCATAATGAAAAAATTTGCTGCAGTTTTATTTGTATTATTTGCTGTTGTTTCAAACTTTGCTATTGCGAATGAAAAAGAGTGCCATCCAGAAAAAGAACACTGTGAGCATCACTAAATAAACAATTGTTGGCGGATTGACGTGCGCAACCGCCAACAATTCTGACTAGTTTATGCCAGCTGCGGCGCTCGCACTTTTTCATAAGCGGCTAATAGTTGCTGATGCATCTGACTACCCTCGTAATTGATGCCTAAATCATTCAAACCAAAATACTGTGTTTCTTGATTGAACAAGCTTAGCGCTTGTTGCAATGTAACATCCCCATACATTAAAGCTAAATTAGACTCAAATAAGCCAATGTCGCCACTGGTTGTGTTTTGCGCAATTTGCACAAGGTCAGCAATACAACTGTAAACTTTAAGACGCTCAGTTGGCAGATCATTGATTTGTGCAATCCATTCACAACCATCCAAAATTTCATCAATACTGCCCGCTGCAATTGCCGCTAGTGTTTTTAATTCACCTATGCGTAAGTCTTGCCAGGCTGTATTCGCATCCACACATAAGCCTATCAAAATATATACATGCAAATCATCTTGAAAATTAACATCTAATAAAATATCTAAAAGTTCTGCTGACTCTTCTTTGGTTAAGCTTTGTAATCGTTGTGCATAAGG
>JBFIGM010000023.1:0-18190 GCA_041602315.1 Methylophilaceae bacterium | reverse complement strand
CTTTAGAAAAGGCATGCAATTGGCTGGCTTTGCTGTTGATGATGGTGACCATCCGATTGTCCCAGTGATGCTTGGCGATGCCAAACTGGCTCAAGAGATGAGTAAGCGCTTGTTAGAAAAAGGTATTTATGCAATAGGATTTTTCTACCCCGTTGTACCAAAAGGTAAAGCACGGATCAGAACGCAGATTTCAGCTAAACACACATTTGAAGATTTAGATAAAGCTATTCAAGCTTTTACTGAAACACGGGATGAAATGCAGGCCTAGCTATTAAGCTTTTTCCTGTAGTCATTAAATATTTAATGATATAAATTAACCTCTTTTTGCAGCTTTATTCAGTCATATCCCATAACAGCTTGAAGACTAAAATAGTCTGAAAGAATGTCTATGGGTACAATACATGCAAAAAGAAAAGGTAATTTTGATTTTATCAGGCAAAGGTGAGAACGATGCAATTAATGCTGTTTGCCGGCAAAAAGAGTCTGCATTTCATCTCGCTGGTAAAAATACTTATTTCATTGACTTTTCTGAAGCTGACTATGTCCAGCATATACAAAATGCTTTATTAAATTTTGAAATAGAGTTTGCCTTCTCTTATTTAGGTATCGGTTCAGACCTTTGCTGGAAACTCCCAGATAGCGAACAAATTGTTAATTTATGGGAATATCACAATATTCCATTTTTAAAATTGCAAGGAGATTTGCCATCCTACTTTATCTCCAGACATGCTGCCGTACCAAATACATCTATTAACATCTATGGTTCATCAGAGGTTGCACAGGTTCAAAGCTGGTACTATCAAGAGCAAAAAACGCCCTACATTATCAACACGGCAATGGTGTATGATCAACAGCCTATTGAAAATGTGAGCTTCAAAAATCGCGCTAACGGTACATTAGTATTTCTCAAAAACGGTAATGACCCTGCACAGTTAATCGAAATGTGGCACAAAAATTTACCTAACAGCATGACGCAAGACTTACTAGAGCTATCCCAAGGCTTGCTGCCACCTCTTTTACGTTGCGAACCAATTAATATTTTTCAAACTATTATTGATTTCGTTACAACGAAAATTGGTGATGCCCTAGCTTGCAGAGAGTTAGTCCGCTTATACTCCGCCCAACTGGATGATTATTTTAGAAGAGTAAAATCAACTTTAGTTGCCAATACACTTAAACAGTTTCCAGTAAAAATCATTGGTAGGAATTGGGAGCATGTCAATCATGGTCAATCTATCGCCAAGTTTTCAAATGATATGAATTTTGCACTACACAGCAAGGAGATATTCGACAATGAGTTGGGAATCATAGACATGACACCTAATCTCGACTTAATCGCACATGATCGATTTAACCGTGCCGTAGGTAATTATGCGTTTATATTAACCAACAAAACAAGCTGGATGCAGAAAAACTTTCCTGAATTTAATGAGTTAACCTATACCTTTGATGCAACAGAACTTGAAAACAAAGTGGATTTTTTGTTAAAGAACAAGGAATATGTCATTGAACAAGGCAAATTATTAGGTACCATAGGTAATGAGAGAATGGATAATATGAACTTCGTCAACCCATTGATAGAGGCTGCTGAAAAATTAAAGTTTATCAGAAGCGCTGAAAAACCAACAATGCAAGATTTTTATATTTGGTAATCTAAAAACTAAATAGGTTTTTAGCTAATATTAAACAAGGAAGAACATGATACCGATTGAAATTTTAGCAGACCAAAACCTAACACCAGAAGAACAAGCGAAACGCGAAGGCCTAAAGGCAAGAAAGCCTTATGTAGCAAAAAAACTAGCCAATATTTCAGCGATGGAAGAAAGAGGCGAAATCAGTCCAATTATTCGTCTGGAAAAAAGCTATTTGTGCAATTTTCAATGTACTCATTGCTCTGCTGAATATTATATGGATAGACACAAAAAGAAAGTGTTTAAGATTGAAGATGCAAGAGCAAAAATTGATATGGACTTTATCAGGGGTCTATCCAAACAAGCAGATGAGCTTGGGCTTGCTCGGTTTGTGATAACAGGCGGTGAGCCACTGGTAATGAAAGACTTTGATGAGGTCGTCGCAGCACTTGATCCTGAAAAACACTACATTATCACCGATACCAATGGTTGGTTTTTGGATGCTGAAAAAGCAAACCATTTAAAAGCCATTGGCGTTGAGAAAGTACAATTATCATTAGATAGCATGATAGAAAAAGATCATGATGCTTTCCGAAACAAACCTGGGTCATACAAACGTGTGATCCGTGCTATCGATGCTTCGTTGGATGCAGGTCTTAACTTGTTGTTATCAACAGTATTAGTCAAAGGTCGCGTTAAAACACAAGAGTTTCTGGACATGTGCAAGTTCGCAACAGAGAAAGGCGTAGGACTATATGTGTCATACGCAAAACCAACAGGCTCTTGTTCTGATCATCCAGAGTTTGTCATTGATAAAGAAGATGCTGATATTCTACGAGACCTTGAAAAGGAATATAGTGTATTTACCCACATGACACCAACGTATGGCTCATTTAAAGGTTGTATCACAGTCAAAGGCATTATTACCGTGACTTCAACTGGTGAAGTCACACCTTGCCCTTATATTGATATGTCTCTAGGCAATATGAAAGAAACTTCACTTAAAGAGATTTTAGATCGTGGCATGAGAAACTCATGGTTAGGACCATATCGTCCAGATTGTCTGATTGGCGAAGACGCCAAGTTTATTCAGTTCCATTCGAAAAAAACAACTGGCTACACCCATTTACCGGTGCCTTGGGGACAAGGTTTCTCTGATAACAACTCACTAACTGAAGATATTGACTAGTGTCATGATGCAAACAACAGCGCTTTTCGACGCATACGGACGTTGTATTCCCAATGGTATCCACGCGGAACACCATGTAAAAACTAGACGTTACTTTCTATTCGAACAACCAGAAATTAATTACGATGCTATTCATGCACGGTTGGTTAAACACTTAGCGATTAAAGCCCCGATTACATCAAATGAGTTTGCTATGCGCGCGGAAGCAATACTAGACAAGCTTGGCCAAGAACCAGCATATTGTGATATTTTAAAGGGTGTGCATGTGCCATTTATGCTCCCTCGGCAAGAAAGTGCCGACATTGGTCAATTTTTGGAGCAACAATACATCGATGCGGTTCAAGCATCCTTTGTAGAAAAATTCTCTGACAATACCTTCACCAATCATCATAAAAGTGGCTTGGCAGGAAAGCTATCTATTGCTGTGGATTCTCGTCACGAACGTTTAATCACCGCCCAATCAGAGCAAATGATTGTAGGCTATTACTTTCCGTGTCTAATGGAGTATTCTGTACCCGCTGCAATTGAACAAACTGCCCAATTGCCAGAACAGTTTTTATTAGCTGGCGGCTATGATACTTCTGCTGCATTGGTTGGCTCTCCAGACTTATTGCTCAGAAAAGATGGCTATCCGCCTGTATTATGGATGGCAGCACTTGATGCTGAGAAACAAGGCGTTAGCTATCATTATGAGGCCTATGGTTATAACTTAACATTCAACCGTAAACCACACTTTGATCGCGTTGCCGAAAGTTGGGCAAGCGGTCTTGTCGTGCTCGGTTAGCTATACAGGTTGGTTTTAATCTATGCCAAAACAGCCACAACGTCCATCAGCACAACATGGAAATGGTAGCGACTTAGCAAACTTGAACCGAGAAAGAACAGCCACGCAATGCATCTGTTGTGGGAGCGTACATCTGGATTCCGCTCCTGCGATTCTGATGCCTTTTGTCGCACATCGTATTTTTGGTTGGGCACCTGTCGTTATTGATGAGTCCTGGGGATTAAAAACAATCGCTACTGGCACGGCTTACACCATTTGCAAGTCACTGTATTGCCATGATTGTGCTTTTCTGTTTTTAGATATGCGTTTTTCTGATAAGGAGTTGGATGCGCTTTATACCGGCTATCGAGACCAAGCATATACTGATTTAAGAGAATCTTATGAGCCAGGATACACAGAAAGAAATAATTTTCTAAAATCGGGTATTCCCTACATTGAAGAAATAGAGCAATTTCTGGCACCACATGTGCAATTGCCTGTATCTATTCTCGACTGGGGTGGTGATACCGGAAAAAATACCCCGTTCAAAAGTAAGAGTGCAACTATAGATATCTATGATATTAGCAATAAAGCAGTATTGCCAGGGGCAACCATTGTGAATAAAGAGGAGGCTTTCTCAAAGCAATATGATTTGGTTGTTTGCTGCAATGTGTTAGAGCATGTCCCTTATCCATCCATCATTATTGAAGATATCAAACATACGATGAATGCGCGCTCTGTGCTGTATATTGAAGTTCCCTATGAAGACTTGATGCGAACCACAAGCACCAATCCACATCTCAAGAAAAAACATTGGCATGAACATATTAACTTCTTTTCCGAGCAATCTTTGATTCGACTAACGCAAAACTGTGGTCTTGAAGTGATTGCAATCAATAAACTGTGTACAGAAAAAAAGACTGATTCCGCTTATGTTTTTCAATTGGCTTGCCAATTGAAAAAATGAAAACGCCAGATTAATTAAACCTCATCTGGCACATCAGTAATTACGCTAGCACCCTGTTTAATACCATGGTTGACCCCAAGCATATTTTGTAACACTTGTGGGCTTGATTCCAGTGCCTCTTTTGACATCACTTCCAAGTAGTTTTCTTCAACTGCAATTTCTCTAACATAAGATGCTGCAAAACATGCCAGCAAAGCGGTTCTGCTTTTATCACTGACGTTTGCACCACTTCTATGCCAAGTATGGCCAGACCAAAGCACCAATGATCCTCGTGGCGCAATCATTTTCACCAAGTCCACATGTTCGTTTGGTGTTGGTTTACGCAATAATTGATGCGAGCCTGGTGCAACCATAGTTGCGCCATTATCTTCTGTAAAATCGTCTAGAAGAAAGTTAACATTCACACGTATCAGCCAAGGGGGTAACGGATCCGGTAATGAATAATCAACGTGTAATTGTTGGGCCTCGCTGCCGGGATTTAATATATTAGCTTGGAAGCTACTGAGATAATATTTTTGATGCAACGTGTCTCTAGCAAAAATATTTTCCAAAATCTGTACAACGGTATGACAAGACAGCAAATCACGAAATCGCTTGTGCTTATTTAGAATGTTAAAAACACGCTGCAATCGATTGCCATTACCATAAAGATAAGCCTCATTGTTTTTAAGTTCGTTTTCAGCAATGACTTCTGTTATCTTTTTAAGCTCCGCTACTTCATCGTTAGTCAAGAAATTCTCAATAATCAAATAACCATCTTGCTCAAATTTCTCACGTAGTTTTTGATTAAAATCAATGATTTTAAAGCCACCCGTATTGGCATAACGTTTTAAATAGTGACTATGCAAAAATGAATTCACAACATCGTAAATAGGTTGCAAATGCTTATCAAATCGTCCATCTTCAAAATCAAAAGTATGCTTGATGATTTTATTGCTATCAAATGGCGTCAGTACATGACTGACTGCTGAGCATAGCTCCTTAAACTGTGGGCTAATTACCCAGTCATCCAAATTAAAGCGTTGATATTGTTTGATACCCAACGCATTTTTGAAATAGTCATTGGTAAAATACTTGTCTAGTTGGCTGAGATAATGCTCGCCCAAAGCTAAAAGACCCATCAGTGCAAGCAACTTCTCCACCTCTTCTCGCGGCTGATTATTTAAAATAGCGTTGAATTGTTGATCAACATAGCTTTTAAATAACGCCAATTCAGCATATGAATGCAAATAACATTGGTCTTTATTGGGAATCATTAGCAGCCCTTAAACTATCTTCTATTTTATGCGCGACTTATTTGTACTTTATGCACGCTAAGAATTATAAAAGCTATTAGTCAAGTACAGTGATGCAATCAGGCAACGAAAAGCTTTCTTATTCATAGATTTATATCACCTTATCCTGTAGTATTTTTGTAAAATCTTATCACACATAGTACACAACCTATTGATGATGAATCAATCCAATCAGACAATGCAGATAGATAACCCGAATCAGTCAGCAACATTGGCATGTAGAGGTTGTGGAAAAGCTATGTATGCAAGAATACTGCTAAGCTATAAAAATATGCCGGCATCCGCCCAGAACTTTCCTACCGCTGACACGCTGAGCCTAGACAAGGGTAGAGATCTAGATGTTTGCCAATGTAGTGCATGCGGTTTGGTTCAATTGATGGGTCAACCAGTCTCTTATTATAAAGACGTTATTCGCGCCACTGCATTTTCTAAAGAGATGGGCGATTTCCGCGCTACTCAATTTAAACAGTGGGTAGAAAAGTATCAGCTAGCAAATCAATCCATATTGGAAGTTGGTTGCGGAAAAGGTGAATACTTGTCATTACTGAATGCAGCTGGGGTCAATGCGCATGGCTTAGAACATGCTTCATCTTCGGTAGAACATTGCATGAATCTTGGCCTTAACGTAACCCAAGGCTATTTAGAAGGCGGTGGCACTTCGGCGCTCAATATGATGCAGTTTAATGGCTTTGTTTGTCTTAATTTTATGGAGCATTGGCCCAACCCTACTGCCAGTTTACGACATCTTATAGAGCACTTAACCGATGATGCAATCGGGCTAATGGAAGTGCCTAATTTTGATATGATCATTGAAAAAGGCTTGTTCTCTGAATTTATTGCAGACCACTTACTTTATTTTACACAAACAACGTTACGGACATTGCTTGAAAGTAATGGCTTTGAAGTTTTGGAGTGCAAGCCCGTCTGGTATGACTATATCTTATCGGCGGTTGTCCGTAAGCGTTGCGCGACTAACCTTAAATTTTTTGAACAGTTCAAGCTGGATATCACTTCACAACTCCAGCAGTATATTAGCCGATTCCCTAACTATAAAGTTGCCGCGTGGGGCGCTGGTCATCAATCATTAGCCGTGATTGCATTAGCAGACATATCAGCGCAATTAGCATACGTGATTGATTCTGCACCGTTTAAACAAGGCAAGTATACACCAGCGACACACTTACCTATTGTTTCTCCAGATCAGTTAACCAAAGAGCCTGTTGACGCGATTATTGTCATGGCCGCCAGTTATTCAGACGAGGTTGCACAACTCATTCGCGCGCAATACAGCAAAGAAATACGTCTTGCTATCTTGCGCGATTATGGATTGGAAGAGATAAAACCGTGATACCAGACCTTAGCTCTCATTTTTCAGTAATTTTGTCATCGATTGGTAATGCTCGCCAAGGGCTTACCAAGCCTATTTTTTTGTTTATTAGTCAGTTAACGCCAATGATTAATGTCGATTTACTGATTAAAAACAAGGTGGGACAAACCTTACTCACATGGCGAGAAGATGAGTTTTATGGGCCTGGTTGGCATGTGCCTGGTGGCGTCATTCGTTTTAAAGAGCATGCGGCAACACGAATTCAACAAGTTGCATTATCTGAGCTTGGCACTGAGATAAAAGCTGAGAAAGATCCAATTTGTATTCGAGAAGTGATGGCGCCTGATCGAGATGTGCGTGGTCACTTTATTTCCATGCTATACCGCTGTGAGCTAACCGATAATCCTGATCCTGCACTCGCCTACCAGGCAGATAAACCCAGCCAACATGGTCACTGGCAATGGCATGATCACTGTCCAGCTAATATGATTAAACAGCATAAAATGTACTGTCAGTATATTAACTCGCCATGAATATTAATAACCTAATCACACCTAGAACTGACAGTGACCAACGTTGGCTTGCTATGCGTGATGAAAACATATTCATTACAGGTGGTAGCGGTTTATTTGGTCGTTGGTTAATCACCGCTATACTCGATGCTAATCAACGACTAGGTACCAACATCAAAGCAACAGTACTCACAAGAAATCCAGATGCGTTCTTTTTAAACAACAGTGAACAATCTCAGCAACACAATATTACGCTATTAAAAGGCGATGTATGTAACTTCGTTTTCCCCAATGCGCATTTCTCACGGATTTTACACATGGCAACTACCTCCGCCGAGGAAACTTTCTCAGGACAAGATCAGCTATCTAAATTTCACCTGCTGACACAGGGCACGGAGCGCGTTCTGCAATTTGCTAACGTTTGCCGTGCGAAGAAAGTATTATTTACTAGCTCTGGTGTAGTCTATGGCCCATACCCAAACGCACTGGAACACGTACCTGAAAACTATCTTGGCGCACCAAACAGCATGGATCCAAATAGTGCGTTAGCCCAAGGAAAGCGTGCTGCAGAGTTTCTCTGTAGCTACTATGCACAAAAACATCAATTTGAAGTGACGATTGCAAGATGCTTCTCATTTGTCGGTCCTGGGCTACCATTAGACCTCCACTACGCCATCGGCAACTTTGTTCGCGATGCACTTTATGCCAAAGAAATCATAGTCAAAGGTGATGGCAGCCCTATGCGCTCATTTTTATATTTGGAAGATTTGACACACTGGCTATTAGCATTATTAATAGATGGCAAATCTGAGCAGGTGTACAACGTTGGTTCAGATCAGGCAATTTCAATTAAAGATTTGGCTTATTTAGTCAGAGATGTTTTATCGCCAAATAAAGATGTGGTAATCCTTGGTTCTAAGCATGCTGATGTTGGGAATTTCAATCGTAGCTGGTATGTGCCAAATATTGACCGAGCAAGAACTGAATTAGGCTTGGAGGTTTGGACGCCATTAAAAAGCGCCATTGTTAAAAACGCGCAAATGAATGCGGGTAATACAATCCGTAAAGCTGAGGGGAAATGATGAAGTCACTTGAAAAGATAAAAATGATTTTTATCGTGCCGATGCATATCTCATATGAATCATTTATTAAACCAGCACACAACTCACGTATGTTTTTAAAAAAAGGCGATAATAAGTACTACAACAGCCTCTCTACAGACTTGCCATTAGGTCCAATTTCCATGAGTGCATACATTAAAAAGCACATGGACATTGAAGTTAAGTTAATTGATTTTAATGCTGAAATTAGTGTGCTTGAATCATTTCCATATGACAGCTTTTATGAATGTTGTATCGACTTGCTCACTAAACTAGATTTTGAACCTGATGTTGTAGGTGTATCGTCATTATTTAGCCCTTCATTTAATAACTTTATGGACTGCGGTAAAGCGAGTCGCGCCTTATTTCCCAATGCTTTAATACTTGGCGGCGGTAATATTCCGACCAACTCATATAAACATATATATGGTGAAATGGATTGTGATTATTTTGATGCACTATGCTATGGCGAGGGCGAAAAGCCATTACTTGGTCTATTAAAGTCCGATGATAAAGATGCTTATTTAGCCGCATCTGAATCTTGGATTACAAAAGAAAAAGTAGTCAATCCAGCAAGCGTTTTCATACCAAAACATGACTTCATTGAAGATTTAGATGACATTCCTTTTTTTGATTATGACTTATGTGATTTTAACAAACACGCGTCTAATCAAGCGAAGAGTGGTTTTCACAGTGTAGAAAATAAACGTGGTTTTCATATCATGACATCACGAGGTTGTCCTTTTTTATGTACTTTTTGTGCATCGCATAAAACACATGGTAGAAGTATGCGATATCACAGCCTTGCGCGAGTCACCGAGGATCTGACTAAATTACGCGATCATTATTCAGCTGGCACCGTTATTTTCCAAGATGACCATCTGATGGCGGATAAAGAAAGAGTGAAGAAAATACTAAAAGTCGTTGGCGACTTGCAATTGGAATCTTTGTATCAAAATGGATTAACGCTCTATGCTTTAGATCGCCCGATGCTACAAGCGTTTTACGATGCAGGTGTTCGGCATTTAGTATTACCTGTTGAGTCGGGTAGTGAAAAAGTATTAAAAGAACAAATGAGAAAGCCACTTAAATTCAGGATTTCTGAACAAGTCGCGAAAGACTGTCGTGAGCTAGGTATTTATACAAATACCAACATTATGATTGGGATGCCTGGAGAGACCAAAGCTGACTTAGATGAAAGTAGAATGAATCTGAGAAAAGTGCAAACAAACTGGTTTAATATCGCATGCGCCAGCCCACTTGTTGGCAGTGAAATGTATGAAATTGCCGCCAAAAAGAATTATATTAAAATCAATACACTAGGCTCCGATTACAGAACAGCCGTCATTGAAACAGAAGATTTCACACCGGAATATATTCAAGAATATCAGTATATGATGAATTTAGATTTAAACTTTGTCCATAACACTGATGTTAGATTGGGCGAATATGAATTAGCATTAAAAGCATTTAAGAATGTAATCAGAATTAAATTTGATCATGCTTTTGCACATTATTACGCAGCGATCTGTTATAAAAACTTAGATGAGCTTAGCCTCTATGAGAAGCACTTGTCCAAATATAAAGAGTATTCGCAATCAGCATTCTGGCAAAAGTTTGTTAAACTATTTGGCTTACCAGAGTACGAGGTCAGCTTAACCTAAAACAGACGGCTAACCTTGCACCGTGTTATATCAAAATAATCTACATACTAAGAATATTCAAAAGTCAGTAAAGCGTGAAATTAAAACAAATTATCTTTGACCTTGATGGTACCTTAATTGACAGCGCAGATAGCATTCTGCTGGCATTTAAAGGTGCATTTGCGCAGGCGAATATCACACCCGTTCAATCATTAACTAAAAATATTATTGGACCTCCTTTAAAAGAAACGTTGAAATATTTATCTGGTTCAAATGATGCTAATACGATCGACTTGCTTGCAGATCTTTTTATGGAGCAATATGACACCGTTGGTTACAAGGAAACTGTTGTATTTGATCAAATAGATGAAATGCTGTCGCGGGTGAATCAAATGCCAGTAGATTTATATATTGCGACGAATAAACGTATCAAGCCAACCATGTTGATTCTTGACCACCTAAGCTGGCTACCATACTTTAAAGGTGTTTATGCGCTAGATGAGCCTACAGTATTAGCAAACGACAAAACAATGCTAATTGCCAATATATTAGCAAAACACCAATTACAGGCTACAGAGACTTATTATGTTGGCGACACCACCAGCGATAAAGAAGCTGCTGAAGGTAATGCACTGCATTTTAGTTATGCAAATTGGGGATTTGGTCTAAAACCAAAGGATGATAATACTGTGAAAAACTTCAACGAGCCTAATAAGATGCTCGCATACTTTGAAAGTATTCTTTAGCTAACGCTTTGCTTTTAATGAGCTCTCTGTTAGAGATACAATCATTTCACTTTTTAATTCATCTAATGTCAGCAGTGGTGTCATATCTTCTAGCGGCATTGAAACCATCGTGCCATCTGCTTGTGGCATAGCAGAAGCTTTTGGCATTAAATTTTCATTTTCTTGCAGTTGTACATCTATGATACAAGGCCTAGGCATCTGCATGGCATCTGTCAGCGATTCTGCTAGCTTCTCAGCGCTACTGATTCTCAAAAATGGTAATTGATAAGTATGCGCAACCTTCTCTAAATCAGGCAAGAACAAACCCGCCTCTGGTCCAGTACCAACAAAGCGTCCATTAAAATAATTACGTTGCGTACTGCGAATCGAAGCATAACCGGCATTATTCATAATTATCATACAAATAGGTAAGTCAAATGCACGTATAGTGGCGAGTTCCTGAATATTGAGTTGCAAACTACCGTCACTTTCAATCGCCACCATCGGCTTTTTACCATTAGCAAAACATGCGCCTATTGCGGCTGGCAAACCATACCCCATTGCGCCAAGACCAGATGTCAAAAAGACACGCTGATGGGTTTTGTTACGAAAAACAGTATAAAAGACCTCCAGAGCCAAACCTGAGCTACCTGTAGAAATATGCGTACTTTCGGGGATAACATCTGAAATAACATCTGCAAACTGATAATGGCTGATGGCGCCAGTCGTATCAAAAGGCTTACCATCATTCACAGGATAGCGCTGCTTCCAAGTAGCACATTTTGATTGCCATGCGCTTGGTGCCACTAATTTAGCCTCAGCAGAGTACAGCGCCAGCATCTCTAAAAACGCACTAGCATCTGCCTCTATGGCAAGCGTAATATCCATGTCTAATTTATTAATTTCATTAATATCCACATCGACTATTACTTTTTTGGCTTCACGTGCAAATCCACGCGGATTATAGGCAGTCAAAATATTATCGAGGCGACTGCCAATGCTGATCAGTAAATCACAATTCTGTACAGCAAAATTCGGAGCCCGTAGTGCTACAACGCCAGGCTTTCCAACACATAAATGGTGATCATATGGAATCAAATCCATAGCGTTCCAGCTAGTCACAACTGGAACACCAAGTGTTTCAATTACTTTCGCAAACTGCTTAGCCGCTCCTGATAAGCGTATCCCTTGTCCAGCAAAGATTAATGGACGTGTTGCTGAGCTTAATAATGCGACAACTTGTTTAATTTGGTCTGCTAAATGACTATTTTTTTGATTACTATCCTCTGGCGCCACAAATGCGCGTAATGTATTTACTTCTATTGAATTAGCTTGCACATCTAACGGCACATCTATCCAGACAGGCCCTGCACGCCCTTCTGTCGCCAAATAGTAAGCTTTTTCCATGATGTAACGAATGTCTTCAGGTTGCTCAACAGTGATGGCAAACTTTGTAATACTTTCTACCATGCGTAAGATATTAACTTCTTGCACACCCTTTTGCCTTAGCGGTTTATCACGAAGCATATCAGCTCTTTTAACTTGACCTGAGATAACCATCATAGGCACAGATTCTATCCAGGCACCTGCTACTGCAGTGATTGCATTGGTTGCCCCTGGACCTGTTGTCACCATAGCCACACCAATATTCTCATTAACCCGCGCATATGACTCGGCAGAGATGGCAGCTGCCTGCTCATGCAAACAGGCTACAGGCGTTATGCGTTTACATTTTGCTAATCCATCATTGAGGTGCATTGCTCCACCTCCAGGGATTAGAAAAACATGTTGCACCCCAATATCGGCAATAAAATCAGCAATAAAGTCTGCAACACGATACGGCTCTTTTTCTGTCATATTTCCATCCAGTAAGTCAGTGATGTTTTGCGTACTGGATTTGCCATAATATCTTCGTCTGTATAGAAGGAGTCAGCCATTTCATGTGTTGTAGAAATTTCCTCGATAACAGCACCGGTTTTGCTTACCCAGGCATGACGTGTGCCAGGCTCAACCGTCACGACATCACCAGGCCGATAAGTCTGTTCGTTTCCATTTAGACTAAGCTCAACCTCTCCATACAGTATATGAAAGGTCTCTTCTTTAATGTTGTGCCATTGCTCTGGATGCCGCTGACCTGGCAAGCTCACTAATAATTTTTTACAGTATTCACGATTCACGACTGTGATCAGAGTCAACCCAACCTCATCAAATCGCTCTAGACCATAGTGATGTGAAATATCCAATTCAGCGCTACCGGGAACAACCACTCGGCTCTCTTTCAAGAATTGATTAATTCGCTGCACGATAGCCAATATTTTTTCCCTTGTTTCCGTGCGTGATGTATTTTCAGGCTTGACAGCCTGATTTGGTGCTATAGCGTCAACAGTAACAAACTGACTATATTTAGACCAATCATTGGCAGTGCATTGTCCTGGCTCTGGTGGAAAAGCAAAGTAAATATCATCTATAGTTAACTGCTGACCTTTTTCAATCGCATTTTTAGCAAAAACACCGCGCTGTAGTGCCCTTAAACTGGCCGCTTCTGACGGATTATCAATCTTTCTGGTATTACCCACACCGCAAATGGCCATCGCATACTGAGCTGACTGTAACCATGCATCAAACTGTTGTGGCGAGGCCGAATAGGCGTTCAAAGCATATTCATTCGTCGCTAAGCCTACATGCTTTTCAAAAATATTGACATTTTTTGCGATGGCTAGCTTCACAATATCAACGTTGTTTGGGTTTTCATGGGTAGAAAACCCAATGCGGATATTTGGATAGCGCGCACGCATGAAATCAATTTGCGATAGTTGCATATGTTCATCTGGCGTAGGGTACTCGCCAACACAATGCAAAATAGCAAATGCTTTTTGACGGTGAGAAAAAAAGCTAACCACACTGTCAATTGTTTCCAGAGAGGCGCCAGCAGTCGAGGCAATGATCGGTTGTGAGGCTGTTGCAATTCGCTCAAGCAATGGCCAATCACCAAAGGAACAACTTGCCACCTTAATCATATCTAATTGTTGCGACTCAATTAAATCGACAGAAACCTCATCAAACGGTGTCGCCATCGCCAAAAAGCCTTCTGCCTTAATTGCGGCAACCAAGCTATCAAAATCCTGTCGAGCCAACTTTGTTTCTGAAAACCGCTTAATATATTTAACATCATCACGACCTTGCATATCAGGGTGAATAAATGTGTCCAAATCACGATATTGCAATTTAAAAGCAAATTGATATGGGTACTTTCGACAAACCGCCCCAAATGCCTTGATCAGATTTAGGCCATGTGCAACATCACCCATGTGATTATTGGCCATTTCTAGGATAAATAATGGCGCTGGGATGGTTTGAATTGTTTCTTCATTACTCATCAAAATTAATTCCAAAAAATAGCTCTATCTTTTCAACGACGAAATCTAACATTTCGGTACTAATACCAGGATATAGGCCAATCCAAAAGCTATTTAGCATAGCATCATCGGTATTGGTTAAATCACCACACACTCTGAATTGGCGACCTTGCATGTATGGTTGCTTGGTTAGATTGCCAGCAAACAATAAGCGCGTGCCAATTTTATGCTGGTTTAAATAATCAATGATATTCACACGACTGGTTTGGGCTGAGGGCTTTAGCCTCATGAGAAAGCCAAACCATGAAGGTTCGCTGTTTTCTGTCGCTTCTGGCAATTCGATATAGGCAGAACAAGTTTGTAATTTTTGCTTGAGATAAGCAAAATTTGATCTTCTGACCGCAATGAAGTCATCCAGCTTATCCATTTGTGCGAGTGCACATGCCGCCTGCATATCGGATATTTTTAGGTTATAGCCCATATGAGAATAGGTGTATTTATGATCATAACCATGCGGCAAGCCTGCAAACTGCTGACAAAAGCGTTTACCACAAGTATTGTCCATACCAGGTGCGCAATAGCAATCACGCCCCCAGTCTCTATAAGATTCTGCTATTTGTTTCAGGTGCGGATGATTGGTCATCACTGCGCCACCCTCGCCCATGGTAATGTGATGCGCAGGATAAAAACTGAGCGTTGCCATGTCCCCAAAAGTACCAACAAGCTGACCGTTGTAAGTTGCACCTAGGGCATCACAACAATCCTCAACCAGCCATAACTGATGTTGTTCACAAATAGCCTTAACCTTACCTAAATCAAAAGGATTTCCTAGGGAGTGTGCCAGCATAATGGCTTTGGTTTTAGAACTAATGGCCGCCTCTATTTTACTAACATCAATATTGTGTGTTGCCAGATTGATATCAACGAATACAGGCAACGCACCAGCCTGCATTATAGGGTTCACAGTCGTTGGGAAGCCAGCAGCAACAGTAATGACTTCATCACCAGGCTGGATGGCGCGTTCACCCAGTTTTGGTGAAGTCAGCGTCATCAATGCAACCAGATTTGCTGAGGAACCTGAGTTGGTCGTAAGTACAAACTTAACGCCTAAATACTGCGCTAGTCTTTCTTCAAATGCAGCATTAAATCTGCCAGCTGTCAGCCATCCATCTAGAGATGCCTGCACCATATAATCTAACTCAGCAGCACCTAACACCTTGCCTGATGGTGGGATCAGCGTAACATCTTTTTCAAAAGATTTTTGACCATATTGCAATGCAGCAAACGCTTGTACAAGTGCAGAGATTTGTTGACGAATCTCTGCACTTCTTTCTGCATGCTGGTCATGAGGTGCTTTAATTGTTGGTTTAGTCATCAATGCAATATTTCTGTTACGTAATTTCATCTATCTTATGCATCACAAGCCTGATATTGCGCAATCTGATTCATTGAAAAAGTATACATATCTTCATGCGCTTGATACGCTTGATACCAATTGACAAGCTGCTCTAGAGCTTTATCAATTGTCCATTTAGGATGCCAGCCGAGCTTGCTATGTGCTTTTGTGCAGTCCAACTTAAGATAATGCGCCTCATGCGCTTTGTTTTCCTGATGTGCTATAGGTGTCTGCTCGCCATTATTCCAGTAAGCAACCAATCGTTTAACTAACCATTCAGTCGTTTTCGAGTCAGATGGGTTTGGTCCAATATTCCATGGCTCAGCGTACACCACACCATGACTAAATAGTTTTTCTGCCAATTGAATATAGGCGCCTAACGGTTCCAGCACATGTTGCCAAGGTCGAATAGCTGTAGGGTTTCTCAATGTAATTGGTATTTGCTGTGTTAACGCCTCAATGACATCGGGAATCAACCTGTCATGTGCCCAATCACCGCCACCAATGACGTTGCCTGCTCTTACGGTTGCAATAGCAACTCCATGCGTATGATACGCATCGGTATTAAAGAATGATTGACGATATGAGTCTACAACAAGCTCTGCACATCCTTTGCTGCTACTGTAAGGATCAAACCCACCCATTGGATCATTTTCACGATAGGCCCAATCTTTTTCTTTATTGTCGTAGCATTTATCACTGGTCACAACAACAACAGATTTAACTGTATCGCATTGCCGTATCGCCTCTAATACATTCACGGTCCCCATTACATTCGTCGAATAGGTTTCAACGGGATCTTGGTAAGACTGCAATACCAAAGATTGTGCTGCTAAATGAAACACAATAGCAGGCTTCGCGTCTGATAAACATTTCTTTAAATAGTTAGCGTCTCTGACGTCTCCATGAATTGAATGCATCGAATCACCAACATGCGCCACTTCGTACATATTAATTTCACTTGGTGGACCAAGTGAATAACCTGTCACCTTAGCCCCCAGTGACTGTAGCCAAAGCGCAAGCCAAGCACCTTTAAAGCCAGTGTGCCCTGTGATAAAAACTGGCCTATCTTGCCAAAAGCTTTTATTAACTGCCAAGGTCATTGTGCTTTATCCCAAAGCTTCCAAGGTGCTCTGTTCTCTATACAGAGTTGCTCCAGATAGTTTTTGTCTCGCATTGTATCCATAGGCTGCCAAAAACCTCGGTGAACCCAAGCTTGTAATTGTCTTTGCTGGCTCAACTTTTCCAATGGTCCTTTTTCCCAAACAGTCGTATCACCATCAATCAAATCAAGTACTTTTGGAGACAATACAAAAAATCCTCCGTTAATCCAACCGCTATCGCCCATGGGCTTTTCTTGAAAGCTGGTGACCAATCCATCGTCTAGAGAAATTGCACCAAATCGCCCTGGCGGCTGTGCAGCTGTTATCGTTGCCAGTTTGCCATGCTGCTGATGAAATTGTATCAATGCCCCAATATCAATATCACCAATCCCATCACCATAGGTAAAGCAAAAATCACTGTCCCCAATGTATGATTTCACTCGTTTCAGGCGGCCACCCGTCATGGTATGTTCGCCAGTATCTAATAATGTTACGCGCCATGGCTCTGCTTTATGTTGGTGGACTTCCATTTGGTTTTGTTGGATATCAAATGTTACATCCGACATATGCAAAAAATAATTTGCAAAATATTCTTTAATGGCATAGCCCTTGTAGCCGAGGCAAACAATAAAATCGTTGACACCGTAGTGTGAATACAACTTCATGATGTGCCACAAAATTGGTCTACCACCCACCTCTATCATGGGCTTAGGCTTTAGATGAGACTCCTCACTAATTCGTGTGCCTAAGCCACCAGCCAGAATCACTGCTTTCAATTGTCGCCCCTTAGATTGTTTTTCTTAATTATGAACCATTATAGTTGCAAACCCAATCAAACAATATGATTGTATTTCCCTGCGTATTTCACACCAAGAATGAAAGTTAATTGTGTTTTATGCTCAATTATGAACTTCGTCATCATTAAAATTTATTTTTTGTTTTGGGGTTTAATTTTTAATTTAATCTGCCGTTATATCCAGCATGGAATAGATTAAACGCATTTTTTTAATCAAATGTATTTTAATTAATATAGCAACGAATGATGATTTAGGTAAAAAATGGGACATATCACACTGGGTGCAGGTTTAGAAATGAATACTTTTATATGGCCTAATCCGCCCTATCTAAAAGTAGTACATGATTCAAGCAAACCACTATTGGAAAGTTGTATTATTGATTTGTT
>JBFIGM010000022.1:0-18478 GCA_041602315.1 Methylophilaceae bacterium | reverse complement strand
CGATAGTCGATCATGGAAGCAAGTGTTGTTGATTTACCTGAGCCTGTCGCACCTACAACCAGAATGAGACCACGTTTACGCATAATCAGGTCTTTCATTACATTTGGTAATCCCAAAGTTTTGAAATCTGGAATTTCAGTTTTGATATGACGAATGACCATGCCGACTTCGCCACGTTGGCGGAAGACATTGACGCGGAAACGACCGACACCTTTCTTACTAATTGCAAAATTACATTCCATGGTCTCTTCAAACTCTTTAGTTTGCGTTTCGTTCATTAAGCCGTAGGCAATTTCTTTAATCATTCCAGGCGCAAGAATTTGATTGTTAATAGGCAAGGTTTCGCCCTCAACACTTAAATGAATAGCGGTTGATGTACTAAAAAATAAATCAGAGCCACCTTTTTCAATCATGAAATTTAGTACAGGTGTAATGTCAAATGCCGCCATAAGTCTTCCTATTGTTAGTTAAATCAGTACGGTGTTTCGACTTTATCACAAGCTTATCGTGTAAGGCTAGTGTCTTGACAGTGCGCTTGCCACAAGGATTGATATTGGTCTTCTAATTGTTGTGCAAATAACTGAGCATTAAATAAATTAGATTGTGTTTTTGCTGAGCGGATAGTAGTTTTAAGTGTATCCAGCGCGTGAGGATTATTGGCTAGGGCAAGCGCCTTTTCCTCATAAGATTCCCAAGACTCACAAATCAACTCAGATAAACCAATTTGTTTGAGTAGGCTTGCAGCGACTCTAGATGCGAAAGTATCACCCAAGTAAGTAATAATCGGCACCCCTGCCCAGATAATATCACTAGCCGTTGTGTGTGCATTATAAGGTGCAGTATCCAAGAATAAATCTGCATGGCGTTGTCTTTCCATGTGGGCTTCTAGATGCGTTCTAGGTGCAAATATTAATCTATTATGATCAATCCCTGCTGATTTAGCCTCTTTTCTTAAATTTTCTTTTGCCCACTGGTTACAGTCCAGTAGCCACAGCACACTATCAGGTACTTGCTTGAGTAAGCGCATCCATACAGCGAATACTTCTGCTGTGATTTTAAATGTTTGATTAAAACAGCAGAACACAAAACTGTTTTGAGGCAAGTCATGTGCCATTTTATTGCTAGTAGTTGAAAACTCGCGTGCGGTATTGGGCTGATAGCAAGGCAGGTACAATAATTTTTCGCAAAAATCTGTTGGGTTAGGTGCAACCGTTCTATCGGCGATTAAATAGTCAAATAAAGCATCGTTATCATCTTCATTAAATGCGCCCATAGTGCCAGGATAGCCTAACCAGTTAATCTGAACGCCAGCCGGTTTTAGTGCAACAATGCCAGTGCGGCTACTATGGGTAAACCCAGTTAAGTCAACTAAAATATCAATTTGATCGTCGTTGATTTTTTTAGCTGCTTCTAGGTCGTTCATACTGCGAATATCGACAAATGAATCGAATGCTTGTATTAATCGCTTGCGAACTGGGGTTGTGTCATCTTTGCCATAGGAGTAAGCATGAATGTTAAAGCGTGATCTATCGTGAATTTCAATCAATTCTGTAATTAGAAATGCTAGCGGATGCAGTCTAAAATCAGCAGATAGGTAGCCGATATTGATTTTGGATTTCGATTTGGCGTTGTGATGAAAAGCTTCTTTTTTACCCAGATCATAAAGCGCACGGTAGTTTTGCTCGACATATCGACTTGCACACAGTTTTTGCTCCTCTGGAGTAGTCGTAGGCATGGCAAGAAAAGCAAATGGTGAAATTTGCGCCTCAGGTGTTGTTCTAACCCAGTGACGTATCTGCTCTATCTGCGCCATAAGATTATGTTTTCCTTGTCCTCGCCAGTCACAAATGTGTTGTTTTTGATGTACAAGATGTGATAACGCATGAAACAAATCAGGATTAATACTTAGTGCTTTTTGATAACTTTCGATAGCCAAATCCAGCTGGCCAAGTTCACGCTGAATATTACCTAAATTATTATAGGCATCAGCAAATGATGGATCGTTTGCTATTGCCTTTTGAAAGCTCATTGCTGCTGCTGGATAATGATGCAGCTCACGCTGTGCATTACCTAGGTTGTACCAGTAAGCTGCGTTGCTAGGCTGGTGCTGTAACGCTTCTTCAAAACAAGCTGCCGCCATCTGATATTGACCATTTACTTGCGACTGATTGCCTAGCGCTTGTAACGCATAGCAAAGTGCACTGCGAACTTCTGGCGTTTTATTAATATATAAAATACGTCTGAAATATCCTACTGCCTCTTCGTAGCGAGCCAATTTGACGCTTAAATTTCCACAAGCACTGAGCAATCCAATTTCATTTGGATATTGTGAAAGCGCTTGTTGAAAGTAATCTAATGCAAGTGTGTCTTTGCCTTGGTTTTTTGCGGTTTGTGCTTTACTTATTAATTGATTTACGTCGACCATCACATTATTTTAATCTAAAAAATCATATAAGTTCTGGGCAATCTTCTTTAGTCCCATTTGGCGGAGTGTGAAACGGCTTGGGTTCATTGTTGAGGCGATAGATGGATTGATGGCTAATGGTTCTTGATTGACCAGATTGGCAATTAATTCGCCGCATAGTGGTGCTGTAATTAAGCCTTTGGAACCATGCCCAGCATTCAGATACAATCCTTTTAACCAAGGAAGGTCAGCTGGCTTGTCGTTATACCTCGGAGGCTCTTTTTTTAATTGATTTGCATGAATTAATTGACCAGCTAAGGGAATGTAATCTCGCGTTGCACTTCGCCATGCTACGCGTCCTGTTACTTCATTAATATCAATTTCATTATACAAAGCAGGCGATATCGTTTTTAGTGCATTTATGTTGGTCTTAGTATCAAGGTCACTCAGCATTGCGTTCATGTCATGTGGTGCATAGCTAGTGCCAATAGAATGATAGCCGTCAACACTTGGACTCAGATAATGATCGGTACACAAAATTGTTTTCAGTTCATGACTGAAAGCATTCATTTTAAAGAAGTTAATTTGACCGCGTACTGGGGTAATGGGAATATTGTTGCATTGTTCAAATTGCACGATATCGTTGGCGTTTGCTAGAACTATGATGTCTGCTTCTAAAGTCGATTTCTTTTGAAACGTGACTTGCCAGCAATCCTCTAGTTGTTTGATGTGTAGTGCTGATGTTGCCATTAATTTTGTTATTGAATGAGATCGGATTAGTGCTTGGCAGAATAGCTGAGGTTTAACCCAACCAGATTCGGCAATATATAAGCCACCATAACTAAGTGCTATATTGGCAATTTTGCTAGCTTCCTTTGCTGACAGAAGTTGAAAATAATTTTCCCTATTTAGCTTAGCTAACAGCTTGGATTGTTTATCTTGTTCCCTCAAGGTACTTGCTAGTTGTATTTGACCGCAGAGATGATACATTTCTTCAGTCACTGACAACTCTTTCAAAAGTGACAAGGTGTATGTAAATCCATGCTTAGCTATGGTGCTCAGCACACTGGTACCTGTACTAAATTTAGGATAAAGCATACCAACAGGGTTTCCAGAAGCTTCTTGTGCGATGCGCTTATTACGGTCAATTAGCGTGACCATAATGCCACGTTTGGCCAGTGCATATGCAGTGCTACAGCCAGCTATGCCAGCACCAATTACAATCGCTGTTGAGGGTTTTTGTATCAAAATTAGCTTTGCTTCTAAATATTATTTAAATATAAACAATACAGCATCTTTTACTTCTCCGATGGAGCTGCTATCACTATTTCATAAATTGACAGTAGAAAATTTTTACTATCGTTAGGGGTATACTTATCTGTATACTTGCGTAATAATGATGGTATTGTAAATGAGGAATAGCGCATGAAAAAAATCACCTGCAATTTTATCTCGGTTATTTTATTTAGTTTGATTCTGGGTGGCTGTAATAGCACTGAAAAACAAGCCCTTAATGATAAAACTAAAGATTGGCCAAGCTATGGTAATGATTACACTAGTCAGCGATATTCGTCAGCTGATCAAATTAATACAGATAATGTAAAAGACTTAACATTAGCATGGCAGCATAATAGTGGGGTGGTTGCCAGTTATCAAACTGCACCTATAGTCCAACAGGGAGTGATGTATTTCTCGCTTCCATTTAACCATGTGGTAGCAGTTGATGCTACCAATGGTAAAGAGCTGTGGCGTTATGAGCATGATAGACGCAAAGACTGGAAAATGTGCTGTGGCCCGCAAAATAGAGGTGTTGCGGTTAGCGATGGTAAAGTGTTTATTGGCACAGTGGATGCACGATTAATTGCGCTAGATGCACAAAATGGTAATAAGGTTTGGGATATTGATGTTGTTGAAGCAGCCATCAGTAGGGAAGGTCAAGAAACGCTCAGTCAAGATGATCCTAATAAAGAGCGTAAAGTAACAGGCGGTACCGGTATTGGTATTGGTATGGCGCCTGTCGTATATAAGGGTAAAGTCATCATAGGCATTACAGGGGTGGGGTATGGCTTGCACATTGATAATCCGCGCGATGATGCACCGTTAGGCGCTGTCATAGGTGTAGCTGGTCAGTTTGGACGTCCTGGATTTCTTGCCGCTTTTGATGTCAATGATGGTCAGCGTATATGGCAATTTGATACGATTCCTGCCAATGGTTGGGAGGGGGACTTTACTGTCACTACAGCTGATGGCGTCACTTTAGATAGAGATATTGCTGCAGAAAAAGCAGATATGGGAAAATACCCTGATGCAGCAAGCTTGGGTGGAGGCTCTGCATGGAGTACGCCAGCGATTGATAGTGAGCATGACATTTTATACTTTGGCACAGGCAATCCATCACCACAAATGAATGATGTTTCTCGTCCTGGTGATAACTTATATACCGTGTCATTGATTGCATTGGACGCGAATACTGGAGAGCGCAAATGGCATTATCAACAAGTGCCACATGACTTATGGGGCTATGATTTAGCCAGCCCACCTGTGCTATTTGATTTTCACCAAAATGGAAAGATAATTCCTGCCGTAGGTCAGGCAGGGAAAACTGGCTGGTTTTATATTCACAATCGCTTAACTGGTGAGCTGTTACTTAAATCAGATGCCTTTGTTCCGCAAAAAAACATGTTTGCCAAAGCCACGTTTGAAGGCACTGTCTTGTACCCTGGTATTCTTGGGGGCTCTAATTGGTCGCCAGTGAGCGTAGACCCGGATAAACAACTGGCATTTGTCGCAGGTATTCATGCTCCCATCAAGTATACGTTGCATGAAACTGCTGCTAAAGACGGAAATCCAGCAATTCGTTACGCCTCAAGTGAGCCGACTGATGATCCAAGCTGGGGGCTTTTATCAGCTATTGATTTAACGACAGGAAAAATTGCTTGGCAAAATAAAACAGATCAACCGTTAGTAGGCGGTTCTTTGACTACAGCAGGTGGTTTGGTCTTTATGGGGGAAGGTAATGGCAACTTTAATGCTTACAATAGTCAAACTGGTGAATTGCTTTGGCAAGCACAGTCAGCATTTGGCGTGAATGCGCCGCCTATTACTTATACTGTAGATGGTGTGCAGTACATAGCGGTTGCTAGTGGAGGCAACCGAATCATGGGCTTTAAAGAAGGCGATGCGATGCTTGCGTATAAATTAAAGGATGTGTCAAAGTAGTTGTAACGTTTTATGCGTGTGCTGACGGATACTGCGTAGTAAATCTGCATCGTCAATCAAGGACTGCCCATACGCTGGTATAAGCTGTTTTAATTGATGTACCCAGCTTTCTTGAGTAAGCTCTTTTTGAAAACAGCATTCAATCACATCCAACATTGCTTTTGCACTGACGGAAGCACCAGGGGAGGCACCAAGTAACGCAGCCAAGGAACCATCTTGTGCGCTGACAATTTCCGTACCAAACTCAAGGCGGCCCCACTCAGTATCGCATTGTTTAATGATTTGTACACGTTGGCCTGCTTGTGCTAGAGACCAGTCTGAGCTTTTCGCTTGTGGCATAAATGTACGTAAACTGTTCATCCTCTGCTCATGCGATTGTGTCGCCTCTTTTAATAAATATTTGGTTAAGTCAGTATGCTTTTTACCAACACCAAGCATCGCCTTAAGATTGTTTTTCTTAATTGATTTGGCAAGGTCCAGTTTCGAGCCAGCTTTCAGAAATTTGGTGGTAAAGCCTGCAAAAGGGCCAAAAAGCAAAGCAGGTTTTCCGTCAATAATACGTGTATCAAGGTGCGGGACTGACATCGGCGGAGCACCAACTGGAGCTTTGCCATATACTTTTGCATGATGTTGCTTGATTATGTCTGGATTCTGGCAAATTAACCACTGACCACTAACAGGGAATCCGCCATAGCCAACGCCTTCTTTAATGCCTGTTTTTTGCAATAGCGGCAGTGTGCCACCACCTGCTCCAATAAATACAAAATCTGTTTTTATGGTTTGTAATTTAGCAGTTGCATGGTGGTGTAGCTGCACATGCCAGCTGTTATCAGCAATTGGCTTTTGTACTTTTTTAATTCGTTTAACCGAGGTGTCAGTTAATAATGTGAAATGCTTTTGTTGTTTCAGAAAAGACACTAGATGTCTGGTTATTGCACCAAAATCTACATCGGCCCCATGTTTAACATAGGTTGCTGCTATAGGCTCATCATCTAATCTGTTTTGCATAATCAGTGGCATCCATGATTGCAGCGTCCTAATATCTTCGCTGAATTGCATATCTTCGAATAAGTGATGTTGCTTCAGTAAGTCATGGCGCTGCTTCAGGAAAGCAACATTATCTTCTCCCCAAACAAAGCTCAGATGAGGTGTTCGATGAATAAAATGCGCGGGCTTAGGTAATATGCCACGTTCAACCAAACTGGACCACAACTGCAATGATGTTTCAAAGTTGGCATTAATACTGAGCGCTCTTTCAATTTCAATTTCGCCATTTTCAGATTGTGGCGTGTAATTTAATTCGCAGTATCCTGCATGGCCAGTGCCTGCATTATTGAGTGCATCAGAACTTTCAAGCGCAACATCAGATAATCTCTCAATCATAGTGATGCGATAGTCAGGATTTAGCTGGTTCAGCAAAACCCCTAGTGTTGCGCTCATAATGCCGCCACCAATAAGCAGAATGTCAACTTCATTTTTTATCATAGCCTGCATTATATTTGAAACTATCACTCCGCGTCGAACAGTGTTTTAAAGCGATTTCACCGAGTTTTAGATGGGCTGTTGAAAAATGGACAGGTTAGTGGAAACGGCCGCACAACTCATCTCTATTTCAATGGGCATAAACAGCGTTATGCTAGGTTTTACCGCATTTTCGTGACATTTTATTGTGTGGCTCGATTCTTGCAAAAAAATCAAAATGATTTACTTAAGCCACAAAAAATGGACTAAACAATGCTGCCGAATCGTACAGATAGCAGTGCTCATGTTTGCTACCAATCTCTTACACGCTGCAACAAGAGAAGAAGCAATAAAGGCGGGTATTGTTTACAACCTGACGAAATTCACAGTTTGGCCTAATAGTAGTATCTCGGAAAATTACCTAAATATATGCGTTTTTGGTAAACAGTACGATGATGGATTTGATGCGTTGGCAGGAAAAGCTGTTATGGGGAAAGCATTGATGATCAAGCGCAATCCTAACAATAGAGATATTCATACTTGCCAAATAGCTTATATAAAAAATACTAGTAAAAAAAAGATTTACAAAATACTTAATAAATGCAAATCACTGCCGATATTAACGGTGAGCGAAAGTTTAGATTTTATTAATCATGGTGGCATGATCGGGTTGGTTGCGTTTGATAATCATATTGGTTTTGAAGCCAATATCAAAACCATTAATTCTGAAGGAATCAATATTGGTGCTCAACTGCTAAAACTTGCAAAAAGAGTCGTCGGGCTGGATAAGCAGTATATATAAAGGTATTAAATGCAAACAGGTTTAGAAAAGAAGTCAGTTAGAGCTAAGTTGATCATTACATCTTTGTTAGTGACAGGGCTGGCTATTATGATTAGCTTAGTCATTTCTATCGTTGATGATATTAGAAATACACACCAATCTACACAAGAGCAATTGACTATCATAGCCGACATGACTGCTGCAAGTAGCTCTCCAGCACTGGTTTTTAGAGATCAGCAAGCTGCCAAAGACAATTTACGACTGCTACATATCAATCAATTAATCACCAGTGCCAGAATACTTGATCAGCAAGGGAATGAGTTCGTTAGCTATCAAAAAACTATTGCAACTGAACAGTCTAACTTAAGTAGGTTACTATCAACATATACCTTGGGATTAATAGAGAGCCCTATTGAGTTTAAT
Source organism: Methylophilaceae bacterium (assembly GCA_041602315.1). Classification (GTDB taxonomy): domain Bacteria; phylum Pseudomonadota; class Gammaproteobacteria; order Burkholderiales; family Methylophilaceae. Next base: position 10,190 of record JBFIGM010000022.1, on the reverse strand, counting down.
GATGAGGTAATTGGGCAATTGATTTTTAGCATAGACATGACTTCTATATGGACGAGTTTGTTTGTGCAATGGTTAAGTAAGCTATTTATCTCAAGCATTTTGTTATTAATGAGTTATGTTATCTTAAGAAAATCCAGTGATTATGTTTTAGGACCTATTCACAATTTAGCTAATGCAATACGAGAGATTATCAATAGTGGTAATTACTCACTACGAGTTGATAATCAAACCGTAGATGAATTGGGTTTCCTTACAGAAGAGTTCAATTTAATGCTATCCAAAATTGAGGACCGTGATAACCAGCTACAACAGAGCAACGAAGCGTTAGCGCAAGTGCAAGAGCCTATTGTTCTCAGAGATGCAGAGCTGCGCTGTCAGTATGTTAACCCTGCATTTGTAAACATATTTGGTTATTCGTTAGATGATTTACAAGGAACAAAAGAAACTCTTAGTGTGAGAAATCAGCCTGGTACCGAACTTTCGCAAGCAGAAGTTTATGAAATTGCAAGAGAGCAAGGGGTCTATAGAGGTGAAACCTTACGTGTTACAAAAGCTGGTAAGCAAATACCGATACAGCGCCATATTAGTCCAGTAAAAGACAAAAAGGGTGAATTGAAAGGGTATGTAACCGTATTAACCGATATCTCCGAAAAGAAGAGAGTGGAAGAGATTGTTTGGCGCCAAGCTAATTTTGATGTTTTAACAGGCTTACCTAACCGATTTATGTTCATGCAGCGGCTAAAAGAGGATCTTAAAAAAATTAAACGTACCAAACTACCATTAGGACTTATGTTTCTTGATCTCGATCGATTCAAAGAGATTAATGACACATTAGGGCATGACATGGGTGATGCTTTACTAAAAGAGGCTGCTTCACGGATTGTCGGTTGTTTACGCGGAACAGATGTGATTGCTTATATTGATAATGATCACGTTGTGTCAGAAAGCGTGGCACGTTTGGGTGGGGATGAATTCACCATTATCTTGAATGATTTGAAAGAAGACAAAGCAATAGATATCGTTGCAAAAAGGGTATTAGCAAAACTAGCAGAACCATTTTTATTGGGCAATGATTTGGTTCACCTTACAGGTAGTATTGGCATCGTTGAAACTTATCCGAATGAAACAATTGATGCCGAAACACTGATCAAGTACGCGGATATTGCTATGTACGAATCAAAACAGCAAGGTAGAAATCGATATACTAAATTTGATCAAAGCATGCTGTATAAAGCGCAGCAACGTAACACTTTAATTAATGACATGCATCGTGCGCTCAAAAATAATGAGTTTCAGGTTGTGTATCAGCCAATTATTGATATTGAATCAAACCAGATTTTAAAAGCTGAGGCGCTTATACGTTGGCATCATCCGTTTGAAGGCTTGATCAACCCAGATGATTTTATTTCTGTTGCAGAAGATGCTGGTTTAATCCTTGATGTTGGTCAGTGGGTATTTGAGCATGTAGTTAAGCAAGTCGCTATATGGCGAGAAACTATTCATCCGGATATTCAAATTGCTATCAATAAGTCACCAGTGCAGCTTAAATCAGCAAATGAAGCAAAGTTTGATTGTTTATCGTCTTTGCAAAAGTATAAAGTACCCGGGAAAAATATAATTATTGAAACGACTGAAAGTGTTTTTTTAGATAAGAACACTTCTACTGTTGATCGTATTGCAGCAATGCGTGAAGCAGGTGTTCAGGTAGCACTGGACGACTTTGGCACTGGCTATTCATCGCTCTCTCATCTTGCCAAAAAAGATGTTGATTACATCAAAATTGATCAATCATTTGTTCAAAACATATTTGAGAATCAGGAAAACCTTGCCATTTGCGAAGCGATGATTGTAGTCGCACATAAGCTTGGTCTTAAAGTGGTGGCTGAAGGCGTAGAAACACAACAACAGTTCAAGCTTTTATCAGACGCGGGATGCGACTTTGCTCAAGGCTTTTTGTTAGCTAAGCCTCTATCTGGTAAGGCTTTTGAACGGTTATGTAAGAAGAGTGAAGAGAGTCTTTTAACTGCTTAAAATGCTACTTGTCACGCAATTCCCAAACTTGGTTTAACGTTTTAACTTCTGCATCTAGATGTTTTTTAGATTCATCAAGCTTTGCTTTTGCTTGCATTTTGTCAGCAAGCAGTTGATCAAGTTTTTGCTGCTGTTCTGCCAAGTACCTTTCTTGTTGCTCGATTTGCGTTAGCAAGCTTTCATAATTAGATTTGTTTTGATTGTAAGCTTGACGTGCTTTATAGGCGTTACGTTGCTCATTAGAAATGTCTTTTGCATAAATCGAACTAAAAGTGACCAAGCACAATGTCAATAAAATCAGCACTCTGCTGACAAACATTAATTTCGCATACATGAGAATTTATATTGTTAAATAATATTTATTATAATCAAAATGCCTAATCCTTAACATCTTAGATGCTAGCTAAGATATTAACTCTTGTAGATGACATATTTATTTCTGCCAGATGATTTAGCTTCATACAGTGCAATATCAGCTTTTTTCAAGAGAGTTCTAGCCGTTTCTTTAGATGTAAGTGTATTGATTGCAATACCAATACTTAAGTCTATATTGATAGCATGACTGTTAATTAAAACAGGTTTAGCAAAAGCTGAAAAAATACTATCAGCAATCATGGACGCATCGCTGGCTAAATTTAACTCATTTAGCAAGACAACGAACTCATCGCCACCAATTCTACATATTACGTCGTCAGAGCGAATAATATTGCTGACGGTTTTAGAAAAGGTTCTTAACACCTCATCACCTACATCATGTCCGTAATGATCGTTGATGTTTTTGAAGAAATCTAGATCAATGAACATGATCGACATTAGCTTATTATGTAATTGCGCTTCTTTTAATGCCAGATCAAGTCGAATATTTAATATTTGTCTGTTAGGTAAGCCAGTCAAGCTATCTAATCGTGCCTCAACCTCTAGATTTTTACGGTCTTTAAGTATAAAAAATAGAAGGCTGGCGATTAAAACACTGATTACCCAGGCCATGCCTTTTGCAATATAAACTAAGCCAGAACTGCTTTTTTTGGTACGTGCAATCGCCCACTCCCATGTTCCATTCGGAACACTACTCATCGTGATATAGGCATTGGGGTTATCAAATAATGCAAGGTCTCCATAAATTAAGTCTGCATTTGATTTTGTATTGGACTCCAGTCGTACTGCCACTGAATATCCTTCGTTCCAGTTATGATCGAAAATTTCTTTTAAAAGACTGTCTTTATCAATAACAGTCGCTAACATGCCCCAATATTGATCGTTAATATAGACTGGATACCGATATATCAAAGCAGTGCCGCCTTGGACTAGTCTGACTGGACCAGCCATAACCCCTTCGCGGCTGTCAATCGCTTTTTTAACTAAAGGCCATTGGTCTGGTAATTTACGATAATCCATGCTGAGCGCTTTTTCATTGCCTGCAAGCGGGTAGATAAAACGCATTTGATAACCAATCGCAATTCCAAAATTGCGAATGTGCTTTGCATCCTTGTATAAAGTAGCAAGCATTATCTCAACCTTTTTTGGATCTAACTCGTCATGGTAGGCATTTAAAAAACTAGCCATGCCACTAGAAAGATATATCATCGCATTAAGTTCATGATTGAACTGGCTTTTTAAATTATTGGCGTGGTCTGCTAATTTAACTGCATTTTGCGCTTCTATTTTCTTTACTTCAGATTGAATAATACGCTGTAAAAGCGTCAATAAAAAAATAAAGCTAACAAGTGTAATTAGTAATATAGATGCATATCGTTTAATTGCATCGTAAAAAACGCCTAGGGACCAAGATCTCATCGCGGTCAATCAGTTCACATTATGTAGTTTAACAATTCTTGATTTTTATTAGCATGGAACAAAAGCTTAATATCTATTGGCATCCGCTTTTGTCATTTATTACTCTTTTTCTGTTTGGATTGATTGGGCAGGTATACTTTGTTACCGCTGAAATCGCGGGCGAGTCTACCACAACATCATTATAATTACAAAGCTAAGTAATTTATTACTTTTTTGCGTAGTTGTTTTACACGCTACCATCAGTAGCAATTGCTTAAACATAATGATATATTTTGCAATTCAGTAGGGTAATGGATAGGGTGCGTAATGGCTGATATTATTTTATTGGGAACCCGCAAGGGAACAGTTGTATTCGATCGTACTAAAACTGGCTGGCAACCTCGCCCAATTGCACATGCAGGTATTCCTGTCTGTTATGCGGCTCGAGATCCACGAAATGGAACAATATGGGCATCTCTAGACCACGGGCATTGGGGGCCAAAGTTATCACGGTCTCGTGATGGGGGCGCTACATGGACTGACATATCAAGTTTAAAATATCCTAAAGGCTCACGGTATATAGTTAAATATCTGCCTACACCCGATTTCAACCCCGATGCGCCAAGTGCAGTAACAGAATATGCTAATGCCTCTGTATTTAAAATATGGAACATTGCATTTGGTGGCACAAATCAACCTAAAAGACTATACGCTGGAACAGTACCAGGCGGTTTGTTTGTTAGTGATAATGATGGTGAATCTTGGGAGCTCAATCGACCGCTGTGGAACCACGACAGTAGGGGCGGGGATTTGTTCGCAGGTGATGCAACGAGTGAAAATCAATGGCATGGTACGCCTGCAAGTATCGATTATGGTGTGTTTGAACCAGGAATTCATTCAATAATTGTTAATCCAACTAACCCAAATCACCTATATGTAGCTGTTTCAACCGCTGGTGTAATTGAGAGTACAGATGGTGGACAGAGTTGGCAGCCACGTAACAAAGGGATGTTAAATGACTATATGCCAAACCCAGAATCAGAATGGGGGCATGATCCACATTTTGTCTCAGTTTGTCATGAACAGCCAGAACACCTCTGGCAGCAAAACCATTGTGGCGTTTTTTACAGTGACAATGGCGCACAAAGCTGGAGAAAGGTTAGCATGCCAGATGAGGGTATACATTTTGGCTTTCCTATTGTTGCCGATGCAAAAGACGGGCGCACGGCATGGATTGTACCAGCGCGTGCTGATTCAGAAAGAATGGCAATAGATGGTGGTTTATTTGTTGCCAGAACTTCTGATGGCGGGAAAACATGGCAATCCTTCAGGAATGGCTTGCCACAAGAAAATGCTTACGATATTGTATTCAGACATGCGTTAGATGCATCAGATAATAATGTATGCTTTGCTAGCACGACAGGTAATGTATATATATCCGATGATCGTGGGGAGACTTGGCAGTGCCTAGCAAATAACTTACCACCAGTTTATTCGGTTAGATTTGGTTGAGTTTATGCCCCGTGTTGAAATGACTCAGCATCTATACCGGTTTTTTCCGCAGTTAAGTCAAAATCCTGTAGTAGTTCCTGCTGGGTCAGTAATTAAGGCCATTGTGGCAATTAATGAGATTGCCCCTGGTTTTACTGACTACTTACTTGACGACAATGGAGCGCTGCGTCGACATGTAAATCTATCTATAGATGGCAGAATGATTATTGATAAAGCGACACTTTCTGATCAGATACCCGAAAATGGAACGGTTTATATTTTTCAAGCACTGAGTGGTGGCTAGTAACTGTAGTGCAATATATCAATTACTAGATAGCTCATTTTTTCCTATTTAGTCAACTCAGCAGAATTTATAAAAGACAGGATTTTAAGAAATGATTGAAGTACTCACGCTGGCATTGGCGCTCAGCATGGACGCATTTGCAATATCTATAGGACTAGGGTCTAAGCAACGCAATAAAACACTATATTTGGCTTTACTGTGTGGTGTTTACTTTGGTTTTTTCCAAGCGCTGATGCCAATCATTGGCTATATGGGGGGCAAAGGTGTAATGGGATGGGTTGAGTCCTATTCACGCTACATTGCTTTTATTTTGTTATTGGCAGTTGGCGGAAAGATGATTTATGAGTCTTTCGCTGAGGGCATAGAAGAAGATATTGCCATCATTACCCATAGAGTCATGTTGACGCTCGCTATTGCGACTAGTATTGATGCTTTAGCCGCAGGCTTTACACTCACGCTACTAGATGTAAACCCACTACTTGCTTGTATGATAATTGGTATTACCACATTTTTCTTTAGCTTTACTGGAGTCTATGTTGGCACTAAAAGTGGGACCTTGCTCGAAAGTAAGGCTGAGTTATTAGGGGGCATTATACTATTGCTCATGAGTTTCAAAATACTATTAGTGTAATTAAATCTCATTGCTTAAATAATGCTAACTCAGTGTGCAGCTCGTATACTTCGAATACAACCCAAGTGCTAATCACTGATTATCGTAAAATGGTAAGTTTCACCTAGTTAATAGCTAGTTTTTTACTGAATTAAACTATGCTAACTTCCGCGTTGGTTTGGTGAACACAGACTTTATTTCGGCCAGTTTTTTTAGCTTTGTACAGTGCTTTATCTGCCTGCTCCAATAATGTATCAATATTGGTGTCTTTATTTTCAAGTGTTGCCACACCAATAGAAATTGTCACTTTTATTGATAAGCCTGTGGATATGGTCACTGCCATATCGGCCACAAGTGAACGTAATCGCTCAGCAACTAAAACTGCAGCATTTGTATCAGTTGCAGGCAGGATAATTGCAAACTCTTCACCACCTAAACGTGCTATTACATTGACTTTACGCAGCGTATTTTGAAAAATATTACCTAGCGCTTGTAATACTGAATCGCCAGCTTGGTGGCCGTAGGTGTCGTTGACTTCTTTGAAAAAATCAATGTCTATCATCAATACAGATAAAGAAGTCTTAAAACGTATCGCACGCGATAGTTCGACATCACCTTGTGCTAATAAATGACGGCGGTTAAATAGTCCTGTGAGGGGGTCAAGGTATGCCTGTCGCATCAGTTCAAATTCGAGCAGTTTTCTTTCATTGATATCCTGATGGGTGCCAGACATCAATAGTGGTTTTCCGTCGGGTGTCCAAGTTGTTACCTTTCCTCGATCCAACACCCATACCCATCGTCCATCTTTGTGCTTCATGCGTGCTTCACATTCGTAGTAGGCCAATTCTCCAGAGAAGTGTTTTTCCAACAGTGTTTCTGATAATTTTGCATCATCAGGGTGAACAAAACTCAACCAAGTGTTAATAGAAACTGGCTCAAGCTCTCTCAACTCATACCCAATCATTTTGGCCCAATTTTCATTAAAATGTGTTTCACCCGTTTGAATATTCCATTCCCATGTACCTGCGCGTGTTCCCTCAATAATATTGGTTAAGCGTTCTCTTTGTGTCATCAAGTCATGATTCATTTGTTTTGCTAGATTGATAGCCCGTTCTCGACCTGTCACTAGAAACCAAACTAATAACGAAAGCAGTACGCCAATAATTGAGCCTATAGTAAGAACTAAGTATGGACTGTTGTTATCAACACGTAAATTCATTGATGGTAAAGGCTGAATTTGAACTGTCCATGCATGATTGGCTATTTGAATCGTAGTAACCCTGCTTAGCTCTACAGGAGTGATATTTGCGTTGTCAGAGTCATACATTAGCTTCTCAGTGCTAGTGGTTTCTCCATCATAAATGTGAATGTCTAAATCTGCTGCATATTCTCCAAAAAGACCATGCATTAAATCATCCATGCGAAACGGGGAGTAGACCCAACCTATAACTTTGCTTTTACGTTCTTTTTGACTGTCTGTATATATGCCATTTTGATATATGGGTAGATACATTAAGAAGCCAGCTTGATCTTTTTGTCCCGTTTCTTGCACCAGTTTGATTTTGCCAGAAAGGTGCGCCTTACCCGAATCAATTGCTTTTTGCATTGCTTCATGTCTTACAGGTTCACTGAACATATCATAACCAAATGCTCGCAGATTTCGATCGGCGAACGGCTCCAGATAAATGATAGAGGTGTAAATACCACGCTGCTCTTCAGGCCAGATGGTGTAACTAGGAAAGCCCTCACTACGAATTGCTGCTATATGTTGATTTTTATCCGCTGGAGAGATAATTAAAGAGAATCCTACGCCTTGGATGCCTGGGTAGTTTTTAGCTAGATTAAGTGTTTCAACGTATTCTTTAAACTCGCCACGTTCAACTTTTTTTGAACTCTTAAATAAACCAGCAGTACCAAGTAAAACCTGCTCGTAAGCGTGCATGCGGTTATTAATAAGGTTAATGGCTTCGCGAACTCTAAAATCAAAATAGACTTGCCTATCTGTATCAACTTGAGTTTTGGCTTTACTGAATGCGATATAAGTTAAGAATAAACAAATAATCAGTGTCAACAGAGGGTATGTCACTGTTTTATTGTTGTGTAAGTATTTATCTGATCGCATTTATGATATTCAATAGTCTATTTTTTTTATAATTGTCATCCATTCGTGTTATTTTTAAATTTTTTACAAATCCAATTTACCACAGACAATAGTTCACTGTGCACTAATTAAGTGCGCTATATCAAATCGTGGATACAAATACCTTATAAATTGTCTTAAAAGATACAATGGGGACTCAATTCTTTAAAATGGGTGATAAGCCTAGTAATTAGGTAACGGCAGATATGGGGAATAATTAAATTGGCTGATTGTTGTGAAAATAAATCATGTGCTATAGAGGCCATGAAAAAGAATCAATTGAAGACATTAAAAATTGTATTGTTGATTAATGTCATATTGTTTTGCTTAACCGCCTATTATGGCTATATCGCAGATTCAACGGGCTTGCTATCTGAAAGCCTTGATGACTTTGGCGATGCGGTTACCTATGCACTTAGTTTATACGTAGTCTATAAAAGTGACCAAATGAAAGCCAGAGTTGCATTTATTAAAGGTTGCTTAATACTACTTGGTGCCATCTTTGTTATCTATAAAGTTATTCAACATACTTTAGACAGCACAATACCAGTTTTCGAGACAATGGGCTTAGTAGGAGTAATTGCATTACTATTAAACCTGACATGTCTTTTTCTGCTTACAAGGCACCGAGAAGAAGACATCAATATGAGCTCTGTTTGGGAGTGCTCAAGAAACGATATATTTAACAATCTGTCAATTATATTGGCCGCAATACTGGTATGGATAACAAATCTAGGTTGGGCAGATACTGCGGTAGGGCTAGTTCTGTCAATATTGCTAATTAAATCATCGTATAAGGTGTTGAAATCTTCTTACTCTGAAATAGGCTAAAACGAACTCTTCGTGTTGAGTGTTAAATTTTGACAAATACTACAGTAAATAATTTACAAAATCGTTTTCTAATGATGTATTTGCTGATAGCAATACTTGGAATGATGTGAGCATTGACTTTGAGTAATATTCCTAATACATAGGATGCTTGCTTTAATTAATTCAAAGTGCTACATTCAGCTGGAATATGAGATTTTATCGTGCGATTACAATGATTTTAGTGCTGATGTTGGCTTCTAGTCCAACATTGGCAGCTATTTGTTCGACTTCATGTGACCTTCAGTCCATAATATCTTCATCAGCAGTCAAAGATATGGCTAGCATGGATCATTGTCATGATAATACTATAAATGATGACACTAATAAGTCACACCCAGACCAAAAAAATTGTGAGATGGGAGCAGGTTGCCATTTTTCACAAGTAGTCTTTCCTATTGATAGTTTATCAAAATTTCTTTTTGCTGATTTAACTGAAGCTTCACTCCCAATGTTTGTCCCATCAGGTAAATCAACAGACTTATCACCTCCACTTAAACCTCCTGCTTGATTTGACACTATAGGGCCTAATTGCGCCCTCAAATTGTCATTTTAAGTTTTAGGAGATTTCTCATGAGTTATCTAAGATTGGCTTTCAAGCCAATAGTTTTGTGCTTTTTATATGGCGTCATGCAATTCATTGCGCCACTAGCAAAAGCTCAAGCGCCATTGTCATTATCAGAAGCCATTCAAATGGCAACACAGAATCAACCTTTGTTGCAGTCTTTAAGTGATGCATCGACTTCATCTCGCGAAGCAGCTATTGCAGAGGGGCAATTACCTGATCCAAAAATTAAATTTGGCGTCACTAATTTACCCATTACTGATAGCAATGCATTTCGATTAGATCGTGAAGATATGACAATGATGAATATTGGCTTTGCGCAAGATATTACACCGCAAAATAAGCGTGAAGCGCTTTCTAATCGATATATCGCAGAAGCGGAACAGTATGATACTGAGCAAATGGCAAT
>JBFIGM010000021.1:0-19050 GCA_041602315.1 Methylophilaceae bacterium | reverse complement strand
CATGGATCAATTTTTTTAGTCATTTTTCAACCGGTTTTAGTGTAAGAACAAGTATAATTATAGCAAATGCAATCGCATGACTTAATAATAGTAATCAAATAAAAGTAAGGTTTTTTGTAATATGACGCAGCAATCTGCCACTCGCTGGCACTCCTTTGACTCGCAAGATGAAATCAATCAAGCAGCAGTTAGTAGAATTTTAGAATCTGCTGAGCACGCTATTAGAGTATATGGCAGCTTTTATATCGTTTTGGCTGGCGGTAGTACACCAAAGGCTGTTTATCAATTGTTAAGCGAACAGCAGGTCGATTGGTCAAAATGGCATATTTTTCACAATGATGATCGTTGCCTTCCAGTTGACCATGTAGAGCGCAATAGCAAAATGGCGCGGGATGTCTGGTTAAGCAAGGTGGCGATTCCTGAAAGCCAGATTCACGATATTCCGGCTGAGCTGGGTAACATTGAAGGCGCAAAAGCTTATGCAAATACATTAAAAAATGTCCGCACCTTTGATTTAGTCATTCTTGGTTTGGGCGAAGATGGCCATACTGCAAGCTTGTTCCCGAACCAAGCGGTTGATAATAGTGCGGATGCTGTGCCCGTTTTTGAAGCGCCAAAGCCTCCTGCTGACCGCATTACAATGAGTCAAAATCGATTAAATAATGCGAATGAAGTGATGTTTCTTGTCACAGGAGCAGGCAAGCAAGAAGCAGTCGACAATTGGCGGAAAGGTGTGCCAATCCCAGCGACGTTAGTTACTGGGAAAAATGGCGCTGATGTCTATTGTTTTGGCGTTGACTTGAAATAGTAGATATTGAAAAAAAAAGGCGCTAAATGCGCCTTTTATATTAGGTATTCTGGATGACAATATTGGGGAATTTGCTACTGTGATCTAAGCTGGCATTAGCAATCTTAATGGCCGCTTTCCGCGCAATTTGCTTATAAGTAGCCGCAATATTACTTTCTGGGCTAGCAATCACCGTTGGTTTACCCCCGTCTGTTTGTTCCCGGATGGTAATATCTAGCGGTAAACTGCCTAAGAGATCTACATTGTAGTCTTTGCACATGATTTCTCCACCACCCGCACCAAAGATATGTTCCTCGTGACCACACTTTGAGCAAATATGCGTACTCATGTTTTCTACAATCCCTAGTATAGGAATGCCGACTTTTTCAAACATCTTTAAACCTTTACGTGCATCGAGCAAGGCGATGTCTTGGGGCGTCGTGACGATGATTGCACCAGTGACAGGGATCTTTTGTGCAAGGGTAAGCTGAATATCACCTGTACCTGGGGGGAGGTCGATAACTAAATAGTCCAAATCGCGCCATTTTGTATCACGCAATAACTGCTCAAGTGCACCAGTGACCATCGGCCCACGCCAAACCATCGGTGTGTCTGTATCCACTAAAAAACCAATAGACATTGCTTGAATACCGTGTGCCTCCATGGGCTCTATGCTTTTCCCATCTGCACTGTCTGGTCTGCCACTTAAACCAAGCATTTGTGGTTGACTAGGGCCGTAAATGTCAGCGTCAAGCAAACCAACGGTTGCACCTTCTGCCGCAAGGGCGAGTGCTAAATTGACTGATGTGGTTGATTTGCCAACGCCACCTTTACCAGATGCAACTGCTATTACATTTTTAACATTTGGTAATAAATTAACACCTTGCTGGACCTTGTGTGCAGCGATGCGGCTTCCAACATTGACATTGATATGACCAATACCATCTATTGCTTTTAAATCATTGATAACAAGTTGTTTAATGTCATCTAAGACGCTATTGGCTGGATAACCAAGTACGATGTCTAGACTAACATCATTCCCATTGATTTGAATATTTTTAACCGACTTGCTACTGATAAAATCTTTCTCAGTATTGGGGTCTATGCACAATTTAAGTGTGCTCTGTATGAGTAACTCTGTAATGGCCATTCGCATTAAATCCTGACTAAATAATTCAGGTATTTTAACGGATGTCGTCGTTCACGTCATGTATCTAACGATAAAAGCGCTTGGTCAACACATGCTAAGCATTAAAGTTTTTGAAAAAAATATCAAAACAATTTGCCCAACTCCATTGCTTTCTGGCTTTTTCTTTGATGTTGTGGCGATTGAGGTCTTTACATTGATTAATGGCGTTGTGTAATTCATCACTCATATGTCCGGTTACCCCAGGTTCAATCACATCAATTGGACCAGGCACTCGATAACCAGCGACAGGTAAGCCATTGCACATTGCCTCTATCATCACAATGCCAAAGGTATCTGTTCTAGAAGGGAAAGCAAAAATATCGTGTTCAGTATAAATATCAGCGAGTTCTTTACCAAACTTGTAACCTAAAAAGGTGACTTTCTTATATTTGTTTTTCAGTGTTTGCATATAAGGGCCATCTCCAACAATAGAGATATCATAAGTATCTTGATGTTTACATAGTGCGTCTAAATTTTTTTCTTTACTCACTCGACCAACATTCAGCACTTTCTTTTTAACTTGAGGTTGCGGAAAGGGTTTATCGCTTTTAAGTTGTTCAGATACGCCACGTGTCCAGACGGTCAAGTGTTTAAATCCACGGTCCGCTAATTGTGCACGCATGGTTTCTGTTGTAACAAAAGTTGTTTTAGCTGGCGCATGAAAACGTCTAAGGTAACTGTAGGTCCAGCTGAGTGGAATTTTGCAATATACATTGAGATATTCGGGAAACTGTGTGTGATACGAAGTAGTGAAAGGTTTCCTTTTTACGCGACACCAGGTTCTAGCCACAATGCCCAGAATACCCTCTGTTGCAATATGCAGTTGTGGTGGGTCAATACGGTTTAGTAACCGCCATAAACGACATGGCTCGGTTGCTAATTGTATCTCTGGATAAAATGGCATTGGCATCCATTTAAAAAGACTAGGATGGATAACTTTAAATGCCAAGCCACGTGATCTAGCCACTCGCTTAATATTTTTATAGGTAGTTGAAACGCCATTAGTCTGTTCAAAAGTATCGGTGACAATAATCATCTGAAGTCGTCATAGCCATTAGAAATTGAATTGTGGCTATCTTGTAGCAGTTTTTTTTAACTAATATGACAAAAATATAAAGCTTTCATGACAATACTTAATTTTTACTAAGTCGTAGGTTTACTGGCGAGCATTTGCTAAAATGGCGCTTTTAAGCATATTCGGTTCATTTACCATGTCACGCAAAATTCTTGTTACCTCCGCACTTCCTTATGCCAACGGCAGTATTCATTTAGGTCATTTGGTTGAATATATCCAGACTGATATCTGGGTGCGTTTTCAAAAGATGCAGGGACACAATGTACACTATGTATGTGCTGATGATACGCATGGCACGCCCATTATGCTACGTGCTGAAAAAGAGGGCATTACCCCAGAAGCACTGATTAAGGGCGTGCACCAAGAACATGCTGCTGATTTTGCTGAATTCTTTGTTGCATTTGATAACTACTATTCGACCAATTCAGAAGAAAACAAAACCCTATCCCAAAATATATATCGTGCACTAAAAGCTAACGGGAAAATTGCAGTAAAAACAATCGAGCAGTTTTACGACCCTGTTAAAAATATGTTCTTGCCAGATCGTTTCATTAAGGGGGAGTGCCCTAAGTGTCATGCTAAAGACCAGTATGGTGATTCCTGTGAAGTGTGTGGCGCGACCTACAATCCAACAGAGCTGATTAATGCTTACTCAGCTGTATCTGGTGCGACACCGGTTAGAAAAGAAACCGAGCATCACTTTTTTAAGTTGTCAGATTGTGAAGACTTTTTAAAAGCCTGGACTAAAAGCGGTACGCTACAAGGTGAAGCTGCTAATAAGATGGGCGAGTGGTTTGAAAATGGCTTAAATGATTGGGATATTTCCCGCGATGCACCTTATTTTGGATTTGAGATTCCAGATGCACCAGGAAAATATTTTTATGTATGGCTAGACGCACCCATTGGCTATATGGCGAGTTTCAAGAACCTCTGCGATCAGCAGGGTTTAGACTTTGATGAGTATTGGAAAGCGGGAAGCAAGACGGAGCTTTATCATTTTATTGGCAAAGATATTTTATATTTTCATGCACTTTTTTGGCCAGCAACGCTGGAATATAGCGGATACCGTACACCAACACAGATTTTTGCACATGGTTTCTTAACGGTGAATGGCGAGAAAATGTCCAAATCACGGGGCACTTTTATCACAGCACGCAGTTACCTAGAACATGTTAAAAAACCTGAGTATCTCCGCTATTACTATGCGGCTAAATTGAATGCAACAATGGAAGACATCGATTTAAACTTAGATGATTTTGTTGCACGGGTGAATAGTGATTTAGTTGGTAAATACATCAATATTGCCAGCCGCACAGCGGGTTTTATCAATAAGTTTTTCGATGGCAAAGTGGAAAATATCACTGATTCTGCAGTGATTGATGAAATAAGAAAATCTGCTCCATTGATTGCAGGTTTCTATAATAGTAGAGAGTACGGCAAAGCTTTACGCGAAATCATGCGTTTAACAGATTTAGCGAATGCAGATATTGCTGAAGCAGCACCTTGGGTTAAAGCCAAGCAAGAAGGAAATGAAGCCAGAAGTGCGTTAGCGCTGGATTGCTCAGCTGCTCTAGAGATGTTCCGCTTGATTACGATTTACCTTAAACCAGTATTGCCAGATTTGGCAGTCAAGATTGAAAAGTTTCTCAATATACCTGAACTTGATTGGAACGCCGTTAATACATCATTTGAATCAGGTCACCAAATTAATCAGTATGAACATTTAATTACTCGTATTGACCCGAAAGCGATTGCAGCAATGATAGAAGATAACAAAAGTAACCTAGAGAAAACAGCAACATCAGCAGCAACTACAAGTACGACAGAAGCTTCCAAAGATGATTATATTAAGATAGATGACTTCACCAAAGTCGACTTGCGTATTGCTAAAATTGTAACCGCTGAGCATGTAGAAGGCGCTGATAAATTATTAAAGCTAACTCTTGATATTGGCGAAGCAAACACACGTCAAGTATTTGCTGGTATCAAATCTGCTTATGACCCATCTTCATTAGAAGGGCGCTTGACCGTCATGGTTGCTAATCTTGCACCACGTAAAATGAAGTTTGGCTTGAGTGAAGGTATGGTGTTAGCTGCTTCTGATGAGTCTGGTGGTCCATTCATCCTGTCACCTGATGCAGGTGCTCAGCCAGGTATGCGGGTTAAATAGTCAGGCTTTATTCATAAGCGATTGACGATGAAATATGACCTTTTGAAGGTACTTCAGTTACTTTCGGGGTCACCGAAATATGCTTGCTGAGTTTTTTAATGGTAGCAGGGCCAATCCCATCTACTTTTTCTAGTTCCTCAACCGAATTAAAACCACCATGCTGCTTGCGGTAATCGATAATTGCTTTTGCTTTGGTTGGACCTATGCCGCTAAGTGACTCAAGCTCTTCTTGACTCGCTTTGTTAAGATCTGTTGCTGCGTAGGTATTGAAACAGCATGAAAATGCTATCAATAGGCTGATGATGGTTTTTGTCATTATTGTTCCTTATTGTTGTTGATTTTCTGGAAGTCATCTTGGGTATTAAATAAGACTAAAAAAAGGGTTATTGACTGAGTGTTTGAATCTCCTTGTTAATTGCTTGTAATGCAGCGAGAGGGTCTTGTGCTTGCGTGATTGGCCTGCCAACAACAAGGTAGCTAGCACCCATGCTCAACGCTTTGCTTGGTGTCATCACACGTGTTTGGTCATCTAAGCTAGCACTGGTAGGGCGAATACCTGGCGTAACTAATAAGAAATCATCAGACATCTCTTTTCTAAGCATTTGCGCTTCCATTGCCGAGCATACAACACCATGTAACCCAGCCCGTTGTGTTAAGGCCGCTAGTTTGAGCACTTGCTCTTCAACGGAGTTTTGAATACCTAACTCATTCAGATTAGCTTGGCTCATGCTCGTCAGCACCGTAACCGCAATAAGATATGGCTGATAGCGGCTTCTGTTCACGCCTTCTAATGCAGCTTCCATCATTGATGATCCACCGCTAGCGTGTACATTGAGCATCCAGACGCCTAAGTTACTAGCAGCTTCGCAAGCTTTAGCCACAGTATTAGGTATATCGTGAAACTTTAAGTCTAAAAATACTTTGAAGTCCTTAGAGACTAATTGCTCTACTAACTGTGGCCCTGCTGCCGTAAACAGTTCTTTACCAACTTTTAATTTACAAATTGTTGGATCGAGTTGGTTGACTAGACGCATTGCGTCTTGTGCCTGTGCATAATCAAGCGCCACCACTATTTTGGGATCATGTGATTGTATATTCATTGAGTATTATTTTTTTATGGTCATTTCACGACTGACTGCTTCAGTCGGTTCTGATGGCAATGATTCCCAGGCGTTACAGGCTGGACATTGCCAATGATACTGTTTTGCACGGAAGCCACATTGGTTGCAGTGATAAGCGGCTCTATTGCCAATTGCATTACGCACCGTTTGTTGCATTAATTGAATGTCTTCATAACCTTTACTTTTGCTACTGTTATCTGATATGGCTCTAGCTTGCAGTAATTGATCCAATGTTTGAAGGCTCGGCTGTCTTATCAGTTCATTCCTAGCCAGTTTAGCTGCACTCTCCGCACCTTCTGCCGCTATAGTCGCTTCATACAGAGCTGTCATAAGTGATGGCAGTTTATAATTTTCTGAATACGTTTTGAGTAAACTAATACCTTCTTGTGTTTTGTCGATTGCAGCATAGCTTTGTAATAATTTGGGTGCAATTAAGCCTAAGTATTGCGGATCTTGAAATTCAATGTGTTTCCAATGCGAGATAGCTGCAGCATGACTGCCCGACTGCATTTCCAAATCTCCCCATAAAACATTGGCACGAACACACTTTTTATTGGCATCTAGCGCATTTGCTAAGTGTAGTCTAACTTGATCTGGCTGTTGGTCAATCATCGCATTCATCGCTAGTTCGCAATGATATTGTGCAATTTCTTTTCTAAATGGAATACCTGATACGCGCTCTAGTTCTGTTGCCGTTTCAATCGCTTGTAGCCATTCACGCTCGCGAACATAGATTTCGAGTAAAGCGCGTAATGCTGGTTGATGATAGCGTTTATCCTTTAAGTTTTTGAATAACTCCTCAGCTCGATCATATAAACCCGCTTTTAGGTAATCCTGAGCCAGTTCTGCTCGAACAGCATCTTTCTGGTTTTCTGTTAGTTCTTTTTTGTCTAGCAGATTCAAGTGCATATTGATAGCGCGATCTGTTTCACCAGTGCGTCTAAATAGGCTGCCAAGTGCAAAATGCAACTCTAATGAATCACTATTAGCATGAATAGCCTCGGTAAAAGCTTCTACTGCTTTCTGGTGTTGATCGCCGATTAAAAAGTTCAATCCCTTGAAGTAGGCGGCTGGTAATGTTGTTGATTCGGCAATAAGTTGTTTAATATCGACGCGCGCAGCTATCCAACCCAATGTAAAAAACAGAGGTAATATGAGTAGCCACCAGTATTCAAATTCAATAGTCATGTGTTATCAATAGTAGGTTTATAACATTTTACCTAACGTCGAAGTCAGGTGCCAACGATAAAGTAAAAAAGCATAAAAAAACGGTACATGTTTAATGTACCGTTTTTAATTTACATCATTCTAAATTGAGTTAATTAGAAAAATCTACGCGATCCCTTAGCTCTTTACCAGCTTTAAAGTGCGGTACATGTTTAGCAGGTACTTGCACTTTGCTTCCAGTTTTTGGGTTACGTCCAAGACGTGGAGGGCGGTAATTAAGACTAAAGCTACCGAAGCCCCTGATTTCAATGCGTTCACCTGTTGCCAAATTATCAGTCATAGCATCTAAAATAGCTTTAACAGATAGTTCGGCATCTTTAACAACTAATTGCGGAAAACGCTCCGCAAGGAGATTGATGAGTTCAGATTTTGTCATGGTTACGATCTTTTCTAATTGACTGTTACAACGAATGATTATTTTTTGCCGTCCATTTTCGCTTTTAGCAATGCGCCAAGATTGGTATTACCTGAGGCTGCAGCTGCTTCTTCAGCAGTTGGTTTTTCTGCTTTTTTCGCTTTTGCTTTTGGCTTAGCTGAATCATCGTCATTGATTGATGATTCACCACTAGGATCTTCTGTTAACTGTTTAACACCTAGAGAGATGCGTTCTTTTTCTACATCAATAGCAAGGATAACAGCTTCTAATTCATCACCTTTCTTGAAGTTGCGAATAGCTTCTTCGCCACTTTGAGTCCATGATAAATCAGATAAGTGTACAAGGCCATCAATATTGCCAGGCAGACCAATGAATACACCGAAGTCAGTGATTGATTTAATTTGGCCGTTTACTTTGTCACCTTTGGTGTGTGTTGCAGCAAAGTCATCCCAAGGATTTGGTTTACATTGTTTCATACCCAATGATAGGCGGCGGCGGTCTTCATCTATTTCTAGAATCATGACTTCAACTTCGTCACCAAGCTGAGCAATTTTACCTGGGTGGATATTTTTGTTTGTCCAGTCCATTTCTGAAACATGAACCAAACCTTCGATTCCTGGCTCAACTTCAACAAATGCACCGTAGTCAGTCAAGTTAGATACTTTACCAAAGAGACGTGTACCTACAGGGTAACGACGGCTGAGTGATACCCATGGGTCATCACCAAGTTGCTTGATACCAAGTGATACGCGATTTTTCTCTTGATCAAATTTTAAGATTTTTGCTTCTACTTCATCGCCAACAGCTAATACTTCTGATGGATGTTTAACACGACGCCATGCTAAATCTGTAATGTGTAGAAGACCATCAATGCCGCCCAAGTCGACGAACGCTCCGTAGTCAGTGATGTTTTTAACAATACCTTTAACAGTAGCACCTTCTACTAACGATTCTAGTAAGGCTTCGCGGTCTGCACCTGCTGTTACTTCCATCACAGCGCGACGTGAAACAACAATATTGTTGCGTTTGCGATCTAGTTTAATAACTTTGAAATCCCATTCTTTGTTCTCGAATGGAGTTGTGTCTTTTACTGGGCGAATATCAACAAGTGATCCTGGTAAGAATGCCATGATGCCGTTAACAGAAACACGTAAGCCACCTTTAACACGGCTGCTTACGTAACCTTTAACAACACGACCTTCATTCATTGCATCTTCTAGATCTAGCCACGCTTCCATTTTCTTCGCTTTGTCGCGAGATAGAATAGTGGAGCCAAAGCCATCTTCGAGTTTTTCAATAGCGACTTTTACAAAGTCACCCACTTCGACTTCTAGTTCACCTTGTGGGTTTTTAAATTCGTTTGCATCAATCACACTTTCAGATTTTAAACCTGCGTTAACAATAACGTGGTCGTTGTCGATTGAAACAACTTCTGCGGTGATAATTTCGCCTGAGCGCATTTCTTGGCGCGATAAGCTTTCTTCAAATAGGGCGGCGAATGATTCTGGGTTTGAAGAGGTTGTTGAGTCAGTAGTAGACATTAAAAAAGAGTATCCAGTTTTATCCCACCTAGCAGTGGGGCAGTTAAATAAACATTAAGTTTTATGGCGTTTCGAATAAAACTTAACACGAACCGCATATATTACACAAAAAAATCCATGTGTTCAATGACTTAATCTTAATTTATTGCTGAGATGACTGCTTTTGTTGAAATAATTGATATTTGGACAAGATAAAGTCAACAGCTTGCGCAATATTGAGGTTGTCTGTATTGAGTAGAATAGCTTCTTTTGTTTGAACCAGCGGTGCTGAGCCACGGGTGGTATCCCTTAAATCTCTGGCTTTAAGGTCTTGTAAAATCTCATCAAAATTAGCCTCAATGTTGTTAGCAGTAAGCTGTTTGAAACGACGGTTCGCACGTTCTTCTACATTTGCAGTCAAAAAGATCTTGAGTACAGCATCTCGGAATACGACGCTTGCCATATCTCTACCATCAGCAACCAAACCTGGTGACTGTCTAAAGCTTTGTTGCAATTCGAATAGTGCATTCCTGACCTCAGGGTGGACGGCAACCTGCGAAGCGCCATTTCCCATTTCAGGACTGCGAATTTCCTGACTGACATCTTGCCCATCTAAAAAAACTGCTGCATCTTTAAACATTATGTGCAACTTAGGTATGAGTAAACTCAGCGCTTGTCCATCTGACCAACTTATTTGATGTTTTTTCCCAGCTAGCGCAACAATTCGATATAACGCACCTGAGTCCAAGTAGTGAAATCCCAGTTGGCTGGCAACACGCTCTGCAACTGAGCCTTTGCCAGATGCAGAAGGGCCATCAATAGCGATAACAGGGATAGGATTAACTGACAATTCTTGTAAATTCTTCAAAGTAGTTGGGGAATGTTTTGGCTACGCAATTTGGATCGTTGATTGTAATTGGTACGCCGCCTAAACTCACTAATGAGAAACACATTGCCATCCGATGATCATCATAGGTATCAATTTCCGCATTTGGTATTAACTGTGCTGGAGGCGTAATTTGAATATAATCTTGGCCTTCAGTAACGCTGGCACCAACTTTGCGCAGCTCTGTCGCCATTGCCGTAATGCGGTCTGTTTCTTTTACACGCCAGCTGGCAATATTGCGTAACGTTGTAGTGCCTTCAGCAAATAGTGCCAAAATCGCTAACGTCATTGCAGCATCTGGAATGTGATTGCAATCCAAATCGATGGCTTTAAGTTTTGTTGAATCTGGTTTACTAGCGCTTATTTGATTCTCACTATATGCAATGACACCACCCATTTGGGAGAGCGCCTCAGCAAATTTAACATCGCCTTGAATACTAGTTGCATCAATACCTTGTACATTGACATTACCACCGATAGCGCCTGCAGCTAAAAAGTAGGAGGCGCTAGATGCATCACCTTCAACGTAAATCATGCTTGGGCTTACGTATTGATTGCCCGCTGCGATAGTAAAACGTTGCCAGCCATCACGCTCAACCTTTACGCCAAATTTTGCCATCAAGTTAAGGGTAATCTCGATGTATGGTTTGGAAATCAGTTCGCCCACCACTTCAATAACGGCTTGTTGTCCTGTGAGTGGCAGCGCCATTAATAGTGCTGTTAAAAACTGACTGGAAACATCGCCACGAATTTGAATTGGTTTGCTGACATCAACAGAAGCTGGGGAAATTTGTAGTGGTGGAAAGCCATCATTAGCTAAGTAGATTATATCAGCGCCAGCACTACGCAATGCGGTTACTAGGTCACCTATCGGACGCTCGTGCATACGTGGTACACCATGTAAATGATAATTTCCATTTGAAAAAGCAAGTGCTGCTGTAAGCGGGCGAAAAGCGGTACCAGCATTGCCTAAAAACAAGTCAGCTTCTTTATTAGGGAATTTTCCGCTTGTGCCCTTGACCAAAAAGCTATTATTTTCCTTAGTTACGATGACGCCTAAAGATGCCAGTGCATCTAACATGCGCTCAGTATCATCCGAGGCAAGTAAACCTTTAATCTCAGTTGTACCGCTGGCAAGCGCAGCTAGTAATAACGTACGGTTCGATATGCTTTTTGAACCCGGTAATTGTATATTGCCAGATACCAAACTAGTAGGATTTAATAAAAGTTGTTCCAATGAATAATGTCTCTTTAAGATTACTAAATATATTTCTTGCGCTTTGCCCAATCGTTGCGTGCTTTGCTTGCGCGTTCAAACAAAGCTTGTAATGCGGGGCTGTCTTCTTCTGCTAGCGTTTGTTTAAGTTTGGCAAGCGCTTTTTCAAAGCTAGTAATTTCTTTCAATAAAGCGGCTCTGTTAGCAAAGCTGATATCGCGCCACATTTCTGGGCTGCTACCTGCAATACGGGTAAAGTCTCTGAATCCACTAGCAGCAAATTGAAAAAGCTCATCCGCATTATCCCTCGATGCAATGTCTTCAACTAATGCGAATGCTAAAAGATGAGGCAGGTGACTGACCGTAGCAAAGATGCCATCATGCTTCTCAGCAGGCATTTCAATTACTTTAGCACCACAAGACTCCCATAAATGACGCACTTTTGTTAAGGCATTACTGTTTGTCTTGGCCGTTGGCGTTAGGACAACATGTTTACCGACATATAAATCAGCCATAGCCGCAGCAGCGCCAGATTTTTCTGCGCCTGCTATCGGATGCCCACCAATAAACTGATTGGCATGCGAACCTAGCACTTCTTCCGCCATAGCCAATACATCTGTTTTTGTACTACCTGCATCTGTAATAATTGTATTCGGGTTTAAATGTGGTTGAATGCTGCTTAATATATTCTTTGTCTGTGCAACTGGCACGGCGATTAATACCATATCTGCGTTTGCTAATGCGGAAGGTATGTCGGTAGCAATTTCATCAATTATACCTAGCGCTAGTGCTTGCTTTAGATTTTCAAGATTTCGTCCGACGCCTATGCAATGCGGCGCATTGGCTTCTTTTTTTAAAGCCAAAGCAAGTGAGCCGCCAATCAGACCAACTCCAAAGATAACGAGTTTTTTCACAATGAATTATGTAAAACCAAACTGAACAAAGGCTGAATTGTACCATTTAGGGCTTGCTTGTGTCGGCTATGGGCTACACTTTTACAGCAATGAGTCAAGCTGTCTGAAAAAGACACTGATGAGTGTTTGTTACTCAGTTGGATTGTTATTTATCCACTCGCCATTGATAAGCTTTTCTTGCGCTTGAAAATTTTCTTTGTAAGCCATTTTTTGACTTTTAGCTATCCAATAGCCTAGGTACAAATAAGGCAGGCCGAGGTCTTTAGTCCAGTCGATTAACCACATAATGGCGTAAGTGCCATAACTGGCTTTTTGTTCGGTGTCATAAAAAGTGTATACAGCAGAGACACCATCTTCAACGATATCAACAACGCTGACGATTTTAGTCTTACCCTCAGCATCCTTAAACTCAACCATTAGACTTTCAACATTACTCTGACATAGAAATTGCTGGTATTGCTCTTTTTCCTCATTACGAGTAGTTTTACCCAGTTCAGATTCGGATGGATGTCTATTGGACTGATATTGTTGGTAAAGCACAAAATGTTTTTGATGGTATTCAAGAGGTAATAGCTTAGCGGTTAAGTCGCTATGCTGTTTGTAAGCACGTTTTTGACTGCGGGTAGGTGTAAATTGATCTAATACAATTCGTACTGGTACACACTGATAACACTGTTCACAGTGCGGTCTGTAAGCAAATTTGCCGCTTCGTCGAAATCCTTGCTTGATGAGTTCACTGTATACCGGTGCATCAACGACATGATGAGGTGATGCAATTAAACTTTGCGCCAAATTATTGGCAATGTAGCCACACGGATAAGGAGTGGTCACATAAAACTGTAGTTTTTGTAATGGCAGTTCTTTCGGTGAGCTCATGGTAATCAGTTTACCAATTTTGTGAGTATTTGACTAAATACTTTTCTCGAAATTTCACGACCACCAAAGCTAATCAATAAAGGTGTTTTCATTTGACAGTCGATCATATCCACGTCTTGTTCTTTAAGCCATTGAACGAGTGACACAAAGGCTACTTTAGAAGCGTCTGTATGCGTATGAAACATACTCTCTCCAAAGAACATTTTATTTATTAAAACACCATAGCAACCACCAACTAGGTGACCATCCAGCCAGCTTTCACATGAAATAGCATAGCCTTGTTGATTTAAGTTGCAGTATGCCTCAATCATACGATGATTAATCCAGGTGCCTTGCTGATTCGGGCGGCTCACTTTACTGCAGGCTGTGATGACTTCCCTAAATGCTGTGTTGCGTCGTATTTCAAATATGTTCTTGTTGATAGTTTTTGTTAATGACCTCGAAATTTTTAATTCAGTAGGGAAAAGTACCATACGTGGATCAGGACTCCACCACATAATCGGCTCCCCTTCACTAAACCAAGGAAAAATGCCTTTTGTATATGCTTCTATTAATCTTGTTTGGTTTAGATTGCCACCAATTGCGATTAGGCCGTTCGGTTCTGCTAATGCACTATCCAAAGGCGGGAAGGGTGTGTTGCCCTCTAGTGCAATTACATAGCCGTCTGGAAATTGGTAGTACTGATCTGACATTTAATTAATATACGCGTTAATTAAATTTTAAAGGGTGGTTAGATTGGACCCATTTAGCGACTTCTTCTCCGAGCATTGGTTTGGCTATACCATAGCCTTGTGCATAATGGCAGCCAAGCTGGTGCAGCATGGCTAATTGCTCATTAGTTTCTACGCCTTCAGCTACCACTTTGCGTTTAAACTCCTTGCTTAGGGTAATAACACTGCTGACTACAGCCATGTCTTCTGAGTCATTGAGCATACCACTAGTAAATGACCGATCTATTTTAATAAAGTCAACTGGCAGTCGACGTAAGTAGATAAGAGAAGAATATCCTACACCAAAGTCATCTAATGAGAAGCTAATTCCTAGTGATTTACACTTTTTGATCACACTAGTGACTATTTCAATATCTGAAATTGCAGCGCTTTCTGTAATTTCGATATTTAGCTTATTACCAAGTACATTTGGGTGTTTCTTAAAGACTTTATTGATAAACTTCGTAAAGCTCTTATCAGTAATATGATATGCAGCAATATTAACACCGACATAAAGTTCTAATTTCTCTTCTTGCCATTGTTCGATTTGCTTTATAACCTCATTAATAACCCATTCGCCAATATTTCTGATGAGGTGCGTGTTTTCAATAATGGGTAAAAAATCATTAGGGTTCAAAAATCCACGTGTTGGATGTTGCCATCTGATTAATGCTTCCATACCAATGATATGGCCACTTTCAAGGTCGATTTGTGGTTGATAATGAATGACAAATTGATTTTTTTCGAGTGCTTCAACAATATCTTGTTTGATTTGCTGCTCACTTTGTGAGAGCTGCGCAAGTTTTAAATCGAATAAGTGGTACTGTTTACCACCATGCGTTTTTGCATGGTACATTGCATGGTCAGCATGGCGTAAGAGTGTGTCAGGCGGGTTGTCATCATCTGGATATATAGTGAAGCCAATGCTGGCTGAAATATAAAACAGATGGTTGTCAAATTTAAACGGTTGCTCAATTGCATACAGAATATTATCCATCATTTTTGTGTATGCTTTTGCATCTTTGTGCCCTGTTAGTAGCAATGCAAACTCATCACCACCTAATCTAGCGATGGTATCCTGTTGACCGCAGTTAGCACGGAAACGATCAGCCAACATGACTAATAGTTGATCTCCAATTTCATGACCATATTGATCATTTATTGGCTTAAAGTTGTCCAGGTCGACATAGCATATGGCAATTGCCTCTCCTTGTGTATCTGTCTTGGCAAGGGCTTTTTGTAATTGATTAGCAAATAGTACGCGATTGGGTAATTGTGTGAGAGAGTCGTGATAAGCTAACCGTTCAAGTGTTTTTTGTTGCTCTTTTGCTGATGTGTTATCTGAAAAAAGACCTACATAGTAAAGTAATGTAGATTCGTGATTCCTGACAGGAAACATATCAAGCCATGCTGAATAAATGCGTCCACTTTTATGCAGGCACCATACTTCGCCCCTTTTACCCTCCATATACTTTGGTGAATCAAATAACTCTGTAAAAAAAGCATTTAGCTGATGAGCAAAGCCAAGGTCTTGTGGCTTTTTATGAAGTGCTTCTCTCGCGGAATAACCACTGATCTGAGTGAATGCAGGGTTGGTTTTAATGATATTTGACTGGGCATCTGTAATAAAAATACCATCATGCGCGTGTTCAAAAACACTAGATGAGATTCTTAGTTCATCTGTATTTTCTTTGATTTCGGCAACCATTTTTCTGATACGGGAGCGCATTTTTAACATATTCCCAATCAGCGTATCAGCTTCTGCATGCGTCTCATCATCGTCAAAATCACCTAGCGATATTCTTTTAACAAGGTCGCTGGCAGTTTCTGGATCACCGCCCAGCGGTGACAGTACGAGCCTGTTGATGCCGCGCCGTGCTAACAGAATCAGTAAAATGCCAGCTAAGCCGCTCAAAATAAGAATAGGGTAAATCGGTGTGACGCTATTTAGGTAAGCCTCTGCCCGAGGATATGCAATATAAGCGGTAAAATCCCATTCTGGAATATCTTTTTTGATGATATACCAGTTGTTATCTTGATTATTGAGAATTTTTTCCGCTTCCGATAATTTTATGCTGTCTGATAAAAAGCGAATTTTATTATTATAGTCAGTAATCGCAGCAAAGCCTGTTTCCATGAAAGACCAGTTTTTTATAGCGACATCAAGCGCACTGACATCGACTTTGTAACCAACATACCAAGCGCCAATAATATTATCTTTACTATCTAAAATAGGCTCGTAACCGGTAATGTAAGGCTCACCCAATATATCAACAACCCCGTAGAAAGGTAGGCCAGCATTTAGAAACTTGATAACTTCGCCGCTTGGATTAAGTCTTGTCCCAATTGCACGTGTGCTATCTTTTTTTCTTACATTGGTAGAAATGCGTACAAACTCATTATTCTTTTTTACAAAAATGGTTGCTGTCCCATTTCCAACATTGGTGACCGCATCGACTAGTTCCGTTTCGTTGGTTTGCGGGGATATGCCTAGTCTTAGGTTGGGAACCAGTTCGCCATAAATTTCATTTTCCCCATAAAGGTTTGGTGTGCCGAGTGCTAAGCCTTTTTGCTTTAAAAGCAACATGGATGAATAGACGTGTTCAATGACCAGGCTTTTGGCAACGTTAAGTAAACGCTCTAGCTTTTGTGTTTCATTGACTGCTTCAATTTTCGTTGCTTTTAGGTTGAGGGTGAACATGTAAAATGCAGAAATGAACACCGCAAGTATGCCCGCAACCAGAATTGGAAGCAGGAATCGTTTAATTAGAGCTAATCTTTGCATGGCTATTGTTTTATTTTTTTGCCGTAATTGGATGTTTTTATAATGATAAAGCTTAATACATTAGCAAATAAAGATTCTTTATGTAATCATTTGCAAAGCAAAACCGAAAGAATTACTAGTAATTTTTTTGATCTTTGTACTTAACGCGAAAAAGCTCACTATAGCATTAACATGCTCGCAGCCATTGCCACCATCACTAAGTCCTCTACGATCGTCACTGTGCTCATTGGTAAATTAAAACCTGTCCCCAAGCAGCCTTAGAACATTATTAAGCGTTCCAATATTTGCTTGTGCTCCATGTAGCAGCGCTTCTGGTGGTGTTAGTGTTACTTCTACTGCTTTAGCATAGTTTTCTAGTAACGATTTGACACGTTTTACGCATCCTTCACAGGTTAATCCAGAAACTTTATATCGGGTTGTTGTCATTTAATAAAAATAGTCGTTTGTAACAATACAGTTTATTTGCATCGTTAACAGTAAAAATTATTTTTAAATCAAGAGATTAACACGTAGAATAGCACCCTATGGAAAAGTATTCAACAATGCATGCACAACCTTTGCAAAGCTATCGACCATATTGGGCCAAGCGTTTTGGTATAGCTAACATCTTGCCAACCTCTCGTGAGGAAATGGATGCAATGGGTTGGGATAGCTGCGATATTATTTTGGTCACTGGCGATGCCTATATCGATCATCCAAGCTTTGGTATGGCACTCGTTGGACGATTGCTGGAGGCGCAAGGTTTTAGAGTAGGTATTATTGCGCAACCAGATTGGCAAGATACAAAAGCATTTACTGCATTAGGTAAGCCAAATTTATATTTTGGGATAACTGCAGGCAATATGGATAGTATGGTCAACCGTTATACAGCGGACAGAAAGATTCGGTCTGATGATGCCTATACCCCTGATGCAGCGCCAAATAAAAGACCAGATCGGGCAGTATTGGTTTACAGCCAACGCTGCCGAGAGGCTTATCCTGATATTCCACTAGTAATTGGTAGTATAGAGGCAAGCTTACGACGCATAGCCCATTATGATTATTGGTCGGATAAAGTACGTCGCTCTGTATTGGTCGACTCCAAAGCGGACATTCTGATTTATGGTAACGCCGAGCGGGCATTAGTTGAGCTGTCACATCGTATTGCAAAAGGGGAAAGCGTAGCTGATATCCAGGATATCCGTGGAACTGCTTTTATGCGTAAGCATATTCCAGATGGCTGGGAAGAGGTAAACAGTACACAACTAGACCGCCCAGGTGTTGTAGATAAACCTACAGACCCCTATGAAATGAAAATGGGCAAGGCTGATGCAAGCTGTGCATCAGAGGCTTCAAATAAAGCAGATTTGCCACAAGGTACAAATGTTATTGAGATAGTGCCAAACGCACGGATAAAAAAGCCGAAGGCCGATAGAAGCAAGCAAGTTGTACGATTACCAAGCTATGAAGAGGTTGCACAAGACCCTGTGATGTATGCGCATGCTTCACGTGTGTTGCATTTGGAGTCTAATCCAGGTAACGCCCGTGCGCTGGTACAAAAGCATGGTGATCGTGAGGTATGGCTTAATCCACCACCAATTCCATTGACGACCAAAGAAATGGATTATGTCTACGATTTGCCTTATGCACGTAAACCGCATCCAGTCTATAAAAATGCAAAAATTCCAGCATGGGAAATGATACGCTTTAGTGTCAATATTATGAGAGGCTGCTTTGGTGGCTGTACATTTTGTAGCATCACCGAGCATGAAGGCCGTATTATTCAAAATAGAAGTGAAGCTTCTATTCTGCGGGAGGTGGAAGAAATACGCGATAAAGTAGAAGGTTTCACTGGAGTTATATCTGACTTGGGTGGGCCGACTGCCAATATGTATCGTATTGCGTGTAAATCGGAAAAGATAGAAAAGGCATGTCGTAAGTTATCGTGTGTTTACCCAGATGTATGTGAAAACCTGAATACAGACCATAGCGCTCTGATTCAACTCTATCGTAAAGCGCGAAATATTAAAGGCGTAAAAAAAGTCCTGATTGGTTCTGGCTTGCGCTATGACCTTGCTGTGAAGTCACCTGAATATGTGAAAGAACTGGTGCAGCATCATGTTGGCGGCTATCTAAAAATTGCGCCAGAGCATTCCGAAGAAAATGTATTAAGTAAGATGATGAAGCCTGGCATGGGAGCATATGATGAATTCAAGGCT
>JBFIGM010000020.1:0-19226 GCA_041602315.1 Methylophilaceae bacterium | reverse complement strand
CATTTATTAAGCCACCCTGTTGTTAGCGGTTTTATCAGTGGTTCGGCCATATTAATAGCGATAGGGCAATTAAAGCATATTACAGGAGTGAAAGTTACAGATACAAGTGCACTAGACACTGTCATTTCCTTATGGCGTGAACTACCGCAATCAAACATAACAACCCTATATATTGGTATAGGAACGATATTGTTTTTATATTTCGCTAAATCATTGCTGCCTTATTACTTATGTCAATTAGGCTTACAGAAAAAACTAGCAGATATGATTAGCAAATTAGCACCAATGCTGGTGGTGATTGTGTCAATTATATTAGTCACTAAATTAGAATTACACGTAAATAATGACGTTATTGTCGTAGGTTTCGTCCCTAGCGGAATCCCCGAAATTCATTATGCATTACCTAGCTTAAGTGTGCTCCAATCTCTTTGGCTACCAGCACTACTTATTAGTGTTGTCGGCTTTGTTGAAAGTGTATCTGTTGGACAGTCGTTGGCAATGAAGAGAAAGCAAAAAGTAAATTTAAATCGCGAGTTATACGGGCTGGGAGCAGCGAATGTAGCAAGTGCCTTATCTGGAGGCTATCCAGTAACAGGAGGTTTTTCACGTTCGGTTGTTAATTTTAGTGCAGGCGCTAATACACCACTGGCGGGTATAATTTCCGCAGGATTAATGGTGATTGTTCTTGTCGGATTTACAAGTAGTTTTTCAAATCTGCCACAGGCAGTGCTCTCTGGCACCATTATTGTTGCTGTGTTGGGATTGACTGACTTTTCAAAATTAAAAGATATCTGGAGGTTTGATAAAGCTGACTTCGCAGCATTTATGCTTACTTTCCTTGGACTAATTACCTTAGGTGTTGAAGAGGGAATCTTAATCGGTGTAGTCTTTTCTCTAAGTGCTTATTTTTGGCGCGCCAGTCACCCACATATTGCCGAAGTAGGAAGAATTGCAGGAACAGAACATTTCAGAAACGTAGAAAGACATCAAGTTGAAATAGCTCCAAACATACTGACATTGCGGGTTGATGAGAGCTTGTTTTTTGGAAATGTACAAGAAGTCGAGAGCATTGTGCAGGCAAAAATAGCTGACAATCCTGCATTAACAGACGTGTTATTAATAATGTCTGCAGTTAATAGAATTGACTCTACTGCATTAATGGTACTTGAGGATATTAATCATTCTTTAAGTCGTTCAAATATGAGACTACATATTGCAGAAGTAAAAGGGCCTGTTTTAGATACATTGAAGCATACAGATTTTTTTAAAGCGCTTACTGGAAAATGTTTTTTAAGTGGGCATGAAGCATATAACGATTTATCTTCGATGTTGGCTGCTAAAACTAATCAAAGTTAGAAAGAGAGTGTTTGGGATGACTGAATTAAATACGACAAATAATATTAAAAAGCCTATCGTAAAATCCTTTTTTGATGAGTTAACTTCTACGATTACACATGTTGTCTACCAATCAAATGGAAGCGAGTGTGCGATTATAGATTCTGTAATGGACTACGACCCCAAGTCAGGAAGGCTTACAACTAAATCCGCAGATCAGGTCATAAGCTTTGTACGCAGCAATGCACTAAAAGTGCAATGGTTACTAGAAACACACGCTCATGCCGATCATATTTCTGCAGCACCATATTTGCGCAAACACCTAGGCGGATTAATTGGTATTGGAGTGGCTATCAAAGAAGTGCAAAACGTGTTTAAAGAAATGTTTAATCTAGAGGAATGGTTTAATGCAGATGGTAAACAATTTGATTATCTATTCTCAGATGAAGAAGTTTTTTATATAGGTGATCTTGAAGTAAAAGCGTTGCATGTGCCAGGCCACACGCCAGCTGATATGGCATATATCGTTGAAGGTGAAGTTGTTTTTGTTGGAGACACTTTATTTATGCCAGATGTTGGCACTGCGCGTTGTGACTTCCCTGGTGGTAATGCGCATATTCTTTATCAGTCTGTCCAAAAGCTGTTTAAGCTTCCAGATGAAACACGTTTGTTCTTATGCCATGATTACCCACCAAATAACCGTGAACCAAAATGGGAGACCACAGTTGCAGAGGAGCGTAGTTTGAACATACAAATTAATGAGAATATTAGTGAGGCACAGTTTGTTGAGATGAGAAAAAAGAGAGACGCTACACTAGATATGCCTACCTTAATATTACCTTCTATTCAAATTAACATTCGCGCAGGCGAATTACCACAAGCAGAAAATAATGGTATCCAATATCTGAAAATACCAATCAATGCAATTTAATTCCAGTCTTAACTGAGACATTACCGACTAGGCCAGTTTTGAATAAATTTACTCTCATGACGTTAAAGAGTAATTAAATAGGATATTGTTTTTTATATAAAAAACAATTATTTAAGCAGGTCAAATTTCGCAAGAAAGAAATGGTTTTTGTATTAATTTCTCTCCTAAACAGGTAGTTTTACGCTAGAACTCATATGATTTAACCGTTAATCTTTGGTCAGTTGATTTCTTTATATTATTAAAAAGGTATTAATTATGAGCAACGATAAATCTTATGAGGCTAGTTGTTTTTGTGGAGATGTAAAACTAAAGATTAGTGGTGAGCCAGCAGGAATGGGTTATTGTCATTGTGAATCTTGCCGTACTTGGTCAGCAGGTCCAGTAAATGCCTTTACATTATGGAAACCAGAAGCGGTTGAAGTGACAAAAGGTAAAGAAAAAATAGGTACATATAAAAAGACCTCTAGAAGTGCTCGTAAATGGTGTAAAACCTGCGGAGGACATGTTTATACAGAACACCCTGAATTGGGAGAGGGCTTGGTAGATGTCTATGCAGCGGTCATAAACGATTTTACTTTTGAGCCAGGTGTTCATGTGTTCTATGAGGAAACAGTGCTATGCATTAAGGATGGACTTCCTAAAATGAAAGATTTACCAAAAGAAATGGGCGGTTCTGGTCAGTTGTTAGAAGAATAAGGCTGTGTCGAAATAGAAGCTACCGTAGAAAATTCGCAGAGTAATAGTAATTCAAGATAACACTTAAGCAACGATAGTATTAATAAGTATTGAATGGAGTATTGGGAAGCATTTTTATGGTTGATGACTTTAATAAAATCGGGCGTATTTTGCCAGCACCAGAAAATTTTCTGGATGCAGAGTTAACACGAGAGATTACAAATAATGGCTTAAATCTAGAAAGGCGCGGCTTTTTATTAAAAAGTTTTATGGCTGCAAGTGCAGCTTTAGCAGGAGGTGTTGCACTTACAGCTAAAGCGGGAGTTACAGGTGATCCTAATATCTTATCTCTTCCAGCTCATTCGAAAACGCTAGGTAAGCCTGTTGCGGCTAACCCTTATGGTGTTCCTTCTAAATATGAAGCGAATTTAATGCGCCGAGAGTCTCCAGGGCTTACTAGGGTTTCAGCAGCTTCTGTGTCCTTTGCGCCTTTGCAAGGACTGTTCGGTATTATTACACCAAGTGGATTGCATTTTGAGCGGCATCATCAAGGTTGGCATGATATAGATCCAACCACTCATAGATTCATGATTAATGGCTTGGTCAAAAACCCTAAGATTTACACAATGGACGATCTAATGAGGTTGCCATCTGTATCACGTATGCACTTTATCGAGTGCGGTGCAAACACTGCAATGGAGTGGGGAAACGTAGCCGTACCAACTGTTCAATATACGCATGGGATGCTGAGTTGTAGTGAATTCACAGGTGTACCTTTATCTGTATTGTTAGATGATTGCGGCTACGATAAAAAAAGTGCGAAATTTGTTCTCGCTGAAGGAAGTGACGGGTCAAGCATGACGAGAACCATCCCAATTGATCAGGCATTAGATGATGTAATTGTTGCTTGGGGAATGAATGGAGAAATGCTTAGGCCAGAAAATGGCTATCCATTACGTTTAGTGGTACCTGGGGTGCAAGGTGTTTCTTGGGTGAAATGGCTTCGCAGGATAGAGGTGGGGGATAAGCCTTATGCGACAAAAGATGAAGCTGTCCACTATATTGATTTAATGCCTGACGGTCAGTATCGCCAATATACATCAATACAAGAATGTAAGTCAGTTATAACATCTCCATCGGCAGGTCAAATGCTGTTAGATAAAGGATTCTACAATATTACGGGTTTAGCATGGTCTGGTCGCGGAAAAGTAAAGCGTGTAGATGTTTCAGTGGATGGTGGTAAAAACTGGAAAACAGCGCGTCTTGAGAGTCCTATATTACCTAAGTGTTTAACCCGCTTTAATATCAATTGGGTGTGGGATGGATCTCCTGCCATATTGCAGTCAAGAGCCATTGACGAAACTGGTTATGTACAGCCAAAAATTAATGAATTAAGAGAGGTGCGTGGGACTAGATCTGTCTATCACAATAATGCAATCCAGTCATGGAAGTTAACAGCATCGGGGGAGCTAACTAATGTTCAAACGTATTGATCTCCTAATTATTCTAATTATGTTAGCGACATCTAGCGCTTACGCGGCGCAATATAAAAATATTGGACGAACAGCAACAGAAGACGAGATTGCTTCTTGGGATATTGACGTGCGTCCAGATTTTAAAGGCTTGCCAGCAGGTGAAGGAAGTGTTGAGGATGGAGAGGTCATCTGGGAGGCCAAGTGCGCTTCTTGTCATGGTACTTTTGGAGAGTCAAACGAGGTATTTACACCAATAATAGGTGGCATAACTGAAGCTGATATTGCTTCTGGACATGTTGCTGGTTTGGTAGGTAATAAGCAGCCACAAAAAACAACAATAATGAAGGTGGCAACTTTATCCACTTTATGGGATTACATCCATCGGGCTATGCCTTGGACAGCGCCAAAATCACTTAGTAAAAATGAGGTTTTTGCTGTTACTGCATATCTATTGAATTTGGCAAGAATTATTCCAGATGATTTTGTATTGACTGATAAAAATATTCAAGACGTGCAGAAGTTAATGCCTAACAGAAATGGTATGACCCTAGAGCATGGACTTCGAACGGTAAATGGCAAGCCAGATGTTAAAAGCAAAGCTTGCATGCAAAATTGTGAAACACTAGATCGTATTACTTCTGTATTCCCTGATTCTGCAAGAAATTCCCATGGCAATATACAACTTCAAAATCGAACATTTGGTGCAGTAAGAGGGGTCGATACAAGTTTGCCGGCTGCTACTACTTTGGAGGAGTCAATTAGCAGATATAAAAATTCATCACTATCAAATGAGAATGATGCTGTCAGCTCTGCTGAGTTAGAGATGCAAACTCTTGCTAAGAATAACAATTGCTTAGGTTGTCATGGGGTTAAAGAGAAATTAATTGGTCCAGGCTTTAACGAGATCGCAGCTAAATATAAAACTGATAAAAATGCCAATACGATGCTAGTCAAAAGGGTTAAGCAAGGAACAAGTGGCAATTGGGGTGATATGGCTATGCCACCTCAAACATCTGTTAGTGATGCTGATGCTAAGACATTGGTTAATTGGATTTTGAAAGGAAACTAAAAAATGAGAGAACATATAGGAAATAGTAATTCAGAAGTATTAAATCAATCAGTAAGTAAAAGAGATTTTTTAAGGTTGAGTGCGGCTTTCAGTTTGGCTGTGGTGGCAGGGTTTTACGGAATAAAGGATGTAGCTGCTGCTGAATGGAAAGCAAGCAATTTTAATGCTAAGAGCCTAAAGGACACGCTGAAAGAATTAGGTGCAGAAGGCTACACAATATCTAAAGATGTTGCAGTTGATAGCGCTGAAATTGCAGAAAATGGCGCAGTCGTTCCAGTGAGTATTTCCAGTGCGATACCGAATACTGAGTATATGGCTATATTAGTTGAAAAGAATCCCAATCCTTTAGCAACTGCTTTTACGATTCCTGCGGGAACCATAGCAAATATAAAAACACGGATCAAAATGGGTGAAACATCAAACGTACTAGCTTTGGTGAAAGCAAACGGAAAGTGGTTTGCAGCAAGCAAGGAAATTAAAGTAACACTAGGTGGTTGTGGCGGATAAACGCCAAACGAATTAGTTTAATGATAGGAGACATGTATGACTCAACCAATGCGTATACGCGCAAAATTAAAAGGCGATGAAGTAGAAGCAAAAATTCTAATTCAGCATGATATGGAAACTGGCTTACGTAAGACAGCAGATGGTACAAAAATACCACCTCATTTTATTAAAACATTGATTGTTAAATATGATGATAAAGTTGTATTGGAGTCTGTGATGGGGATCGCTGTTTCAAAAGATCCGTTCCTATCGTTTACTTTTAATGGTGGTGCAAAAGGTGGAACGCTAAGCGTAACCTGGATTGATAATTTTGATGAGACCCGCACAGATACTGTGATAGTTGATTAGGATTGGGCTGCATTTTAGTCATAACAATAGAGGATGAACAATGAGACGAATGAAGCAATTAGTGTTTTTTGTATTAGCTTTGCATATATCTATTGGATTATATGCAGAATCTAATTCCCTTGAGGAAAGCGATATATATAAAGAACTAATTGAAGATGGCAATCCAGCAGAGTTTCGAGAAATGCGCGGTGATGAGTTATGGCATAAAAAATACGCGCCCAATAATGTCTCTCTTGAGCAATGTGATTTAGGCAAAGGCCCAGGAGTAATTGAGGGTGCATATGTAGAATTACCAAGATACTTCCCTGATGTTAATAAAGTGATGGATCTGGAACAACGTTTGATTTATTGTAAAACGACAATTCTTGGTCTTACATACGAGCAAGCAGTTAGTTCCCCTTTTAGCATTGCTGGCCAAAGTTCTGAAATTGAAGCGTTGGTTTCTTACATAACAGCTGCATCAAAAGGCATGATGATGGCAGTCAAGCTTGAGCACCCAATGGAAAAAGATGCTTACGAAATTGGAAAAAAACTATTCTTTTACCGCGCTGGATCACATGATTTTGGATGTGTTACTTGCCATTCATCAAACAATAAAAGAATTCGATTGCAAAATTTACCCAACCTACTTGTAGCTAATGACGCGCAAGCTACGTATACCACATGGCCGGCATATCGTTTGTCACAGGGAGAGGTTAGAACAATGCAACATAGGATAATAGATTGTCTGCGCCAACAACGCTTTCCTGAAGCTAAATATGCATCTGATGCTATCACAGCGCTGACGATGTTTATGGCAAAAAATGCTGAAGGTGGTATCTACAATGCACCAGCCATCAAACGTTAAAGGACCATTATGAAAAAGCTAATTTTACTAATTCTATCGACTGGATTTATAGCGGGATGTGCAAGCTCGACAACAGGAAAAGATTATAACGCTGAAATGTTAAAGCTGCTTGAGTCAGACTTTAAGTCGAAAGGATCTGTGAAAGTAGAAAGGGTATTGCAACAAGATGATGTTCAGAATTTCTGTAGTGCCTTAGAGGGAAAAGCGGCTTCAATTGATGAGCTTGCAGAAATTAGAAATAGTCAACTAATAACAGTTAAATACCCAGAAGATAGTCAGTATTTAGGAGATTGGAAAGCGGGCAATGAGATAGCCAGCAATGGTAAAGGGGGGCAGTACTCTGACCCAGTAGGTACTACTAGTGGTGGTAATTGCTATGGCTGCCATCAACTAACTAAAGAGGAGGTTGCCTACGGTACCATTGGCCCATCACTCTATCAATATGGAAAATTGCGTGGAAATAGTGAAGATATTTATAAATACACTTGGGCGAAAATATATAACGCTCAGGCATTCATTGCATGTTCAAGTATGCCACGATTTGGTCATCAAGGTATCTTAACCGAGCAGCAGATTAAAGATGTAATGGCACTATTGTTAGTGCCAGAATCTCCAGTTAATCAATAACCTTGTAGACATTGTTTACGCATTGTAAATCGACTATTAAAAACGAAAGTTGAAATAAAATGTCATTAAGTCGTCGCGAATTTTTGCAATTATTAGGTGTGGCCGCTGCTAGCGGAATGGCACTAAACACAAAGGCTTTGTTAGCACAACCGTCAGCTGATAAGCTTTATGATATTCCAAATTTTGGTAATGTACATTTCTTGCATTTTACAGACTGTCATGCACAGCTTAATCCTATCTATTATCGTGAGCCAACCGTTAACTTAGGTGTAGGTGAAGCTATTGGTCGACCCCCGCATCTAGTAGGTGAGCATTTGTTAAAGTTTGCAGGAGTTAACCCACACACACCAGAGGCACATGCCTTCACCTCACTAAATTACGAGCAGGCCGCGCGCACCTATGGAAAAGTTGGCGGGTTTTCATATTTATCTTCACTCGTAAAGCAAATGAAAGCAAGCCGTCCAGGCGCCTTATTGCTAGATGGTGGTGATACATGGCAAGGATCCGCAACAGCTTTATGGACGAATGGACAAGACATGGTAGATGCATGCTTGGCACTTGGTGTCGATTTAATGACGGCGCATTGGGAAATGACTCTTGGCGATAAACGGGTGCAAGAAGTGATAGAAAACGATTTCAAAGGACGTATTGATTTTGTCGCACAAAATGTAAAAACATTAGACTTTGAAGACCCAGTATTTAATCCGTATGTAATGAAAGAAATGAATGGTGTATCAGTTGCCATTATTGGACAAGCTTTTCCGTATACACCAATAGCTCACCCACGTCATTTTGTTGCAGATTGGACTTTTGGAATTCAAGAAGAAAGTATGCAAAAGAATGTAGATGAAGCACGAGCAAAGGGTGCCAAGGTGGTCGTTGTCTTGTCTCATAATGGTATGGATGTTGATATAAAAATGGCATCAAGAATAAGAGGCATTGATGCCATTATGGGTGGACATACGCATGATGGTATGCCGGTGCCTGTAATCGTTGATAATCCAGGCGGGAAAACTATTGTCACTAACGCAGGAAGCAATAGTAAGTTTCTCGGCGTGCTTGACTTTAATGTAGTCAATGGACATGTTCAAGGATTTAAATATAAATTATTACCAGTATTCTCTAATTTTTTAACGCCAGATGCTGAAATGGAGAAATTAATATCTAACATACGTGCACCATTTGAAACAAAACTAAATGAAAAACTGGGCACAACATCAGACACTTTGTATCGACGTGGTAATTTTAATGGTACATATGACCAACTAATCGTGGATGCGCTTATGGATGTTAAAGGTGCAGAGATGGCATTTTCCCCAGGATTCCGCTGGGGTACTTCTTTACTGCCGAACACCGAAATCCTCATGGAAAATCTAATGGATCAAACTGCGACTACATATTCTTATAGTACGTTGACAGAGATGAAAGGTAGTCAAATCAAAGCAATTATGGAGGATGTAGCTGATAACTTGTTCAATCCTGACCCATATTATCAACAAGGCGGTGATATGGTACGTGTAGGAGGAATGCAATACGCTATAGAACCGAATGCAAGTATGGGTTCTAGAATCCAAGATATGCGACTAAATGGGAAACTAATTGATGCTGATAGAACGTACAAGGTTGCAGGTTGGGCACCAGTAGCAGAGGGTGCTAGCGGTGAACCTGTTTGGGATGTGGTTGCAAATTGGATCAGAGATAAAAAAACAATTCCTTCTGTTAAGCCAAATGTTCCGCGAATTATCGGAATGGATGGAAATCCTGGATTAATGAGCTAGCAAAGGTGTACGTTTTGAATCGACTTCAAGAAAAGATTGTTTTAATACTGTTATTAATGGTGATCCATACTGCTGCTAGTAGTGCAGAACCTAGTTTCACCATTAAATTAATGACGCCAGAAACAGCATTAAAAGCTGCTCAGGCGGGATTGAGTGAATGTAGAACTTTAGGGTATCAGGTGTCTGTAGCAGTGGTGGATAGATTAGGACAAACTCAAGTGATATTGCGTGATCGGTTTGCAGGTGAACATACGATTGAAGCTGCTACGAATAAAGCATGGACTGCTGCAAGCTTTAAAATAAGCACAACAGCGCTTGCTAAAGCTACACAAAGTGATCAAGAGTCAAGTGGTATAAGAGCGATGACTAGAGTATTAGCCATAGGTGGTGGAATTCCAGTCGATATAGGTGGGTCTATCTATGGTGCGATTGGTGTTTCTGGGGCCCCTTCTGGTAAAGAAGATGATAAATGCGCAAATGCTGGTATTGCTGCTATTGCAATCGACTTAGAGTTTAATTAAATATCAAATTAGGTTTAGTTGTTCATCTAAAAGATGTCCAACTTTAACAAAAATTATTGTTTCCTTTGCAACAAAGGGACTATGTGTGCTCATATGAGGATTGCGAAGCCAAGTTCCAGCTGGGTATCGGCCAAATTCATCCATTAGCTCACCTGAAATAACATAAATTTCTTCTCCACCAACATGTATGTGTGGTTGAAAACATTCATTTGCCGGCCATTTTACTAATGCTGTATGTTGACCATTGAAGTTGTGCAGAGGCATTACCTGTAAATTACCTTGCCCACTTAGCCAAGCTGAATTTTGTGTATCAATACATACCTTTGATGTGTCCCCTGTTGCGAATTGATTTAATTTTACAAAAATAGTGCAGCCCATTTTACTAAATGGCGCATGCATAGAACCTGGTGGGTTTCTAATATAAGTCCCTTTTTTATAATGACCAAACTGGTCAGAAAATGTACCGTCTAATACTAAAATCTCTTCACCATTTGGGTGTGAATGATAATTGAATGAGGTGCCAGGTTTGTATTGAACAATGCTAGTAGCATGACCGCTTTCATCTTGATCTCTCTCTAATTTTTTTCTATATACACCAAACTGAAGTGTTGAAGACCAAGAACAATCATTTGTATTGATGCACATTTTTTGTTCTAAATTCATATTAATTTTCATATGGGAAGTTCCAAATTATGCAATTTAAAAGATAGTACAAAATATCTAATATGGACTTCATTTTCTAGTGTAGTACTACTTAGTTAAGCAAAAAAAGTACAAGAGTTTATAAAGATTGCATTCAAATTTTGCCTGAATTTATCTAAGACTATAAAAATGATGAAATAGAAGTTTATTCCAAAATCTAACACCATCAATAATGAATTAATTTCTCTCGTAGTCTTTGAATATCTACTTTATCTATTTTTCATAATACGTACTTTGCTGCTAATAACCGTAATTTTACGGATAGTAATTATTTTGCTGACGTTTAAAGTGTATGAAGCATTTAAGCCATAAGAGAGTCGAGTGGTGTGGTGCGAGTAATTTAAATAATAACAGCTCGAAACAATATGTAGAGATCATATTGATTATTTTGTAATTATTATATTTATTGGGAGTAGGGGCATGAAAAATAAAATATTAGTAGCTGCTATAGCGGCATTGTTTATACCAGTAGCTCAGGCAACTACTTATGGTACAGATGTTAATAACTCTGCACTGCCTGCTACAGGAGGTATGGCAGGCGCAAGTATTGCTCGTACAGTTGAAGGGGCTGCTGCTGTATTTGGCAACCCAGCTAATTTAACACAGTATAAAGAGGGCACCACTTTTTCATTCGGTGCAACATTCTTTGATCCAGAAATTAAGGTTGATCACGATGGGTCAACTACAGGCACAGCATGGTCGGGTACATCTAACGCTGATAAATATTTGATACCGACTATCGCTGTGACACAAGGTATGGGTGGCTTAGGTTTAGAAAATTTAGTACTTGGCTTAGGTTTGTCTGCAACCGGAGCAGGTTCGGACTTTCGAGATGTGCCTGGTAGTTTAGGTGCAAATGGTGAAGTAATTATCTTTTTAGCAAATGTTGGTGCTGGATATCAATTAACTGAAAACCTGTCTATTGGCGCCATGGCTACAATTGGAAACGGCTATGCGCAAGCAAGCTTGAACACAAATAGTTCTTCAGCCCATAACTTTGGATTTAGAGGTACTTTGGGTGCTACCTATAATATGGGTGCTACTAGCTTTGGTGGCTACTACAGAAGCCCTTTGAAAATCCATTACGAAGATTATATTGATAATGGAGGTATCCCAACTTCACCTGGCAACGACACGTATTGGTCAGACTATTGGCAACAACCTCAAGAGTTTGCGATTGGTATAGCCAACAATAGTTTAATGGGTGGTGATTTACAAATTAATGCAGATATTATTCATAAAGACTACTCTAGTGCAGATTTCTATAAAGATTTTTTTAGAGATCAAACAGTTTTTGCATTAGGCGGTCAACTGACGACTGGCAAAGCACAATGGCGTTTAGGTTATAGTTACGCAAGAAGCCCTCTTAAGAACATTAAAGATCCTTCGGCTTTAATTGGTATTGGAAATAACTTTACTATCGGTGCACCAGGAGGTGGTCAAATACCTGTCACCGGTGCGGTAGTTGAATATTTCCAAGCAACAAATGCAGGAGCGGTATGGGAGGATAGTA
The DNA here is from genome assembly GCA_041602315.1 of Methylophilaceae bacterium. GTDB lineage: Bacteria > Pseudomonadota > Gammaproteobacteria > Burkholderiales > Methylophilaceae. Next base: position 6,898 of record JBFIGM010000020.1, on the reverse strand, counting down.
TTTCTGCAGGGTTTGGTTATCAATTGTTACCTACTTTAAGAGTTGATACACATGCAGCATTTGCACTGAGTCGGGATGAGCAAGTAGGCGCTGCAAACAAGGTTGATGCTCAAGCATGGCAAGCAGGCTTAGGTTTTACTTGGTCATTTAAATAATCATATCTAGACGCTATAACATCAAGTATTAAAGAGTAAGGTGGCTTAATGGAAAATTTTACAGTTGCAGCTTTGATTGCATTAGCAAAGAGTGAAATTGAAGAGTGTGATTTATCAGTTGTTGAAAAAGCAATCGAAAATAAATCACATTTAATTATTGATGTAAGAGAGCCAGAAGAATTTGCGCTTGGACATATAGGCAGTGCCCTAAATATTCCAAGAGGGGTACTTGAGTTTAGGACGGATGATAAGTACCCAGGAGCAATAAAGCCCTTATCCGACAAGACTTCTAGAATAATCCTTTATTGTCGGTCGGGAGGGCGGAGTGCTTTAGCAGCGCAGTCGCTAAGCAAAATGGGCTACAGATATGTTACCTCTATGGCAGGTGGATTTATAGCTTGGGAAGAGGCTGGTTTACCAGTTAATTAAAGTAATAAATGTATATTCAAATTTACTAAATGTTTGAATGAGTTAATGCATTGAATTGATTTTATTAAGTTTAGTTGAATTAATAACAGTAAGGAGATTTTGAGATGAGTATTAAGACAAATATGAGAACTTTAAAGAGAGCAACACAATTAACAGTTTTGGGCTTAGCTCTAGGCATGTCAGTACAAGTGACAACAGCTTTTGCAGATGAGACAAGTTGCTCGCCATTTACCCCATTATTGAAAGGGCAAGAGGATTTTGTTTATGTATGGACTTTAGGAATGAAGGGTGTAGGTAATGAGTCAGATAAGTTAGTGACGGTGGATGTAAATCCAGACTCAAAAAACTTCGGGAAAGTCATCAATACTGTTTCAGTTGGTGGTCGAGGTGAGGCTCATCACATGGGCTTTACGGATGATCGAAAGTATATGTGGGCAGGTGCTTTAGACAGCAATAATATATTCATCTTTGATATTGCAACAAATCCTGCTAAACCAAAATGGGTAAAAACAATTAGAAATTTTACTGCTCAAACAGGATTAGTAGGACCACATACATTTTACGCTATTCCAGGCAGAATGATTGTTGGCGCTTTGTCTAATGCAGAAGACCATGGTGGAAGAACTGGCATGGCCACTTATACTAATAGTGGCGAATTAGTGACTACAACAATGATGCCAACTACAAATGGAGGTGATGGATTTGGTTATGATTTAGCGATTAATCCAAATAAGAATGCGATGTTAACTACATCATTTACTGGTTGGAACAACTATATGATGGATTTAGGGAAATTGATAAAAGATGAAGAAGCCATGAAACAGTTTGGTAATACTTCAGTGATGTGGGATTTTAAATCAATGAAACCAATTAAACAGTTTGTAACGCCTGGCGCACCATTAGAAGCAAGATGGTCCTTTAAAGAAGGTGACAATTGGGCTGTAACAACAACCGCATTAACATCAAAAGTTTATACCTACATGCAAGATGAGAAAGGTGAGTGGCAACAATATGAAGCTGGCACCATTGGGGATCCTTCACAGATTCCATTGCCTGTTGATATTGCGATGAATTCCGATGGACAATCAATGTGGATTAATACATTTATGGATGGAACAACCCGTTTGTGGGATATGAGTGATCCAAAAAATGCTAAAGAAATTTATACGAAGAAAATTGGCAATCAAGTCAATATGGTGTCGCCTAGTTTTGATGGGAAACGTGTTTATTTTACAACTTCATTAGTAGCAAACTGGGATAAAAAAGGTGAGCATAACGATCAATTTTTGAAAATGTATAACTGGGATGGTAAAGAATTGACATTAGCTTTTGAAATTGACTTTGAAAAAGAGAAGTTAGGTAGAGCTCACCATATGAAGTTTCAGGCACGTGACTTAAAAACTTTACAACCATTAAGGGCTTCAATTGGCTCAAAACTTAAACTTGCTAATAACTAGATCTCCTGAGATGACTATCTTTATCTACTAAGGGATGTAACGCTACTTCATGAAAAAAAAATTTAGTATCGTTATATTATTGATAGTACTTTTCTCCTTATCTGTCTGGCTGCTTTATTCGGAAATCCTAACCACTCCAAAAAGCCAGACAGATTTTTTTTCAGTAACACCAGAGTCGCCATTATTGGACCTAAAAGCAAAAATGCCAGATCCTGGTACATACGAATTACATAAGATTTTTTCAGTTCCATCCTTGTATGTTTTGGATTCAAATGGAACTTTGCAACCAATCAGCAAATATACTAAAGGTAAGATAACGCTGCTAACTTTTTTTTATCAACGATGTTCAGATGCCGATGGTTGCCCCTATGCAATGCAACTTTTTCATCGTGTAAAGAGTAAATTAGACAAAGATGAGGAGCTACGTGACCGTATTCGATTTGTACACATCAGTTTTGATCCAGATAGGGATACACCAATGATGATGGCTGGTTTAGAAAAAAATTATGCTAATTCTAATAAAGATAAAAAAAGTATCGAATGGAATTTTTTAACAACTTCATCTATTGATGAGTTACTTCCAGTTGTTGATGCATTTGGACAAAATGTAGACATCAATGTTAGTTCACTTACAAATGATCAGTCCATTAGTTATTCCCATGTACTAAAAATTTTCTTGATCGATAAAGAGGGTGACGTTAGGGAGATATACTCAACAGCTTATGTTAGTAAGGATATGCTTCTTAATGACATAAAAACATTATCACTTGATATTAAGTAAGAAAAGTTCAATAGTTTGATAAAGTGAATCCACAGATATGTTTAAATTATTAATCGTCATATTTTTTATCTACTTGCTTTATAACATGGCTGGTTATAAAAGTGAGTTCTCGATAAGTCATATAATTACTCAAGACTATACGCAAAAAAATCCACTTGGGATGCCAGTAATGAAGCACCCAATGGATAATAAACCATCAGACAAAAAAGTAGCCTTAGGTCGTAAGTTGTTTATGGATAGAAGACTTTCGCATAACAATACAATTTCTTGTGGTATGTGTCATGTTCCAGAGCAAGGTTTTACTTCTAATGAACTTGCTACAGCTGTAGGGATTGAGGGTCGTTCTCATCGCAGAAATTCTCCAACCATTTTCAATGTCGGATACTACGAATTCCTATTTCATGATGGTCGAGAGTTTACTTTAGAAGATCAAATAATTGGTCCTCTACTTGCCTTTAATGAAATGGGTAATCCATCAATAGGACATGTAGTAGAAAAAGTACGTAATATGGATGATTATGCTGGACTGTTTGAAGATGTCTATGGTGGAAGCGTAACAATAGATAGAATGAGCAAGGCAATTGCAGCATACGAACGAACCATGGTTTCAGGTAACTCTAAGTTTGATCAATGGCATTATGGTGGGGATAAGGGTGCACTAAACCAAGAAGAAATAAATGGTTTTGATATTTTTATTGGCAAAGGGGGGTGCGTTACTTGTCATATTGTCAATGAAAAAACAGCATTATTTACAGATCAATCATTTCACAATACTGGAATTGGCTGGGCACGTAACAATAAAGTAATTAAACAAGAATATGATACTGAAACATTCCCAGTTCAATTAGCCCCTGGTGTTATTGTGCATGTGAAGCATGATCATCTTAAGACTTCATCTGAAATGCCGCAAAACGATGTAGGACGTTTTGAAATTACAGAAGACCCAAAAGATAGCTGGAAATATAAAACACCTAGCCTCAGAAACATAACGATAACAGCGCCATATATGCATGATGGCTCATTAAGTACTTTAGAAGAAGTCGTTGCATTTTATAACAAAGGTGGCGATGACAATCCTGAAAAAGATCCTTTGATAAAGCCTTTAGGTTTGACTGATAAAGAGAAAGCTGAATTGGTCGCGTTTTTAAAAGCTTTAACTGGGGATAATATAAATCAGCTAGAGAGTGAAGCCAGGGCAGCTTACTTTGAACCAAAAAATTAATATATCTGGTAATGAAAAAGAGCTAACTACAAAAGTTAAAAGTATATGCATTTAAATAGATAAAAGCATTTTGCATAGAGAAATTGCAAATAAATAGGAGCTGTAATGTTTGTTTGGGTGCGTATGTTAATTTTGACAACTTTATTGCTATCTATTCAGCAAGCGTTCTCACAGGAGCAAAATTTGTTAATGGATGGAATTGATGGGAGGCAACATTCATTAAACGAGTTTATTGGTAAGGGCAAATGGACAGTTGTGAATGTATGGGCAACTGCTTGTCCTTACTGTCGACGTGAGCTTTTTGATCTTGTCAGCTTTCATGATAGGCACCATTTGGTAGATGCTACTGTTGTAGGTTTAGCATTAGATCTTAATAGCTTTGGTATCCCAGATAAAGACTATTTATCAAATTTCGCTTCATCATATCTAATTGACTACCCTGTATTACTAGTAAGTGGACATTTGGCCAGCAAAGTAATTGGCATTTCGATAAACACTGTTCCAATGACCTTCTTTTATAATCCTAAAGGTGAGATGGTGTATCAACTGACTGGTGAGATAACAACAAAACTACTAGAAGATATTATAAAAAATGAAAAACCATTCTTTCGTGCAAAGCGAACAATTGAAAAAAGTCTTTTTTCTAATGCGGTAATTGAATAAAAAGAAATTTAATGTATTTTGTGATTAAACAAGTTAACCTAATTTAGCAATAAGCCAGCGCTATAAAGCTCAACTATTTATTTAAAAAATTAGGTAGTTATACGTGTTTACCTACACTATGTTTACTCATAAAGTGTGCTTATAAATCAGGCATACAGTATGTTTGATCGATATAAACATAACTTACATAGGGGATGAAATTATGAAAAAACTATTTAATACTTTATTACTAACCGGCTTATTATGTTTTTCACTTGGCTCATTTGCTGAGGGTGAGAAAGCACCTACTTTGTTCGATCGAATGGGTGGTGAAAAAGTCGCCAGACAAATTGTTGCTGACACATGGGCAAATCATACTACTAATCCAATTGTAAAAAACCGATTTGCAAATAGTGATGGTGAATACGTTAAGCAAAAAGTATATGAAATTTTTGCAATGGCAACAGGTGCAGATGTTAAATATACAGGTAAACCAATGAAAGAGTTACATGCAACAATGAACATTAGCGAAGCAGAATTTAATGCAGTTGTTGATGATGTTATGTCTGCATTAGCTAAAAACAATATTGGTCAGCAAGAGCAAAATGAAGTTTTAGCAATACTATGGTCTGTAAGGCCTGATGTAGTTAACTCAAACCTAACATCAAAGACGTTAATGGCAAAGTAGTCATAGCAAGCAAATAGCCATAGGGAGATGTATACTCTCTAAACGGATAGTCGCTGAGCGCCTTAACGCTATTGATATGAAATGAAACACTAAAAGAGGCTCCAGCAGTCAATATTAAATAAACAGGCTAACTTGGCGGTTGCCTGTTTATTGTTAGAAGTATATTAAGTGTTATAAGAAATGCGCAATCAAAAAACTTTCTTTGTACTGTTTTTAAATTATTTTAATAAAGTGACAAAACGCAAATTTTTGAGACGTACCGAACGGGGTACGATGATTTTCTATAAAATGTAGTTTGAGTAAGAAGTTTTCACCCAGTTCAGCTTGTAAACTATTTGCTGAGTAACGAATAACAGGTAGATTACTGCACTCAGTTGGGCCATCATCTGCAAATGTAGCAATAAGAATGTGGCCAAAGGGCTTGACTGAGTAAAGCATATTTCTTATGTAAGCCTTGCGTTCGTCAAGTTTTGTTAAAAAGTGAAAAACAGCACGATCGTGCCATACTTCAAATTGGTGTTTAGGGAGTTTAACTTTTGTTACATCAGCTGCTTGCCATTTTACTCTATTCGAGTTTAGCCCATTTCTTCTTTTTGCTATTTCAAGGGCAGTAACAGAAATATCAAGAACAGTGAGGTCTAAATAACCGTTTAATATGAGATCATCAACCAAAGTAGAAACGCCAGCCCCTATGTCAATAATTGGTTTGTGCTTATCTAAATTTAAACTTTCTATTAAATTTAAAGAGCTTGCAGCATGCTCTTGAAACCAGCTAACTGAGTCTGGTGCCTTTCTAGAGTAAACTGCATCCCAATGCTCCCTCTTAGACATGATCACTCCTAATTTTATTGGTCAAATATTTCAGCTCAACTATAGCCTTGAGACATCTCAACAGAGTAAATATACTGGATCGTTTAATTATTTCAGTTTTAAATTCTACTGGATACTACTTCTTTATAATGCCCGTATTAGTACTTATATTGAAGATGCTGCTTTAAAGCGTATCGCAATCATTTATTAAATTGAGTTTGATTAATTGCTAATAAATCACTAGTGAAACATTGAGACAGCCGATAATTTAAACTTTCAATCAAGTAAGTATGTATATGTTGTGAAAAAGCATAGCAATTGCTTATTTATGATTGTGACATACTGAGATATGGGAAGTTAAATCCAATTGAAAATTTAGTACTAAAAGTGAGTTTACTATAGATTACTTTATTCTTAATAGTGTCAGCATAAAACTACTGTTATGTTAGAAGTAAAATGATCTCGAAACTAAATGATATTTTTGACAATCATGTGAAAAGTAGTATATTGCTTTGTATGGAAGACGAAAAATCTAAAAAATTAAGAGTTGAAGAATTGGATGCCCAAATTTCAGTTGGCATCTCAAGAGAACCTGCGTCTTCAAAAAGTAAAAGACAACGCATTTATATAAATAAATCCAAAAAGAGTTCCTCTGTACGTGCGGTTAATGATGCACGCCTGATCAAGGATTTTAATCCCAGCGATGTGAAATTT
>JBFIGM010000019.1:0-19348 GCA_041602315.1 Methylophilaceae bacterium | reverse complement strand
TGATCCTAATTGTTCACAAACGATTTTTTTTACTCGTTGTTCGATGTCAGACATCCATTTACCCCTTTGATTAAAAATTAGCTTACTCAGCTAAGTGCGTATTCTAGCAAAAGTCTGCTGGAATACAAAAAAATAATTTCAACAATTTATGCCATATACATGCCACCATTCACATGAATGGTCTCACCTGTAATATAGGCTGCGGCAGGCGATGCCAAAAAAGCAACCGTTTCTGCAATTTCATTAACACTACCCAGACGATTTATCGGAATACGTGAAAGCATCTGCTTCTTGATATCCTCTGGTAATTCCGCTGTCATATCAGTTTCTATAAATCCTGGCGCCACACAATTGACAGTAATGCCTCTAGATCCCACCTCAGTAGCCAGTGATTTTGTAAAACCAGTCATTCCAGCTTTTGCTGCTGCGTAATTTGTTTGCCCAGCATTACCCATATGGCCTACTACACTAGAAATACTGATAATACGACCAGCTCTGGCTTTCATCATTGGACGTAATACTGCTTTACTCATGCGATACACTGAACTCAGATTAGTTGAAATAACCGCATCCCAATCTTCATCCGACATACGCATCATCAACGTATCTTTTGTAATACCTGCATTGTTAACCAGCAGGCTTACAGGGCCATATTCATCTGTAATATCTGATAGCACTTTATCAATTTGATCTGCATTATTTACATCTAATGCAACTCCTTTACCCTTAACACCAACTTGCGCTAAAGCACTCGTGATTTTCTCAGCGCCTGCATCTGATGTTGCTGTGCCAATAACAATAGCACCTTGCCTACCTAATGTTTGTGCAATAGCCGCGCCAATACCTCGGCTAGCGCCAGTGATTAATGCAATTTGATTCTCTAATGACATGTAAAGACCTCTATGAAATTATGAATTATATTCGGCAACCGCTTCAATATTAACCAGTGCAGTACATGGCAAATCAGCAGCGATTCGTTTTGTTAAGCCGGCAAGTACTTTACCTGGTCCACATTCTGCCGTTTTCTCAATTTGTAACTTATGCATTAGCCTAACTGTATCAGACCAGCGCACAGGCGAATAAAGTTGACGAACCAAAGCGTCCTTAATTTTATCTGGATCACTATAAGATACAACATCCGCATTGTGAATAACGGGAACGTCAGGTGTTTTAACATCAACATTTTTCAGATAATCAGCTAATTGGTCTGCTGCTGGTTTCATCAACGAGCAATGAGATGGAACACTAACTGGTAGCTGCAATGTACGTTTTGCACCTTTTTCTTTTGCTGCCATCATGGCACGCTCTACAGCTGCTCTATTTCCTGCAATCACAATCTGTCCAGGGGAGTTAAGATTCACAGCAGAGACAACCTCACCCTTGGCACTTTCATCGCATATATTTCGTACAACATCATCCTCCAGACCTAAAATAGCGGCCATTGCGCCAACTCCTTCAGGGACTGCATTTTGCATCGCTTGCGCTCTAAACTTAACCAGTGGTATTGCATCTGCATATGAGATTGCGCCTGCCGCAACTAGCGCTGAATACTCACCCAAACTGTGTCCTGCCATAAATGTTGGCACTACACCTTTCATAATTTGATAAACACGCCAGACTGCTACACCGGCTGCCAACATCAAAGGTTGTGTATTTTCTGTTTGATTGAGTGCAGTATTTTCTTCGGTAACCATTTGCCACAAATCAACGCCTAACAAGTCAGAAGCCTCGTTAAATGTTTCTTTGATGAATGCTATGCCTTCAAAGCCCGCCATCATACCTACTGATTGTGAACCTTGTCCTGGGAAAAAAAGTGCTGTTTTCATTATAAATTACCTTAATAATACATAGTATATTACTGATTAAATTAAACAATTAGTATTTAATTAATGCCGATCCCCACGTAAAACCACCGCCAAAAGCTTCCATCATTAAGGTCTCACCACGTTTTATTCTGCCATCACGAATGGCAACGTCTAATGCCAGAGGTATGGATGCAGCAGAGGTATTGCCGTGTTTATCAACAGTAACGACAACCTTGTCCATACTCATATCTAATTTTTTAGCTGTCGCTTGTAAGATTCGGATATTGGCTTGGTGTGGGACGAGCCAGTCGATATCTGACTTTTGCATGTTATTTGCTTTCAACGTATCTTCTACGATTTGATCAAGTGTATTAACCGCCATCTTAAAAACGGCATTACCTTCCATAAACACAGTATCAACACCACCCAACTTTCGAGGGACATGCAACATTTTTTCGTAGTTTCCATCCGCATAAATGTGCGTAGAAATAATCCCCGGTTCATTTGATGCTTGCAAAATCACAGCACCTGCCCCATCACCCCATAAGATGCAGTTGCTTCTGTCTGAATAATCAGTAATGCGTGAAAATGTGTCAGCGCCGATGACTAAGGCACATTTACTTGTGCCTGCTTTAATGAAATTATTGGCAACGCTTAATGCATAAACAAATCCACTACACACTGCTTGAATATCAAATGCAGGGCATTGTAAAGCTGTTGCCCCAATTTTACGTTGTACTATGCTGGCTACACTAGGAAAAACCTTATCGGGCGTCGTCGTAGCAACGATAATAAGATCAATTTCACTTGCTTGAATATTGGCGCTTGCGATTGCATTTTCAGCTGCTTTTGTAGCCAAATCACTGGTCAATTCTTCAGGAGATGCAATATGTCTCTCACGAATGCCCGTACGCGTGAAAATCCACTCATCCGTGGTGTCCACCATCTTCTCTAAATCTTTATTTGAGAGAATTTTTTTAGGCAGATAGCTACCTGTACCACCAATCTTAGAATACGTCATATGCGCCTACTTATTATTAGCCTAGGTAGTACCGTTAATTTCACTTGTCTGGATATGTTCAATTTCGAGTTGCTCAGTGATTCTGTGTAACACACCATTTCTAGCTTCTTCTATAGCAACATGAATTGCATGATAAAAAGCAATATCATCTGCACCACCATGACTTTTTACCACAATGCCTCGCAACCCTAAAAAACTTGCACCGTTATAACGCCTTGGATCCAACCGCTTTTTAAAGGCATTCAACACAGGCAAAGCCGCTAGCGCCATAATTTTTGTAATCCAGTTTTTCTTGAATTCGTAGGTGAGAAACTTGCCCATCATGTGCGCAAGACCTTCTGTTGTTTTTAAGGAAACATTACCCACAAAACCATCACAAACGACCAGATCCGTTGTTCCTTTGAAGATATCGTCACCTTCTATATTGCCATAGAAATTTAGATGACTTGCTCTAAGCAACTCCCCCGCCTTTTTAACAACCTCATTGCCTTTAATATCTTCTGAGCCGATATTTAATAACCCGACTGTAGGGTTAGGTTTATGTTCTACGCTGCTCACTAACATCGCACCCATCACAGCAAATTGCAACAATTGCTCCGCTGTACAGTCTGCGTTAGCACCCAAGTCAAGCATATATGTGCTACCTTTTTCAGAAGGAAGCGCAGATGCGATTGCGGGACGTTCTATGCCTGGTAATGTTTTAAGTACAAATCGAGCCGTTGCCATTAGTGCCCCAGTATTACCAGCACTAACACAGGCATTAGCCTCTCCGTTTTTAGTCAAATTGATTGCCACACGCATGGAAGAATCTTTCTTATTCTTCATAGCACTCTGTGGTGTCTCATCCATCAATACAACTTCACTTGCGTGATGAATGCGTAATCGCGGACTTGTACTCGCTTTATTGGCTTTGAGTTCTGCTTGAATCGACTCTTCAACCCCTACCAGTACAATATTGAGCTGCTTATCTTCTTCCAACGCCTTTAATGCGGCTGGCACGGTCACATGTGGCCCGTGGTCTCCCCCCATTGCGTCAATTGCTATTGTGATATCCATTACAACTTTTCTACCGCTTGCGTATATAGATTCATTTTGGTGTGCTTACTGTCATATTGTCAAGCTTGCCAGTCAGACTATACATACAGAAACGCCGCGCTATGCTGATAGTCGCGGCGTATGATGCGATACTATAATTATTCACGCCTATAGCGATTTACTCGCCTTTTGTCGCCATTACTTTGCGACCGCGATAAAAACCACTAGGGCTTACATGGTGACGTAAATGTGTTTCGCCTGTCGTTGGCTCAACTGCCAGCGCTGGATTAACCAATGAATCGTGAGAACGATGCATACCACGTTTTGAAGGTGACTTTTTGTTTTGTTGAACTGCCATGCTAATGCTCCAAGCTTAAAAATTTTTATTGCTTTTAGATAGGATTAAAATTCTGTTCTAAATTGCTAATCCGCAATGATAATCTATTTATAGTGATTGTGTAAACTAAAATACACAATATTATGTATTAGTTACGACTTGTTTTTTAACTCTTTAAGCACTTCGAAAGGATTATATTTTTCACCCACTTCAAATTCTTCTTGCCTGCAATCGTAGTCATGAGCTGGCGCAAATGGTATGGCTAGCAGCAGTTCATCTTCAATCAAATTGTTCAAGTTCATCTTAGGCGAAATCTCCAGCCAGTCAACCTCTTCATCACCATCAAACTCTTCTGGCTCAGCCTCACTCAATACGTAATCATAATGTAGGGATAAATCCAGTTGCATACTTTCAAGACAACGTTGGCATTTAACAGTTAAAACCGTGTCAATGGATAAATGTAGGCTAGGCAAATGAAATTTATTTTGCGACCCTGATAATTGATAGTGAACCTTTTCTGGCTTATCGCCTGCATTCACTATCATTGCTGACAGCCGCTCTAGAAAAGCAAGATCAATTTCCCCCTCTACCAGATTTTGTTTTCTTGCTATTTCCAGATTATTAACCAATAAGTCTTTCATACTATTTGAAGGTTCCTGCGTTAACGATGGTTTAGATTTTACGCTCAATTAGTATTTTGTAGAAAGTCTCTGCATGATACAATCGTCAGGTTTGAGAGACAATTTTAAGGCCTTAGTGTGTTCAAAAAAATTCTTATAGCAAATCGTGGTGAAATCGCTGTGCGCATTGTACGCGCCTGCTCGGAAATGGGCATTAAGTCAGTCGCAATCTATACAGACGCTGATAGAAGAGCCTTGCATGTTAAAAAAGCGGATGAAGCATATAGCTTGGGTTCAGACCCTGTAGCTGGCTACTTAAACGCACATAACATCGTAAATATTGCAACAGCGGCAGGATGCGATGCATTACATCCGGGGTATGGTTTTTTATCCGAGAATCCAGAGTTAGCAGAAATTTGTGCCAAACGTGGTATCGCATTTATTGGTCCTAGCGGCGCAGTCATTCGTCAAATGGGCGATAAAGTACAAGCGCGTACTGCCATGATGAAAGCAGGTATCCCTTGCACGCCGGGTAGTGATGGAAATTTGAGCAATTTAGACGAAGCCGTGGCTTTGGCTAGAAATATAGGCTACCCAGTGATGCTAAAAGCCACTAACGGTGGTGGTGGCCGTGGAATCAGACGTTGTGAGAGCGAGAAAGAATTACTCGCTAACTACGAACGTGTCATATCTGAAGCTAGCAAAGCATTTGGTAAGCCTGAGGTGTTTCTGGAGAAATGTATCGTTAATCCAAAACATATTGAAGTACAAATACTCGCTGACAGCAAAGGTAATGCGATACACCTTTTTGAGAGAGATTGCTCAATACAGCGCCGTAATCAAAAATTAATTGAGATTGCACCCTCACCACAACTTTCGAAAACCCAACGAGAGCATATCGGCAATTTGGCGGTAAAAGCTGCTAAAGCTGTTGGCTATCGTAATGCAGGTACGGTTGAATTCTTATTAGACTCTGATAATCGCTTCTACTTTATGGAAATGAACACGCGTCTTCAAGTTGAACATACCATCACGGAATCGATTACAGGTGTTGATATTGTTCAAGAACAAATTCGTATCGCCTTTGGGTTGGCGCTAAGATATAAGCAAAGTGAGATAGCATACCGTGGTTTTGCAATGGAGTTTAGGATTAACGCTGAAGACCCTAAAAATGACTTCTTACCTAGTTTTGGTAAAATCACACGCTATTACGCACCTGGAGGTCCAGGTGTCCGCATGGACGCGGCTATTTATTCTGGCTATGTCATCCCACCCTATTATGATTCAATGTGTGCCAAACTCGTCGTTTGGGCACTTGATTGGGAGAGAGTGATCGAGCGTGGCAAGCGAGCACTGGATGATATGATTATCTATGGTGTAAAAACCACTGTTCCTTACTATCAGGAGATTTTAAACCATCCTGATTTTAGACTGGGTAATTTTAATACCAGCTTCGTGGAATCACATCCAGAACTTACAAACTACGCTGTGGAATTACCACCCGAATTAATTGCAGCAGCAATTTCAGCTGCAATTGCAGCGCATGAAGGCATTTAAGCATTAATTAACGAAGACTTATAACCATGAAAAAAATTAACATTACAGAATTAGTTTTACGTGACGGCCATCAATGTATGATTGCAACACGTTTACGTACCGATGATATGCTGCCAATTTGTTCAAAGTTAGACTCAATTGGTTTTTGGTCACTGGAAGCATGGGGTGGTGCAACATTTGATGCTTGTGTACGTTTTTTGAAAGAAGATCCTTGGGAGCGCCTAAGCAAGCTGCGTAAAGCTCTACCCAACAGCCGTATTCAGATGTTATTACGTGGTCAAAACTTACTGGGCTACCGTCATTATTCAGATGATGTTGTGAAAGCATTTGTGCAAAAATCAGCCGATAACGGCGTTGACGTTTTCCGTGTTTTTGATGCAATGAATGATATGCGCAACTTACAGACATCAGTTGAGGCCGTAAAAAAAGCAAAAAAAATAGCAGAAGGTACAATCAGTTACACAACCAGTCCGAAACATGATATTGCTCACTTTGTCTCATTAGCAAAAGAAATCGAAGCGATGGGTTGCGATACACTAGCGATTAAAGATATGGCTAGTTTATTGACCCCGCAAACGACTGCAGAACTGGTTAAAGCGTTGAGTGAAGCGGTAAGCATTCCAATCCACTTACATAGCCATGCAACCTCTGGTTTGGCAAGTATCAATTTAATGCGCGGTGTTGAGAATGGCGCAACCATCATTGACACCTGCAACTCTGCATTTAGTGAGGGCGCAAGCCACCCTACTACAGAAAGCATTATTGCCGCATTACAAGGTACAGAATACGACACTGGCTTGGATATCGCAGCTGTACAGGAAGTTAGCGAGTACTTTAGAGAAGTACGCAAGAAATATTGGCAATTTGAAAGCAGCTATACAGGCGTAGATACCAGAGTTTTAGTTAACCAAGTACCAGGCGGTATGATTTCAAACTTAAGCAACCAACTTAAGGAACAAGGCTCACTCAGCAAAATGAATGCTGTGCTAGATGAGATTCCTAGAGTTCGCAAAGACTTAGGCTACCCTCCACTAGTAACACCAACCTCTCAGATTGTGGGAACGCAAGCTGTTTTAAACGTATTAACAGGTAAACGCTACTCCACTATTACCAATGAAGTGAAAAACTACTTCTTAGGACAGTATGGTAAACCAATTGCAGACGTAAACCCTGACGTACAAAAACAAGCTATCGGTGATGCAAAAGTGATTACCTGTCGCCCTGCAGACTTGCTAGAACCAGAAATGGCAAAACTTGCGAGTGATGTTGAACGAATTGCAAAAAGCGAGGAAGACGTACTGACTTATGCAATGTTCCCAGACATTGGTGAAACCTTCTTAAAAGAGCGAAATGCTAAATCATTGGTACCTGAAAAATTACTATCAAAAGAAGATGTGCATGCCAGCGGGCCACGCTTTGCGCCTGATGAATTCAATATTACATTACATGGTGAAACATTCCACATCAAATTGACAGGAACAGGACATGAAGGTGTAGAAAAAAGACCAATATATGTGACCGTGGATGGGGTTGCGGAAGAGGTGCTTGTTGAAACCCTGAGTGAAATTGAATTACCTAACAGTGGTAGCAGCGCTAGCGGTACTAATGCTAGAAAAAAACAATCAGCGTCTGGTAGCGGACGTCCACGCCCTAGCCACAAAGGCTGCGTAACAACCGCAATGCCAGGGACGATTGTTGCTGTTAAAGTTAATATTGGCGACAAAGTTAAAGCGGGGGATGCCGTGCTTGTTATTGAAGCGATGAAAATGGAGAATGAAATCGAAGCATCTACAACAGGTACCGTAGTCGCTCTAAATGTTGAAAAAGGTGACAATGTCACACCAGATGAAACGCTGTTAGAGATTCAACCTGATTAATTTTAAAGATTTCAGTTGATTAGCCTATCCTTTAAAGTCGGCAGCCATTGCTGTCGACTTTTTTATTTATTTAAGTAGATTGATATATGAAGCAAGCCATTATCTTAGCCTCCTCTTCCATATATAGAAGAGAGTTATTACAACGATTACAAATTCCTTTCCACACAGTATCACCTCATGCAGATGAAAACATACTGAGTGGTGAAAAACCACAAGACACTGCTTTACGATTATCAAAAGAGAAAGCAAAAAAAATAGGTAGTGAATATCCGCATGCGCTAATTATCGGTTGCGATCAAGTAGCTACTCTAGATGGTGAGCAATTAGGCAAACCACTTAATCATAATAATGCGACGAAACAACTTCGATTAATGCGTGGTAAAGAGGTCACCTTTCATAGTGCATTGTGTTTATATAATGCTGAGACTGGTAATATGCAAGCTGAAGTGGTCCCCTACTTAGTCAAGTTTAGACAACTAACAGATGAGCAGATTGAAAGTTACTTAATGAAAGAGCAACCTTACCATTGTGCAGGTAGTGCTAAATCAGAGGGCTTGGGCATCGCACTTATTGAAAGCATGGTTGGCGATGATCCAAATGCGCTTATTGGTTTGCCTCTAATAAAATTAATTACAATGTTACAAAATGAAGGCGTCAACGTTATCTAGATGCAATCGTTTGGAATAGCTACATACCATTGGAGATTATTATGTTTCTTAGACCTCGCCTCGTTATTTTAGCGCTTTCTGGATTGTTATCAGCCCCTAGTTATGCTTTAGACAACATAACAGAGTTTCGTAGCACGTTGTCCGATCAAGAGAGTGTCGCTGTTACTATCTACAACAGCAATCTAGCCCTTGTTAAAGATGTACGTAAAGTTCAATTTAATAAAGGTTTAAGCGCAATTGCTCTACGCGACGTAAGTGCACAAATACGTCCAGAAACAGCGCTATTGCGCAGCATTAATGCACCTGGCAGCCTTACTTTACTAGAACAGAACTTTGATTACGATTTATTGACGCCAGCTAAAATGTTAGAAAAATATGTTGGCAAGACTGTAACTATAGTAAAAACAAACCCTGCTACAGGTGCTGAAACATCTGAGACTGCAACCGTCTTATCTGTTAATAATGGTGTGGTATTGAAGATTGGCAATCGTATTGAGACTGGCGTTCCTGGTAGGATTGTCTATGATAATGTCCCGGAAAATCTTCGCGATCGCCCTACACTCATCACCCAAGTAGATAATAAAGGTGTACAAAACCAAACAGTAGAACTCAGTTATTTGACAGGTGGACTGAGTTGGCAGGCTGATTATGTAGCAGAGCTTAATGCTAACGAAGACCGCTTAGACTTATCTGGTTGGGTCACGCTCAATAATACCAGTGGCGCAAGTTACAAAAATGCGAAGTTACAATTAGTCGCTGGTGATGTCAATCAAGTACAACGTCGCATCAGACCAATGGCAAAAAGTATGCGTGATGACGTGATGATGGCAGAAGCTGCGGCACCGATGTCAGAAGAAGGATTATTGGAATATCACTTATATCGATTAGATCGTCCAACGACTATTGCAGAAAAACAAACGAAACAAGTTGCGCTACTAAGTGCCAGCAATATTCCTGCTCGGAAATCATTACTGTTACGCGGTGCTGACTACTACTACCACAGCCAATATGGAGAGATTGGCTCTAAGATGAAAGTAGATGTTTTTGTCGAGTTTGATAACTCTGAGGCAGCTAAAATGGGTATGCCTTTACCAAAAGGCATCATGCGTGTGTATAAGAAAGATAGTCAAGGCAATGCCCAGTTTGTCGGTGAAGACGCGATTAATCACACCCCAAAAAATGAAACTGTACGCCTGAAACTAGGCAGTGCTTTTGATGTTACCGCCGATAAAAAACAAACTGATTTCAAAAAAGCATCGGATAAAGAGTACAGAACCGCTTTCGAGATTACGCTGAAAAATGCTAAAAAAGAACCTGTTACCGTAACAGTGCAGGAGCCTATCGGTGGTGATTGGACTATACTATCCGAAAGCGCACCCCATACAAAAGTGAATAGTCATTTAGCACAATGGCAGATCAAAATACCTGCGGAAGGAAAAACAACATTAACCTACCGCGCAATCGTTAAATACTAAATGCACAGCACATTTAGCAACAATGGGTTTGGAACTCTATACTTTATTCCCGTAACAATGGGGGCGGACAATGTCAGCTTAGTCTTACCCCCTGATGTTATTAGCATTGCAAAAGGTATCGACGAGTTTATCGTAGAAAATGAAAAAACAGCACGCCATTTCCTTGGTGCTATACACCATACCAAACCTATTCGGGATATCGTCTTAAAGCCGCTTAATAAGCACACTGATGACAAAGATATTCCAAAATTACTTAGCACACTGATTACTGGTAAGGATGTTGGGCTGATGTCAGAAGCTGGTTGCCCGGGTATTGCAGACCCTGGTGCAAAACTAGCAGCGTTAGCGCATAAAAAAGGGATTCGCGTTGCTCCACTCGTCGGTCCAAGTTCTATCTTATTAAGCTTGATGGCGTCTGGTCTTAACGGCCAACGCTTCACATTTGTTGGCTATTTACCCTCAGACAAGTCAGCACGCGTGCAACAATTAAAGCTATTAGAGCAACGTGCAAAAGCGCACAATGAAACGCAGATTTTTATAGAAACACCCTTTCGTAACCAGCATATGCTTGCAGATATATTGAGTCACTGCAAAGATGATACGTTATTGTGTATCGCTTGTAATATCACACTGCCAGAAGAGTTTATCGTCACAAAACCCATAGCAAACTGGAAGCAGGAAAATCATCCTGACTTGCATAAAAAGCCAACGGTGTTTTTGTTACTAGCTTGATTATGCTTTTAGCAGTAACGCTCGTACAGGCCCATAACTACGACGATGTACCGGTGACACACCATGCTCTTGTAACAGTGCCATATGCACTTTCGTTGGGTAACCCTTGTGCTGAGCAAAGCCATACATCGGATATTGTTTATCTAACTCATACAGTTCTGCATCACGGGCAGTTTTAGCTAAAATTGAAGCTGCAGAAATCGCTTCGACTTTACTATCACCTTTGATAATCGCTTCACATGGCAAACTGGTTTTAGGACATTTGTTACCATCAACTTGCACCATAATTTCTTTGCTATTTAGAGCATGACCAAATTCTTTATGCATTGCCTCTATTGCACGCTGCATCGCAAGTAAACTTGCTTGTAGGATATTAATTTCATCAATTTCATCAACACTG
Source organism: Methylophilaceae bacterium (assembly GCA_041602315.1). Lineage (GTDB taxonomy): Bacteria > Pseudomonadota > Gammaproteobacteria > Burkholderiales > Methylophilaceae. The sequence continues at coordinate 7,821 of JBFIGM010000019.1, read as the reverse complement.
CTGCTAGCAATTGCCCAAGCTAATGCATGCTGCTTAATTTCGATTGCTAGTATGTCACGTTTTTTTTCGGTGATTTTTTTTGAGTCTGCAAGTCCATCGATTCTATACGCTGGGTTTAAAATCACTGCTGCAGCATAGACGGCACCCGCTAGCGGCCCTCTGCCTGCTTCGTCCACACCACAAATAAATGTTGTCATGGCAAATAAGAAAGAATAACCTCTGCAGCTTTTTGTGCAGAGTTTTGTTTAAGCATATGATGCATATCAGTAAATGTATCTTCAATCAATTTCAATTTATTTTTATCAGCTATCATTTCATTCATGGCCTCTGTCAACTTTTCAGGTGTTGCATCATGCTGAAGAAGTTCTGGCACGATAAACTGCTTGGCTAGTACATTTGGTAGCCCAACATAGGGTAAGTAATGCATCGGCTTGAGTAATCGCCAGCTTGCCGAAGACATACGATAAGTAATAATCATTGGTTTTTTTAGTAAAGCAGCTTCTAGTGTAGCAGTGCCTGATGCAACAATAACAAAGTCTGCTGCTTCCAAAGCATCATGAGAATGCCCGAATAACAGTTGTATATCTAGATTATGGCTAGCATGTTTTTCTATAGCTTGTTGAAACATAGATCGTGTTTCGCGCGTGATCAGTGGCACTAGGAACTTTGCGTTTTTATGATAATGACTAACGAGTTCTGCCGTCTGCACAAAAAGTGCTGCATGGTGTTCTACTTCAGAGTTTCTGCTGCCTGGCAGCAAAGCAATAATTAATTCTTTTTGCTCCAGTTTCAACATTTCACGTGCTCTTGCTTTATTGGGCAACATTGGTAGTTCATCAGCCAGAGGATGGCCGACAAATGTGACTGGCATATTCACTGCCTCATAAAGTGCTGGCTCAAAAGGAAATAATGCCAACATATGGGTAACAGCTCGCTTTATTTTACGAATCCGCCCTCCTCGCCATGCCCAAATAGATGGACTGACATAATGAATTGTTGGAATGCCATCTTTTTTAAGTTTTTTTTCTAACCAAAAGTTAAAGTCTGGTGCATCGATACCAATGAAAATATCTGGTTTTTCAGCAAGAATTTGGTTTAATAGGTTTTTCCGCAACTTGAGCAGCATTGGTAAATGTTTGATGACTTCCAAATAACCTCTTACAGACAGCTTCTCCATGGGGTAAAGTGATTTTGCACCCTCACGCTGCATTTTAGGTCCGGCGATACCGAAGAAACTCAAATCACTTCGCATGTTTTTTAATGCTGCGATCAAGTGGCCTCCAAGCAAATCCCCTGAGGCTTCCCCAGCCACAATTGCAATTTTTGGCATACGTTTTTAGCGGATGATGCCGCGTTTGGTTAAGTTAAGAAAATCTGATAAAAGCTGAATCTTGTCACACGTTGTTTGCATTGCTGCAATTTCTTTCTTTGCTTCTTCTAAACTGAGGCCTTTACGATACAAAGCTTTGTAAGCGCGTTTAATTTGCGCTATCTCCTCACTTGAAAAGCCACGTCTTTTTAAACCCTCTGCATTGATTCCATGTGGCTTGGCATCGTAACCTGCCGCTGTCACATAAGCTGGGACATCTTTAAATACCACAGAGCCAACTGCTGTAATGACATGGGCACCAATCTGACAGAACTGATGAACCAAAGTAAAACCACCTAAAATAGCGTAATCATGAATATCTACATGACCTGCAAGCGATGAATTATTAGCTAAAATAGTATTATTGCCTACAAAGCAGTCATGTGCGATATGGACGTAAGCCATAATCCAGTTATCGTTTCCAATTTTAGTCAATCCCTTATCTTGAACTGTTCCACGATTAAAAGTACAAAATTCACGAATCGTATTATTGTCGCCAATCTCTAGACGAGTAGGTTCGTTGTTGTATTTTTTATCTTGTGGCTGTTCACCTAGCGATACATACTGAAAAATCTGGTTATTTTTCCCAATCGTTGTAGGACCTTTTATGACAGCATGACTGCCAACTTTGGTATGCGCATCAATTTTGACACCAGCATCTATTATTGTATACGCGCCAACTTCTACCGTACTGTCTAGCTCTGCTTTTGAGTCAACAATCGCAGTGGCATGAATTTTATTTGTCATATTACTTTAAATTAACTATTTAACTTATTGATTTAAATGTTTTTTAGTATGCACATCATACTAGCTTCTGCGACCACCTTATCATCAACAGTAGCAACCCCTTTATATTTCCATATCCCTTTTAGGATACGATCAATTTTCACATTTATAATAATTTGATCACCAGGTGATACGGGTTTTTTGAATCTTGCTTCGTCAATACCAGCAAAGTAATAAACGGACTCTTCTGTTGGTTTAATTCCCATCGTCTTAAATGATAAAACTGCTGCCGCTTGGGCCATTGCCTCAACAATCAAAACGCCTGGCATCACAGGATGATATGGAAAGTGCCCTGGAAAAAAAGGCTCATTTACAGTAACGTTTTTGAGCGCAGTAATTTCTTTATTTAATTCCATTGAAATCACTCTATCAATGAGAACAAAGGGGTATCGATGTGGAAGGTGGTCTAGAATCTCATGAATATTCATGCCGCTATCAGTAGTATCATTCATATGAAGCTTTCTATAGTTTTCTCAAGTTTTCTATGTGCTTGATTTGTGTTTCAAGCGCTTTAATTTTATCGGTTAGCTTAGTCAATTGACGTATATTAGCGGCAGTTTTAAGCCAAGCTGAATGCGCTTGCGATGGCATGAGTGCAGTATATGTTCCTGCCTTGGCTACTGAGCGCATAATCATTGTACCCGGAGAAATGGTAACGTTATCCGCAATTGTTAAATGTCCTAGAATCATTGCACTACCACCAAGTTTACAGTGTGCGCCTATTATTGCGCTACCAGCAATGCCTACGCAACCAGCAATGACAGTATGCGCACCTATCCGACAGTTGTGTGCTATTTGAACAAGGTTATCAATTTTGACACCATCTGCAATGATTGTGTCGTCAATTGCGCCTCTATCAATCGTAGTATTAGCGCCAACATCGACCTTATCACCAATAATCACTCGGCCAATTTGTGGTATCTTTACCCAATGCTTATTACCATATTCGTCTGTTTCTTCAGCATAGCCAAATCCATCGTTGCCAATCACTGCCCCAGAGAAAAAATGGCAGTTTTTACCAACTTGTGTTCCATGCTTAATCGTGACATTTGCTTCAAGAAGAGTGTTATCTCCAATAACAGAATCACGTTCAATGACACTCCCGGGACCGACGACGACACCTTCCCCTAAGGAAACATTACTTTCAATTGTGACATGTGCACCAACGTAGCAATTCGTGGGTATTTTCGCTGATTTAGAGACTGATGCCGACGCATCAATTCCAGAACTTAGAACTGGAACAGGGTTTAGGAGCTGTGACACCTTTGCAAAATAAGCATAAGGGTTATCTGTGAGAATACACGGAAGCGTTGTGAGTTGTGCATGCTCTGGCTTAATGATAATAGCGCTTGCATGCGTTGCATGTAATTGCGCTGAATATTTAGTATCGTTGAAAAAGCTAATTGATCCTGCTTGTGCATGATCCAATGAGCCAACACGAGATACTTTTACCTTATCAGCAACATTAGCGAGCTCTCCACCAAGTCGGTCGGTAATATCCTTAAGCGTTAAACTGTCGTTCATGAGAGTCAAACATGGGTTAATTCCCACTTAACAACTTTAATACTTTATCAGTAATGTCTATTTTGCTGCTTGCATAAGCAACACCTCCATACATTACCAAATCATAACCCTCAGACTCAGATACGGTTTTTACAGCATTATTAATGCGATCTTGTAAAACAGAAAGTTCTTCATTTTTACGGATATTTATGTCTTCACGAAGTTCTCGCTGCTTACGCTGAAATTCAATCTTTAAATTAGAAGCTTTGCGTTGTTTATTACGTCTGTCTACTTCGCTAAGTGATAATGCCTCCTGATCCAACTCTGATTCTATGGATGCAATTTGCTTTTTCATTTTATCTAACTCTAGCGACCTTGGACTGAACTCGCGCTCAAGTTTTTTTCCACTTTCAGCGGTTTGAGGTGCTTCTTTTAGAATCTTATCTACTTGCACATAACCGACTTTTAGCTCAGCCGCACTAACATTGATTGAAAACAGTAGCACAAGCGCTAACAACAGCGTTTTATATAAATACCTCAATTCAAACCTCCAAAATACCCTGCACTTTATACGGGTATACTCATTCTACTATTAAACGCACCACTCATTCAATTTTAACTAAAATTGCTGCCCGAATTGGAATTGCAAGGTTTGCGTTTGGTCACCGTCTTCTTCGTTAATTGGTTTTGCTAATACTAGCTTCAATGGACCAAATGGTGAGAACCAACTAACCCCAACACCAGTACTGTACCTTAAATCGCCAAAATTAATCGACTCTTCATCACCAAATACACGACCTATATCAAAAAAGGCACTTAAGCGAAATGATTTAGAATCTTTAATTAATGGTACTGGTACAAACACCTCAGCATTACCAACAATCCGAGTTGTACCACCCACAGAGAAGTCATTACCTGTGGCTGGATCAATATCTCTAGGACCAAGTGTACCATTTTCAAAACCACGTACAGAATTGACGCCGCCAGCGAAAAAGTTTTTAAAGAAAGGGTATTTGTTATTACCGTAGCTGTCTGCGTAACCTAACTCCCCGTTAAGCATAACGACGACATCTTTAAATACATCTTTGAACCAAGCATGTTGATACTCAAGCTTATAGTACTCAAGATCCAAACCAGGAACACTCACCTCACCACTAAGCTTCTGTAAAACTCCTCTATTAGGAAATAGCAGGTTGTCACGAGAATCGAAAGTCCAACCAGCTCTTAATTGAATGGAGTTTGCATCACAGCCGGATGTATTGCCACAAAAATCTAAATATTGTTTAGGACTGTTATTTTGTAGATCAATTTTTGTAATATCACCAGTCACACCAAGTGAGAATCGACTCATTTCTGTTAAAGGAAAGCCATAACGAACGCCTAAACCATAAGATGAGCTGCTATAAGTACCAATTCTTGAGGTGGTTGAGGTATCTGTGTCCACATCGCGTCTATATACATCGAAACCACGGCTGATACCATCTGGCGTATAGTATGGATTGGTATAAGATAGCGAGTAAACTGTATTTAAGTTACTGGTATTTAACTGCGCATTAACACGATTACCAGTACCTAAGAAATTTTCTTGGCTGATATTAAAGCCTAAAACAACGCCTTCATTACTTGATAAACCCGCACCGAACTGGACACTACCTGTTGATTTTTCTGTAACGTTAATATTTAAATCCACTTGATCAGTACTACCTGGCACCGCAGGTGTTTCAATATCTACGTTATCAAAAAATTGCGTACGGTCTAAACGCTCTTTAGAACGTTTAATTTTATCGCCCGCATACCAAGCGGATTCCATTTGACGCATTTCACGACGCAAAGCTTCGTCTTTGGTTTTTGTATTACCAGTTAAATTAATACGCCGTACATAAACGCGACGACCTGGATCCACAAAAAAGGTAAATGCCGCTGTGCGTTCTTCCTTATTGATTTCCGGCACTGCATTGACATTTGCAAATGCATAGCCTTCATTGCCTAAACGATCGCTAATGGCTTTTGTTGTTTCGGTAACCATTTGGCGATTAAAGGTGTCGCCTTTTTTAAGCATGACCAATTTTTGCAACTCTTCTTCTGGAAGCTGTAAATCCCCCGCAAGCTTTACATCACTGATCGAGTATTTTTCACCTTCGGTTACATTGACTGTAATGTAAATATCTTGTTTGTCTGGTGAGATAGACACTTGCGTAGAGTCTACGGAGAATTCTAAATAACCTTGATTAAGATAGAATGATTTAAGCGTTTCCAAATCGGCTGTCAATTTTTGTTTCGAGTACTGGTCATCTTTATTCCACCAACTCATCCAGTTTGGGGTGGTTAACAAGAACTCTGCTCTTAACTCTTCCAGCGTAAAGGCATGGTTGCCGACAATATTAATATCACGAATCTTGGCAACTTGTCCTTCTTCAATTTCAAATCTAACAGCGACACGATTACGCTCTAAAGGACTCACAACTGTTTTAACTGTTGCGCCATACTTACCAGTTGATAAGTATTGCCTTTTGATTTCTTGCTCAGCACGGTCAAGCTCTGACTTATCAAAAATCAGTCCTTCTGAAATGCCGATTTGCTTTAGACCTTCCAGCATTTTGTCTGATGGAAAGGATCGATTTCCAGTAAATTCTATTTTGGCAATAGCGGAACGTTCTTGGACTGTCACCAATAGCACGTTACCGTCTGCTTCGATACGCACATCTTTAAAAAAGCCTGTTCCATAAAGAGATTTAATTGCGCGTGTGGCCTTTTGATCATTCATTACATCACCCACTTCTACGGGTAAATAATTGAAGATTGTGCCAGGCTCTGTCCGTTGTAAGCCTTCCACTCGAATATCTTTAACAACAAAAGGCTCTAATGCGAGTGCTTGTTGATGAAATAACGCAAATACTACTGCTGAAATAAGGCGTGGTTTAAACAAATGGTTATCCTGCTACTATTCGGTTAAAGTCATTGAAAATTGCTAATATCATTAGCAAACCTAATAATGCTATTCCTATTTTTTGGCCTACAAGCATCACTTGCTCTGATACAGCAGACCCTTTAATAATTTCTGCCATATAATACATTAAATGCCCACCATCTAAAACAGGTATTGGTAAAAGGTTTAATACACCGATACTGATGCTGATGAGTGCAATAAAACTGAAAAAAGCAGCAAGACCAAGACCAGCACTCTCTCCAGCGTAGGATGCAATTGTCACTGGCCCACTAATACCTTTCCATGAGGTTTGTCCGCTGACCATGTACCACATCATTTTTAAACTAAATGCTGAAGTTTTCCATGTTTTCTCAATAGCCATACCCAAACTATCAAGCATTGAAAAATCTTGCTTAATCAACACCTCTTCTAACTGTGCTTCGTCAACTTTGACTGCAGCACCTATTTTGCCGACATTCAGATTATTCTCTTTAACGGAGTTGGGCGTCACTGATACATTGACGGTATTACCATGACGCTTAAGTTCGACATCCAAAGCTTTTCCTGGATTTGCTTTGATAATATCAACAACAGCAGACCATGTTTCAACAGGTTTACCATCAATGCTAATGATTCGATCCCCTGCCATCAAACCAGCTGCTTCCGCAGCTCCTTTGGGAAGAACCTCTTTAATGATAGGCAACACGCTTGGCCTATACATAGTTAAGCCAGATTTCTTTAGGATATCTACTTCTGCATCTTGACTTAAGCCAGTTAAGTCTAGCTTGTGTTGATGTATTTCGTTATTTTGTGTAACTGTTTTTATTGCAACTACTTTGTTATCGAACGCAGCTTCCAGCAATATCCAACTGACATCCGACCAAGTCGTAACAGCTTTATCATCAACTGCTTGAATTGTCTCAGCCGTGACAAAGCCAGCCTTCTCTGCTCTACTGTTTGCTTCTACATCTCCAATAATGGGGCGCATGCCAACTACACCTTGCATGAGCAATATCCAGTAGATTAATATAGCTAACAATAAGTTAGCGACAGGGCCAGCCAATACAATGGCAATCCGTTTATATACTGATTGTCGATTAAAAGCTCTAGCCAGATCAGCTTCTGAATACTCAGTTTGATCAGTGTGTGCTTCGCCTTGTTCCCTTTCAGCTTTCAGCTCATTTTCATCCAACATTTTAACGTAGCCGCCAAATGGAATTGCGGCCAAGACGAACTC
>JBFIGM010000018.1:0-20013 GCA_041602315.1 Methylophilaceae bacterium | reverse complement strand
AGAAAGGGATGGTAAGCATGCTGCCAGTATTGGAGAGTTATGGCAAAAATGGCAAGGTGAAATGGATAAGCAAGCAAAACTAGATGCAGTTTCGCCAGAGCTACAAAACTTCCGCTGGTTGATCGAAGAATTGCGTGTTTCGCTATTTGCACAAGAACTGAAAACGCCGTTTCCAGTGTCCATCAAACGTTTAGAAAAAGTATGGAGCGATATTGTTTAATCTGCAATACATTGTTCAGCCGTCATCTTCCCAACAGTCCAGATAGCTTCATTACCTTTGCCTCGAAGTGAATAACGCCCATTACTATATTCAAATCCAGAAGCAACTTCCTCTGCGGGTAAAGTAGTGACTTGCTCCCCATTGACATTAACAATAGCTGCTGTTGTGTGTGTTAGATTCCTGATTTTGCTGTGTCTGCCTTTAAGCGAAGTTGGATAGACTTTTTCAATAATGGTTACATCCAGAACAGAGCCGCGCTCACATCGATAAACCAGCTGTTTTTTGGTGACTTGTGATGATGAGCAAGCTGTCAGTGCCAAGGTGCTAAAACCCAGCAGCACTATCATGATTCGTGCTGTATGTTTATTAATCATGAATAGTAAGACAATTGGTGATTAATATTGTTCTATATTTCGGTTAATAGCTTGCGAATTGCATCTTCATTTAAGCCTTTACCAATGCAAACGACACGACTCAGTGGCTGGTCTTCCTGCCAACCAACCAGTAAGGTCGCAGGATACGGCGTAAAATGCACCGCATGGATTGCCAAAGGGTGTGGCTGATCGGATACATGCAAGATACCCTTTAAGCGCAGCAATTGCTCGCCATGCGTTTGGCATAGTCTCAGTAAGACTGGCTTAAAGCTTTTCCAGTCCATGCCCGTTGGCAGCGTTACAGTAAAGCTGCTAATTTCATCTTGGTGCGGCACTGATAATTTACCACCTAGACGGCTCGCTGGTTTAAGTGGTGCACGTAACCAGCGCTCAGGCTCAGCGCGTTTGCCTGATGGATCAAATAAACCGACATCAATGATGAAGTCGGTATCTATTTCACCATGTAAAACTTTATGCTGTGTTGCGCCAGGGTTAATGCTAATCAGCTTCTCTTTTAGTGCGCTTGCTTGTTCTGGTGATGCAATATCTGTTTTAGTTAACAGCAATACATCAGCTACTGCTGCCTGTTTGCGCGCTTCTTCGTGTTCGTTAAGTTGCTGCAATCCATACATAGCATCTATTGTCACAATTACGGCATCTAAACGATAAACCGATTCTATGACTGGCTCATTCATCAAATTCGCCATAATCGGACCAGGGTCAGCCATGCCAGTGGTCTCAATTACCAAACGATTAAACTGCGGAATTGCTTCCATCGAACGTTTAAAATATAAATCACGCATGGTATCTGCCAGCTCATTACTTAGCGTACAACATAGGCATCCGTTTTGTAACAAAACGGCATTATCTGATACATAACTACTATCTACATTTTGTGCCAAAATATGGTCAAGTCCTTCTTCACCAAGCTCATTGATAATCACAGCAGTATTTTTCATGCCAGCGTTAGCAAGTAGCTTATTCAGTAATGTGGTTTTGCCTGAGCCTAAAAAGCCAGTGAGTAGGGTAACGGGTATACGGTGATCCATAAGCGTATTTTAAACGATGGATGTTGATTTGATGAATAGTGTAGACAATAAAAAACCCAGCCGAAGCTGGGTTTTTTATTCGTGCAAGTAACTTATTTATTCATTACGTACATTGTAACTTCAAAACCGAAACGCATTTCAGTAGCTGCTGGTGTTGTCCACATAATATTTCTCCTTTAGTTATTTATTCAAACATCAATCAATAATGATGTGTTTGTATGACTATCATAGTACAGCGTTGTTTCAAAATGAACCTATGTACTTCACGCAATATAGCCTAATGATTTTACGTAATCGAAAATTACCTTTTAATTGGAATTTTTTAACTTTCATTAAAATTAATGTGTTATGAACTACACGACAACATACTGCAGCCAGCTTTTTGCCTTGCCCAATCAGGACGCTTTTGCTCAAATTGTTCCATGCCTTGCTGCTTGGTATAAGGGTTTTTGAGCAATTCAAGTAAGGTAAGCAATCGTTTGTTGTCGCCTTCAGTGGTAAGTAAATCAATGGCTTCTTGCGCCATGTAATTACGCAATACATAACGGGGGTTGTGTGTTTGCATTTTTGCCAAGCGTTGTTCTGGCAACAGCTTACTATTTTGTACCCGTTTTGCATAGGCGTTAAGCCATTGTTGTATGTCTTCGGAAAATTGTTTTAATTTCTCAAGAGAGTAAAAGGCATTTTCTATCTTGCTGATGCTTGGCTCGTTGATATCGAGTTCGGCGAGTGAGGTAAAAAACAATGTCATATCTATTTCTGCCCGTGTCATGAGCTCGAAAATACGGTTGATTAGTTCACCATCACTATCTTGCCAGCTATCCAGACCAAATTTTCCTGCTAACGATTGTGTTAAGCATTTCATATAGGTGTTGTCATAATGGCTAATCGCATCAGCAAGCCCTTCAGTGTTTGGCAATATAGTGGCGAGCGCATCGGCAAGTCTCTCCATGTTCCAACGAGCAACGTCAGGCTGTCGACCGTAGCAGTATCGCCTACCTTGTGCATCCGTCGTATTTGGTGTCCAGCCAGGATCAAAATTATCTATCCAACCATAAGGGCCGTAATCAATGGTGAGGCCAGTAATTGAGAGATTGTCAGTATTCATTACCCCATGTACAAAACCCACACGCATCCAATGCGCCATCAAGATGGCAGTACGTTCGCATATTTCCTCAAACCAAGCTTCAATTAGTTCAGTTGAAGGGTTTTCTTTATCTAAAGGTATGTCTTTAGTGGCTAGCCAGTCAGTAAAATCTCGATCTATAGTAAAGCCTATAAAGCGCTTGAGTAAGTCTAATTCACCATTGCTGGCTAATAGCTCAAAGTGGCCAGGGCGGGTAAAGCTAGGTGCGACTCGACAAACGATTGCGCCAGGCTCCATTTGTGGATTGCCATCATAGAACATGTCACGCCTGACTAAGTTGCCTGTACTTACTAGGCTCAGTGCACGTGTGGTAGGTATGCCAAGATAATGCATGGCTTCAGAGCATAAAAATTCGCGTAAGCTTGAGCGTAGCACAGCGCGTCCGTCAGCGCTACGTGAGTAGGGTGTCTCGCCAGCACCTTTCAGTTGTAACTCAAATCGTTTTCCTTCGTGCACAAGTTCGCCTAGCAAAATTGCACGACCATCGCCTAATTGACCAGCCCAGTGACCAAATTGATGGCCACCATAGCGCGTTGCATAGGTGATCATGCCAGCCAATGCACCATTCCCACCTAATGTCTGAATGAGCTCTGGGTCTTGCATGTCGTCATCTGTTAACCCTAGCATGGCGGCAACATCAGGGCTGTAAGCTAGGAGCTGTGGGTTTTTTACTGGCGTTGGTTGAGCAAGTGACCATAATGCATTCGATACTTGTCGTTGGTAATTGTCAGTAATCGGATCTTGCGGTAGCTCAAGTGTAAAGCGGTTATCAAATTGCAGGTTTCTCATGTCATTATTTTAGACGCATTATCTGGTAGAAGTTGCAATTTCTCGCAGAAATTAAGTTTGCACTCATGTATCATGGCGACTATCCCTGCAATGAACGAGATGTATGAACGTATTTTATGAAGAAAGCGGCAGCTTCAAAGTCGCTACAATCAAGTCAGAAAACCCTGGCAGCTTACAAGTAGAAGCGATATCAGGTAAACGCTCTAAAATCAAAACGGCTAATGTGCTGTTGCATTTTGATAATCCTCTAGATGATTTTATGGATTTGGCACAAGCCGAAGCAGATAGCTTGGACACTGATTTTTTATGGGAGTGTTGTGAAGAGTCTGAGTTTGGTTTTGAAGAGCTAGCAAAAGCCTACTATGGAGATAATCCAACAAACGTACAATTGGCAGCCACCGCAATAAAAATTCATGCTGCGCCAGTGTATTTTTACCGCAAAGGTAAGGGACGTTATAAAGCCGCCCCTGAAGAAACCTTAAAACTAGCTTTAGCAGCAGTAGAAAAGAAACGACTGCAAGCGATACAAATGGCGGAATGGGTGGAGCTGCTCAATAAAAATGAGCTGCCAGATGGATTTGCTGAGAAAGCTGATCATCTAATCTATCAGCCAGATAAAAACAGTCTGGAATGGAAGGCGATTGAAGAGGCCGCTAAGTCGTCTGGTCGGCTGGCACTAAGCGTGATGTCTGATGCAGGGCTAATTGTGAGTGCACATGACTATCACTTAGGCGCTTTTTTACGAGAGATGTTTCCTGACGGTATCGACTTTCCCGAGCATGAGGATGCAGTAAGTTTGTTATCAGAATTAAACAACACCTTGCCCATTGCTCAGGTAGAGGCTTTTAGTATTGATGATGCAGTCACCAGTGAGATTGACGATGCATTTAGTTTGGAAGTAATGCGTAATGGTAATAAACGTATCGGCATTCATATCGCAGCGCCTGCGTTAGCAGTAAGACAGGGCGGCGCGTTAGATGCGATTGTATTGCAGCGACTTTCCACAGTGTATATGCCCGGTAATAAAATCACTATGCTGCCTGAGGCTGTCGTTCGTCCTTTTAGTTTAGACGAAGGCGAAATAAAACCAGCAGTAAGTTTGTATTGTGAAGTTGCACCAGATATGACTGTAGTGTCTTATGAATCAAAGCTTGAGCGTGTAAAGATAAAGGAAAACTTACGCCACGACACACTTGAACCTTTATTCAATGCAAGTACATTAGATGCGGATAGCGGACATCCGCTTTGGGCTGATTTAAAGTTTTTACATGACTTTGCGGAATCACTGGAAAAAGCACGTGGCAAGTATGACCCAAATCGTGCGCCACAAATTGATTACAATTTTTACGTTATTGATGGTCAGGTGCGAATTGTAGCTAGAGAGCGTGGCTCACCTATGGATAAGCTAGTTGCTGAACTGATGATTTATGCCAACAGCACATGGGGCCATACACTTAAGCAAGCAGGTTTTGCCGGCGTTTACCGTGCACAGACGGGTGGTAAGGTGTTTATGACCACAGAAGCTACACCCCATCAGGGCATGGGTTTAGAGCAATATGCATGGTGTACCTCGCCTCTGCGCCGCGCTGTCGATTTAATTAATCAACGCCAACTGATTGCCTTGCTCAATCAAGAACCAGCGCCTTATTTAAGTGAAGGTGACGAGTTGAAGACGGTGATACGCAACTTTGATCAGACTTATCAAAGCTATAGCGAGTTTCAAACGCGAATGGAACGTTATTGGTGTTTGCAATATTTAATACAAGAAAAATTTGAAGAGGTCGATGCCACGGTTTGGCGTGAAAATTTGGTTCGTGTTGATGGCATGTTTTATGTGACAAAAGTGCCAAGTTTGCCAACTTTAAAAGCGGGCACAAAAGTGCGTCTGGAAGTCAAACATATTGATCCTCTTCTGATGGAATTACAATGCAAATTTAAGGCTGTACTTGAGGGTGTGGGTGAAGAGGTAGGGGAACTAGAAGAAAATCATGCGGATATTTAGCAAAAAAATTCATAAAGCAGTCGTACAAGACAATATTGTGGAAGTGACAGAGGTTGATGGCGTTCGTCAGTTACATTTAGGCTCGAAAACAGTGCAGAGTGGCATGTTGGTCAAATCTCCGCTTATGCTAGTGTTTAATTACTCGCGCGCTATCATGTATTTTTTGTTATTTTCGGAGCAGATTAAACGCGTATTAACCATAGGTCTGGGTGGAGGCTCGGTCACCAAATACATTCACGGTTATTGCCCAGAAATCACACAAACAGTTGTCGAAATTAATCAACAAGTGATTGACGTAGCAAAAACACATTTCTTTTTACCTGAAAATGATGAACGTCTGAACGTGATTAAAGCTGATGGTATTCACTATATGGAAGATTACCCAAGCAGTCACGACTGCCTGATTGTTGATGGCTTTGACGCTGATGGTATCCCTGATGGTTTTTGTACGCCAGACTTTTTCGATAAATGCTATAACGTACTACATGACAACGGTATATTTGTGATTAATCTATGGGGCTCGGATAAGAACTTTGATATTTATTTGCAGCGCATTGAGCAAGCATTTATTGGCAGGGTGCTGGTACTGCCAACAGGCAAACCTGGCAACATCATTGTATTTGGCTTTAAAGACCCAATTAAATTAACTGAGAAAAAACTAAAAGCACGTGCAGCAATGCTAAACCAGCAGCATATTATTAACTTTACAGAGTTTTTAGATAAGCTACATTCACAGAATGGCTATCAGAAGCTTTATCAAACATTGGAATCTTTATGAATCAACAATTTTTTGCCACTTGTCCGCGTGGATTAGAAGCCATTCTGGTCGGCGAGCTGGAGTCAAGTGGGGCAAAAAATATCAAGCAAACTGATGGCGGTGTTTCCTTTTTGGGAGATGTAAGCGTTTGCTACCATGTCAACTTACATTCCCGTATTGCAACACGTGTGTTATGGCAAGTTACGCGTGGACAATATGTGAATGAAGAGGACTTATACCAAGCCGCTTATAGAGTCAATTGGCCTAACTGGTTTGATGTTAAACACGACTTTATGGTTAAGGTTACCGGGGTCAAATGCCCACTTAAAAGTCTAGAGTTTGTCACACTGAGAATTAAAGATGCAGTCTGCGATAAATTTAGACAAAAGGTTGGCAGCCGGCCATATATAGACACAAGAAACCCCGCAGTGCGTATACATGCCTATTTAACAGCTGAGCACTACATTCTATACATGGACACTTCTGGTAATGCGTTGTATCAACGTGGTAACAGAAAGGCCAGCATTGAGGCGCCATTAAGAGAGAACTTGGCTGCAGGCATATTGAAACTTAGTGGATGGCAGGTTGGTCAACCGTTACTAGACCCGATGTGTGGAAGTGGAACATTTTTACTGGAAGCTGTGATGATGGCGCTAAACGTTGCACCTGGCCTTAATAGAGCTTTTGGCTTTGAAAAACTTAAAAATTTTGAGTCAGATACATGGAAAAAAGTGAAGAGCACTGCACAAAAATTAGTAAAGCCTGTTACTTTTCAAAAAATTTATGGAAGTGACGCAGATTTACGCGCTGTTCGTATTGCAAAACGAAATCTGGAAGAGGCTGGCTATTTGGATGCTGTGCAACTCTCGCAGTTTGATATTTTAGATGTATCACCACCCGCTGAGACAGGGGTTCTGGTTGCTAACCCACCTTACGGGGTGCGTATTGGTGAAGGGGAGAGTTTAAATGCTTTGTATCCTAAGCTAGGCGAAACGTTAAAACGTAAATTTGCTGGCTGGAATACCTACTTTTTGACGAATGACCTGCAGATGCCAAAGTTGATGCGCTTAGCACCAAGCAAGAAGACACCTTTATTTAACGGACCATTAGAGTGTCGGCTGTTTGAGATTAAAATGGTTGCAGGTTCTAATCGAAAACCGCAGAAGTAATAATTTTGATAAGATGTTTGTCTAGTTTTAATCAAAACTAAAATACAAATAATATGTTAGCAATAAGGATTAAGATAAGAAGTATGGTGTAAAAAGATAAACTAAACTGATATACATGGAGAGGGAAATGGATAGTCTCTTGAACTTTATAACGCCAGATAACTTTATGCCGCATGGGCACTGTTATTTATGGACACCTAAACTTCTCTGGTTATATGTTGTATCAGACGGCTTAATAGCTCTATCTTACTTTAGCATCCCAATTGCAATCACATATTTTGTGCGCAAAAGAATCGACCTCGGCTTCAACCGCGTATTTGTCATGTTTTCCCTATTTATTTTCTTTTGTGGGATGACGCACCTAATCTCCATTTTAACAATCTGGCAACCCGCTTATTGGCTTGATGCCGGAATGAAAGGGCTGACGGCCGTAGCGTCTTCAATCACAGCCGTTATGCTGTGGCGTTTAATGCCCATGTTATTAACCATCACCAGTGCTAAGCAACTACAAAAAACCATAGATCAATTAAAGCATGAAATTGAGCAACGAAAACAAGCAGAGCAAGACCTGGCATCGTTAAACAACAACCTCGAAGAACTGGTGCAACTACGTACACAGGAGCTATCTGATATTAATCGTGATTTACGGATGGAAATTGAGCATAGAAAGCTAGTTGAGCAAGATTTATTCAAAGAAAAACAACAAGCCCAGGTGACATTAGAATCTATTGGTGATGGTGTTATTACGACGGATATGAATTCGAATGTTGCTTATTTAAATCCAATTGCTGAAAAAATGACTGGTTGGAAAAATGAGGATGCAGCTGGACGTCCAATATTAGAAGTATTCAGGGTGCTCAATGAGAGCACTAGAAAATTAGCTCCTAACCCTGTAGATGTGGTACTGGAACATGGTCAGATATGTGGGATTGCGAATCATACAATTTTAGTATCTAAAACGGGTGACGAATTTGCTATTGAGGACTCTGCGGCACCAATCATTGATGTAGACAATAAAATGATCGGTGTAGTGTTGGTTTTTCATGATGTTAGTAGCACCAAGCGCATGGCTGAAAGAATGTCTTATCTGGCAGAGCATGATTTTCTAACTGATTTACCAAACAGGTTGCTATTGACCGATCGTATTACACAAGCATTAAGCGTTGCAAAAAGGAAAAGTAGCAGGCTAGCAATACTATATTTAGACATTGATCACTTCAAGAAAGTGAATGACACTTTAGGCCATGAGATTGGAGACCAATTACTGATGGCGCTAAGTAATAAATTTAAAGCATGCTTGAGAGACATGGACACGATCAGTAGACAGGGCGGTGATGAGTTTGTTGTTCTTTTAACTGAGTTTGACAGTCCTAGTATACCAGCCAATATTGCAAATAAATTACTCGAAGAAACGAATGCAACACTACAGGTTGGACTACATGAGGTCAATGTATCTGTAAGTATTGGTATTGCCATGTACCCTGAGGATGGAGCAAGTCCTGATGCATTGATGCGAAATGCCGATGCAGCAATGTATTATGCAAAAAGTTTAGGTAGAAATAACTATCAGTTTTTTACAAAACAGCTCAGTCAAAAAATTGCTGAGCAAGTAGAGTTAGAGAATAGCCTGTTTAAGGCGTTCAATCAAAGTGAGTTCAAATTAGTCTATCAACCTAAAGTCTCGTTGAAAACTGGGGAAGTGATAGGCGCGGAAGCACTTATCCGTTGGCATCATCCAGAAAAAGGGCTGGTTTCACCCGATGTCTTTATTCCTATTGCAGAAGATACAGGCCTTATCAAATTGATTGGTAAATGGGTGTTGGAAGAGGCATGCAGACAAAACAAACGCTGGCAGGATGAAGGGTTAGCAGCTATTCCTATCGCTATTAATGTGTCGCCAGTCGAATTGAAAAGAACCAATTTCTTGCATCAAGTATCTGTTGCATTGATGCACTCAGGTCTGGATGCGCACTATTTAGAGTTAGAAGTGACGGAGACGGTCGCTATTGATAGTAATGAGGAGAGCATCAAAGACTTATTTGCTCTAAGGGAGATGGGTGTAAGATTATCCATTGATGACTTCGGTACAGGTTATTCCAGCTTGTCATATCTAAAGCGCCTGCCTATTAACAATGTCAAGATAGATAAGAGTTTCGTCAGAGACATCAAGACAGATGTTAACGATGCAGCTATTGTGACAGCTATTATCAGAATGTCACACAGCTTGAACTTTAACGTCATTGCAGAGGGTGTAGAGACTATAGAACAACTTCAGTTTTTAAAAGAGTGTGAGTGCGACGAGATACAAGGGTACTATATCAGCCGCCCACTTTATCCAGATGATTTTGCCAGCTTAATGAGTACGAACAAGCAATACAAGGTATAGTTACACTGTTAAATTATAGTTGGAAATGAAATTGACAGATTCATTGATTAGTTTACGAACACGTATTAATCAGTTTGTTGAGGAGAGAGACTGGGCACAGTTCCATTCTCCTAAAAACTTAGCGATGGCAATGATTGTAGAAGCAGCAGAGGTGGTTGAGCATTTTCAGTGGATGACTGAGGAAGAGAGCAAAAATCTTGCCGCGGACAAAAAAGTACAAGTAGGACATGAGTTAGCAGATACACTTGTTTATTTGCTTCGCATTGCTGAGGTTTGTGGTATTGACTTGATTGCCGCAACAAACGATAAAATTGATTTGAATGCTAAAAAATATCCAGTTGATAAAGCCAAGGGCAATAATGCAAAATATACTGAATATCAGTAAATCAATATTTTAAACGCAAGAAGGTGATATCAAGTGCAGCAAACCATTAACTCTCCCGTAATAGATTTATTAAGTTCGCATCAAATTACATTTGATTTAATTGAGATACCGCTCACTGATGATAAAAAGCCTGTTAGGCAATTAGAAGAGCTTTTATCTTCTATGGGGCTAGATTCAGGATCAATTGTCAGGAGTGTATTGTTTCGTGGAGGCTCTGAACAGTTCTTTATGTTGGCGCTTGCAGGCGGTGGCCGCGCAGACTGGGGCTTGCTACGTAAACACCTTGGGGAACGCAAACTTAGAATGGCCGAGTTTGATGAGGTGCCAGAGAAAACTGGCTACGTCGTTGGCGCAGTCCCGCCGATAGCTTTACCTGAGGAGATCAAGGTGCTAGTAGATGACAGTGTAAATCAGTTTGATAAGGTCGTGATTGGTAGCGGCGTGCTTGGCTATGCTATAGCATTGAAAACAGATGATTTAAAATCATTGCTTACACATGCCGATCAGGGGCAGTTTATTAAAGAAGCTGAATAAAGATGCATAAGCATTAAGTGAATTAAAAAAGCCCAGCTTTGCTGGGCTTAGTTGTAAGTGTGCATGATGTCTTTATTTCAATACTGCAATTGCTGCATCATAGTTTGGTTCTTGTGTAATTTCTGGAACTAGTTCAATGTATTTAACTACATCATTTTCATCCAGAATAATGACAGCACGTGCAGCCAGGCCTGCTAGCTTGCTACTAAATAAAAGCACGCCATAATTCATCAAGAAATCACGTCCACGCATCGTGGATAAGTTGATTACATTTTCAATGCCCTCGGCTGCACAAAAGCGTTTTTGTGCAAAAGGCAGATCGGCTGAAATATTGATTACAACAGTATTATCTAAACTGCCGGCACGTTTGTTGAACTCTCGTACAGAGCTAGCACAGGTTGGCGTGTCAACACTAGGGAATAAATTCAACACTTTGCGTTTACCTGAAAAGCTATCTAATGTAACGTCTGCTAGTTCTGAATTAACTAAGGTGAAATTCGGAGCTGTACTCCCGATTTGAGGTAAATTTCCTGCAACATCGACAGGGTTACCCTTTAGCATAACTGAGCTTGACATTGTCGCCTCCTTTTAAATTGTTATATGACTTGTATTGTGTACACAGCATCATAAAACAAAAAGCACCTGCTGTGCAGGTGCTTTTTTACAAATAAGCAAAATTAGACTTTTAAAGTGTTTCGCTTAAATAACCAATCGTCATCGTTTGGTTATGTAGTACGCTATCAGTTGTGTTAGGTCTTGGCGCAATCTCACCATATGAATAGAATCCAGTCACAGATGTTTGCGCACCTAATATTTGTTGCACCAGTTTAACTTCGTCAACCACTTGTTCCGCCATAACCCCTTTGCGACCAACGCAACTTACACAAAGAGCTAAACCAGGTTGATTGGTTTTTTGCGCATCCAAGCCATCTAATACCAAATTTGCTGCTGCACCGGCACCTTCAACCAATCTGTCATGGTTGGTTTGGCACAGTCTTACGGTAATGCCTTCTTCAACATTGCCCGCAAAAGTTAGGCTATTTTCTTTAGGGTCGATTGCCAACAATGTGCGTATTCTTTCCACATCACGTTTTCCTTCTTCAATGACAGCTAGTGGGAATTTTAAGCCGCTACCTGGTAAGCCTTTGGAGAAGGCAGCCCCAATATACATTTGATAAAGTGATAACGCTGGCTTACCATCAAGCTCATAAACGACGTTCTTATTGGATTTGGTCACTTTGCGTGGTGGACCATATGGACGCCAGCCGCCAAGTGCGCCACTGGCAGTGACCAATGCATCTCCATATAAGCCAACAGCGATGACCATGCGGTCTGAGATGGTATCGTTGAATAACTGCAACGTTTTGACGAATTCACCACCATCTCCTGCTAAACCGCCTATGATTGGTATATCACCCAACACAGATTGGAAGCCACTGATTAATTCTGAGCCATTAACATTTAAACCATCAGAAATCACAAGTACTGTTCGTAAAGTGTCAGCTTTTAATTGTTTAGCTAGATTAACCGCTGTTTCGAAAGAGTCTTGCATGTTAGAGGATTTACTCTGCGCTACACGCTGTATTACTTTTTGCCATTGAATGGCAGTGATTTGTATACTATCGTCAAAAACGCCATTTGGGCTGATTTCTCCTGATGTCGTACAACCGATAATTTGCGCTGTAGGATAGCGTTGTTTCAATGCAGATTGTAATTTTCCTTCTTGAAATCTTTTGACTGAGCTGAATACAAGTACTAAATTAGCCGCTGCTAATGGTGATGCCCCTGGTAAATCCTTTACTGTTGATTTTGAATCTATCGACTCTTGAACAATAATCATTTTCTATCATCCCTATGTTAGTCAAGGTATCGCGAAAGTTCGCCCTAAATCATTCTCTTAATTTTTTTGACACATTAAATACGGTGTATTACGAAATGTTACTAAAGTGTCGTTTTTATGTCTTATTATTAAAGTACCTTATCACAAATGTACGCTAAGGTCTTGCAATGTATTGCAAAGTATTACAATATGCGTATTATTAGTAAAGCGTTTTTAAGATATTATGTGCAATTAATAGCTTGCTACGGTGTTGAAATCAACATAAATGTAACAAATGTTAACTGAATGTAACAATTTTGATTTAAGGGGAATGTTAAATTGGCACAAGCAGAAATGACTGGCATTAAAGTGATGGTCATTGATGACAGTAATACGATTCGACGAAGTGCGGAGCTATTTCTAAAGGCAGCAGGCTGTGAGGTTATCTTGGCAGAAGATGGGTTCGATGCATTGGGCAAAATTGCCGAACAGCATCCAGATGTCATCTTTGTCGATATCATGATGCCTAGATTAGATGGTTATCAAACTTGTGCGCTAATTAAGCGTAATGATCGCTTCAATACTACCCCTGTTATTATGCTATCGAGTAAAGATGGATTGTTTGACAGGGCGCGTGGACGTATGGCTGGATCAGATCAATATCTGACTAAACCTTTCACACAGGAGAGTTTGGTAGAAGCAGTTAATCTATACGTGAAAAAAGAATAGATTGCATCTAATCCAATTAGCTTAGGTTTTCAGGAGGAAAAAATGGCAATAGAAAAAGTATTAATAGTAGATGATTCAACAACAGATCGGTTTTATCTTACTGAGTTATTAGAGAGTGATGGCTTTCAGGTTGTGGCACTAGAAAGCGGCGAGGCATGTGTCGAGAAGGCTGCAGAAATTAAGCCAGACCTTATCATTATGGATATCATCATGACTGGGCTGAGCGGGTTTCAAGCTACTCGCTCGCTTAGCAAGGACCCTGCTACAGCTAACATTCCTGTGATTTTATGCTCTGGAAAGTTGCAAGTAACGGATCATACATGGGCAGCAAAAATGGGCGCTAAAAATTGTATTCAAAAGCCAATCGCAATTGCTGAGTTGAAAGAAATGATTGCTAACTTGTAATCGTGATTGATTGAAAACTTGTATGGCTGAGAAAGTAAAATTAAGAGACTACCAAAAAAGTATACTGGATCGGTTGGATGTTGTTCGGTCGGGCGCTACTAGCGTAGTTGAGAGCTACTTAGGTGTGCAAATTGGTGGCAATAATGTGCTCGTCAACCTCTTAGATATCAGTGAAACGCTGGTGGTTACTGAAATACAGCCCGTGCCTCTTGTAAAGCCTTGGTTTTTGGGTATGTCGAACGTTAGGGGCATACTGTATGCAATTAATGATTTGGGCCAAATGTTAAATAACCAGCTCACTGAAATATCATCAGATACACGAATACTGTTGATTAACAATAGTATTTCTTCAAATATTGGTGTATTGGTTGATCGGCTGGTGGGGTTGAGACAAATGGATACATTTAATTTAAGAGAAAATGAAAAACAAGACAGTGTTTGCTTTGCGCCTGAAATTTACGAAGACAGTGAAAATAAAGTATGGCGCATATTGGATTGTGAAAAGCTTGTAAGTTCTAAAGAGCTAGAAACACCATATATTACTTGATGACATGGTGTTGTAATTAAATAATTAGACTTAAAAAAATAAACGAATTTAAAAACGATAATTTTATGCTTGGTGGTATTCGGATTATTGAGCTAAAGGAAATAACATGGCAGCAATTAAGGATTGGTTAGAAAAGTTAAAAGCTAAATTTACTCGCAATAAAGTAAATACTGGCGGAGGTAGTGGGGATACCCATATTATGCAAATTATCACGCCAATTATTGGTTTGATTATTTTCGTGTTGGTTGCTTATTATGCGATTACACAGGTACAAGTTAATGGTCCGATTTTTAACCAGATTAAAACCGTTGATGATTTGCGTAGTAGCTTATCGCCACCAACCCTATTTATTGTTGAGCCTTATGCGTTAGCGCAAAACATGCACTTGGCTTTGGTTGATGGTAACAATGCCCGATTGGAAACGTTGAAACAGCAATTTGAACAAAATAAATTGCGTTATCAAGAAAGTGTTAAGCGCTGGAACAATACGGCGTTGCCTAAGTCCCTTATTGGATCATACAAGTCAGTTGTGGCGTCAGCAGAAAGCTTCTTTACGGTTTATGAGGATCAGTTGCTCCCAGCGTTGCAGTCAGGTTTCGTTGGAACATCTTCACGTGCACTTGTCGAGATGGAAAAGGCATATGTGACGAACAACACTTTGGTGCAGTCTTTCGTTAAAAACCTAGAAAAAGAGAGTCAACAGACAGCTGATAATGCGAACAGCCTATTAAGGAACTTCTTGATTGGTTTAGGTATTCTGGCGCTAGTTATTGCGGTTGCAATTTATTTGATTGGTAAACGACAAGTTGCTGCTACAGAAGCTGCAATGAAGTTGTTGGAAGAAGATGGACAAAACAACCAATTGGCCGTTTTGGAGCTATTGGATGAGATGGGTGATCTTTCAGAAGGTGATTTGACGGTACGTGCGCAGGTGAAAGAAAATATTACAGGTGCTATTGCTGACTCGGTGAACTATACAATTGATAGTTTACGTGATGTGGTGACGGAGATTAACCGCGCTACTGAGCAGGTGAATGCTGCGACTGGTGCGGCGCAAGGTACTTCAACTGCATTGTTGGAAGCTGCTGAAATGCAATCGCAACAAATTTCAGAGACTACTGAAGCGGTCAACGGGATGACCAATTCTATTCTGCAAGTTTCTACTAACGCTAGCCAAGCTGCTGAAGTTGCGCAACGTTCGCTACAAGCAGCATCACAAGGTTCACAAGCGGTACAAAACACGATTGCAGGTATGAATGGTATTCGTGAGCAAATTCAAGAAACTTCAAAAAGAATTAAACGACTAGGTGAGAGCTCACAAGAAATTGGTGAGATTGTTGAACTGATTTCTGATATTACAGAACAAACCAACATTCTAGCGTTGAATGCTGCGATTCAGGCCGCGTCAGCTGGTGAAGCAGGTAGGGGCTTTACCGTGGTTGCGGAAGAGGTGCAACGATTGGCTGAACGGTCTTCAGAGGCGACGAAGCAAATTGGTGCAATTGTTAAAACGATTCAGACTGATACGAACAGTGCGGTTGCCGCGATGGAAAAAAGTACCGAGGGTGTGGTTGAGGGTGCTCGATTATCTGATGCTGCTGGACAAGCATTGACAGAAATTGAAACGGTTACCAATAACTTAGCACGTTTGATTCAGTCAATCTCAACTGCCACAGAAGCGCAGACAGAAGCTGCATCACAAGTGACAAAAAATATGCAGCAAATTCAAGAGATTACAACACTTACAACGGATGGTACAAAACAAACAACAGAATCTATTGTGCAATTAACGGCGCTAGCTGATGACTTACGTAAATCAGTTGCTGGCTTTAAATTGTCATAATCTGTATCGGCAAATTGGAGTTTATTTTAGGTGTCTGAAAGCTTTGATATAGGCCCATTAACTTGGGTAAAAGATGACATAAACCAATCGCTAGATTCAGTATTGGAAAGTGTTGATGCACTAAACGCAACCCCAGAAGATACATCGGGCTTACGTTTTGCGCAAACACATTTATACCAGGCATCTGGCGCGTTGGATATGGTTGGTTTGGCAGGGTGTAAATTATTTTGTAGTCATTTAGAGCAACTTGCATCGCGTCTGGAGAAGAAAGAACTACCAGTATCTACAGAAACGATTGAAGCTTTTACCAAGGCAATAAAAACGCTTAAGTATTATATTCAAGAACTATTAAACGGTTCACCAGACATTCCGATGCGGCTTTACCCAGTACTTGAGCCCGTTGCTAAAATCATGGGCGAGAGCATAGAAGAGAGTGAGCTATTTTTCCCAGATACAAGTAACACTGTGCCAAAGGAAGTGGCAAGTACAGAGTATAGTGAGGAAGAGTATCATAAATTTATTGCAGAACAGCGGCTGCTATATCAGAAGTCACTTCTAAAGTGGATGCAGTCTAAAGATGCTGATGCAGTCAACAGTATGTATGAATCGCTGAGTAACGTGACAGCCTCACAGCATAAAGCGAACGTGAAAACCTTATGGTGGTGTGCAAGTGCTTTTGCACAGACGTTACACTTAGCAAAAATCGCAGAAAACCTATCTGCAAAAAAACTTTGCAGAAGGTTAGATCAGGAGTTCAAGAGTTTACTAGCGGGCGACAATAAAACCAACAATACACTTTTACGTGATCTTCTATACTTTATTGCGATTAGTAATGTTGAAAATGAAACAGTTTTAAAAGTAAAAGAAGTGTTTTCATTAGATGATATTGTGGATAAAACAGCATCAGTATTGTCTGCACAAACGCCATCTGATGAGAATGAATTAAATGTAATTGAAGAGCTTAAAGGCTTACTCGAATCCTTGCGCGAAATTTGGGAAGATGTTTCAAATAGTATCGATTTTGAAAAGATTGATATCAACGCTGATCATGCCTTGGTCGATTTAGATAATGTATTAATCACTAAATTTTCTGACAAATTAAATGATAGTCAGGAACTAACCGCTAAATTGAGCCAACCAGCAGTCGTTGGTTTGTTTAAAGCGTTATTGCAAGCCAGTGTTATTTTACGGGACGATAAATCGAAAACAACGCAAGTGGCTTTAATTGAAGTCGCTACTGCTCTACATCAATTGGATAGCGCCCTTACGCACTATCAAAATTTAGATGCCGATACTATACAACACCTCCAATCCGAAATTAAACGATTAGATGCAATTGCTACTGGTCTAGATGAGGTGCTGACTGAGGGACGCGCAACGAGTGTGCTAGATAGAGATACGATAGTAGCCGTTGTGAAGGATATCAATGCCTCATTAAAAGTAGTTGAACAGGCCTTAGATACATATTTTAGAGCACCAGATGATAAGTCGACATTATCATTAACGCCAGCGCCACTAAAACAAGTAGCAGCAATTTTTGATATGCTCAATCTTCCTACGCCGACAAAAATCATAAGGGCATGTGGTCAATATATTCAGTATTTTCAACAAGATAGCTATAAAGGCAATCAGGATGACTTTGAGTTGATCGCGGAAAGTTTGAGTATGATTGGCCTCTATGCCAACGAAATGCCAAATGTAAGAGCTGAGTCTACCAAAGCACTTGAGGATGCGCTCGAGAGATTAAATACTGCTTTATCATCAATTGGGATGGTGTTTGAAGAAGATACAGTTCCAGAAGTAAGTGCAGAAGAAAGCCATGAGTTAGCTAAAGTGGCCACAGAGGAACCGGAACGCGCTGTCAATACAGTCGCTGATCAAGCTTTTGATGAAGAGTTACAAGATATTTATTTAACGGAAGCAGAAGAAGTATTGGCGTTGATTGCGCAAAACCTTCAAGCTCTTCGTGTGAATGAAACAGAACATGAGCCTTTAGTTGAAGTGCGCCGCAGCTTTCATACACTGAAAGGTAGTGGACGTACGGTTGGTTTGGTTGCACAAGCAGAGGTAGCAGCTAGCGTTGAGAAATTCTTGAATGGTGTTTTAGATAAGAAAGAGATTTTAAACTCTGCACAAATTAAAGCTTTAGAGCAAATCACCGCTGCTTTTGCAGAGTGGGCAGCAGAGCTAAGAGCAAATAATGTAGCTAATTTAGATCAGGCTTATTGGCTGGAGCAAGCTAAAGCGCTAGCAGACGCTAAAGACAAAACAACAGATGATGCGAAGCAGGATAGCAAAGAACCTGATCCATATGTGTTGGTTAGTGGTAAACATAAAATAAGCCGGCAGCTATATGAGATTTTTCTTAATGAAAGTATGAATAATCTGACGCTTATTGAGCAAGATATTGTCAAGCTAACAGACCATACAACATCTGCACCTGAAAAAGCGGCAAGACACGCAGTACATACCCTAGCCAGCAATGCGTTGGCAGCTGGTTTTAAACCATTGGGCGAGCTATGTCGAGCGCTAGAGAACTGGTTAGATGAGGTTGCGCAGAACTGGACACCAGATTCATTAGAGCTTTATGCAAATACAACCAAAGCAATAGCCAAGATGTGGCAAAGTGCATCTGAGCTCAAAATGCCGAAGGCACAGAGAGCACTAGTTAAATTGCTAAAAGAGGCGACTGAAAAAGCAACAGAAAATAAACAAGTCTCAGAAGTCGTTGACCATGTTTTGTATGATGAGCAGATAATTGATGAAGATACAGCTGAAGACATAGATAGCGCACCTGTAGAAACAACAAGTATAGAACCCGATACGCAGGAAGCCTTTACAGGCTCAACTTTAACGGAAGCTCAAAGTCAAGAAGTGCCTGTAATCACGCAAATTGATCCTAATAGCAAAATCAATACAAAGGATGTTAATCCTGAGTTGTTAGAGATGTTTGTTGAAGAGGCTAATGAGCTGCTGCCTGAAATAGGTACAGAGCTACGTGCTTGGAAAGCGAAACCGAAGGTTAAAACACATTCTGACGCGTTACAGCGTGCCTTGCATACGTTAAAAGGTAGTGCGCGCATGGCCTCACAGCCTGACATCGGCACCATAGCGCACGAATTAGAAGAGTATATTCTCAAAATCAGTAAGAAAACCCCTACCAATAGTGATTTTGATGCCATGTTTGTCGAGCTGGATAAGATGGCTGGCTACTTTGATAGTCCAGATGCGCTAGATGAGCCAACGGTAGGAACAGAAGAAGTTAATGTGGTTGCGGATGATGATGACGCTTTACATGTAGCAAGAGCCATTGACAGAAAATCACAATTTTTACGTATGCGAGCAGAGGTGCTTGACCGCTTGATTAATGAGGCAGGTGAAGTCTCTATTATTCGATCTAGAATTGATCGAGAAATGGTGGGCTTTAAGCAATCATCAAACGACTTAACAGACAGTTTGATCCGTTTGCGTAGCTATTTACGTGAGTTAGAGATCGAAGCGGAAACACAGATGCAGTCTCGCATGAATATTCTGCAAGAGGCGAATGAATCGTTTGACCCTTTAGAGTTTGACCGTTTTACGCGTTTGCAAGAGTTGACGCGTATGATTGCTGAGAGTGTGAATGACGTCAGTACAATCCAGAGTGGTTTGCTTAGCAACCTTGACCAAACTGAGGCAGCACTCCAACAACAAAACCGCATGAACCGTGACCTACAACAAGGCTTGCTAGGTGTGCGTATGTTGCCGTTCAAACAAATATCCGAAAGGATGCAACGCATAGTACGACAAACAGCACGTGAGCTTAATAAAACAGTAGATCTTGTTATTGAAGGTGAAGCGACAGAAATCGATCGTGGT
>JBFIGM010000017.1:0-20635 GCA_041602315.1 Methylophilaceae bacterium | reverse complement strand
TTAAATGGCGCAGTACAGCATCGTTAAATTTAAAGCCATGCTCTAGCTCTTCTAACGTTGCTTGATCGCATTCAATGTTCATTAACACGTAGTGTGCTTTATGGATTTTGTTGATTGGATATGCCAATTGACGACGGCCCCAATCTTCTAAACGGTGAATCGTACCTTTATTCGTACTGATAAGTGTGCGGTAACGCTCAATCATTGCAGGCACTTGCTCGCTTTGATCAGGATGCACAATGAATACTACTTCGTAGTGACGCATGAAATCTCCTTATGGTTAAAGCCACCCAACCAGCCCTTTCATGGTAGGCAGTCGTCAACAAAACGACTTTGTGGTGTGACAAGGTTTATGTAAGGGCGTGATTATAGTGAAATTATGTTTATGAATCAAATGCTTTATAACAAAGTAGCAACATATATTTTAATTTATCCAAAAAAATTAATGAAAATATATTTGGGTTGCAAGCCAAGGCAGTGCATAATAGGCGCTCTTAATAGAAAAACAAGGCTAATGTTAGCCACTTAATTTAACGACAAACTAAGGATATAAAATGGCAGAAGCAAAAGGTTTAGCAGTTCCAGTTAAAATGAAAAGTGAATTAGCAGCGCTTACAGGTGCAGATGCACTACCGCGCACTGAAATCACAAAAAAAATCTGGGATTACATTAAAGCCAATAAACTACAGACTAAATCTGTTAACGGTGCGCCAACTGGTGAAGGCAAATATATCGTTACAGACGCTAAGTTATTGCCAATATTCAAGAACACAAAATCAACTAGCAAATCAGGCAAAGTAACTGATTTAACAAATATCAAAGAAGGTGAAACTGTTGACATGATGCAAATGGCAGCTATTGTAGGCGCTAATTTAGCTTAACAATACCTTTTGCCCGAACATGGGCTAATAGATAAAATGAGTCATATAGCATAATGCTAATGACTCATTTTTA
The DNA here is from genome assembly GCA_041602315.1 of Methylophilaceae bacterium. Lineage (GTDB taxonomy): Bacteria > Pseudomonadota > Gammaproteobacteria > Burkholderiales > Methylophilaceae. The sequence goes on along the minus strand of JBFIGM010000017.1, from coordinate 19,681 downwards.
TTTAGGTCTGTACAATGAAAAAAGCATTCATATTATCTAGCATCCTGATTATTTTGGTGATTGCTTGGTTTCTAGCTTCACCACTATTCATAAATGAAACTGTAGATGAGGCACTTCCATCTAAAGAAGAACTAATGGCAATGCCAGATGAAGAGCGTCAGCAGACCATGCAAATAATCACTGAAAAAATGGCATCTATGCCAAACAAAACCATGCAAGAGGAAATGGTGATGCATTCACCTGAATTGGTTAAGCAAGGTACATTTCAAGACGCAGACGCTATACATCAAGGAAGTGGAAAAGCATTAATTTATCAATTAGAAGATGGTTCATACCTGCTGCGCTTAGAAGACTTTAAAGTAACAAATGGTCCTGATTTAATGGTTTATCTAGTCAAAAATAGCAATGTGAGAAAAGCCTCTGATGTGACTGATGGATACATCAGCTTAGGTGATTTAAAAGGCAATATTGGTAATCAAAACTATATCATCCCAGTAGGTACAGATATCGCTAAGTACAATAGCGCTGTTATCTGGTGTGAATTATTTGGCGTACTGTTTTCACCTGCAACGTTACAAACAAATTAAACTTCTTATATGAAAATTTCTGCCGTACTTTTTGACGTTGGAGGTGTTTTAATCGAACTAGATGGATTGCCCTCTCTCGCAAAGCTTTTAAATAGCGAACAATCTCATGATGAAATCTATAAAAACTGGATGAGTTCACCTTCGGTCATCGCCCACGAAACGGGCAAACTATCTGCGGATGAATTTGCCATGAGGGTTGTTGAGGACTTACAAATAGACTTATCTCCAGATGCTTTTATGCAAAATTTTGCCACTTGGATTGTCGGCACATTTCCAAATACGTTCGAGTTGCTTGAAGCAATCCCACCTCATATCCCACTAGCAGCGCTGAGTAACACTAGTGCAGCCCACTGGATACATGTAGAGGCGACTGGGTTAACCCAAAAATTAGACCATTTATTTCTTTCCCATGAAATTGGCCATCTAAAACCTAATCATGAAGCGTTTCAAGCCGCAATTGATGGTTTACAACTTCCAGCTGAAGAAGTTATTTTCTTTGATGACAATATTGATAATGTAATCGCTGCTAGTGCTTTCGGCCTTAAAGCACATCAAGCGTTTAATCCCACACAAGCCAGGCAAATACTCAATCAATACGGTCTCATTTAGACGATCTACATTGTAGGCTTGCATCTACTCAGCTTGCATATTAAGCTTGCTAAATAAATATAAAGGCAGAATACTGAGGAGCGGAAAATGAAACTGGAGTCAATAGCACTACATCACGGATATAAATCTGAAGCAACGACTAAAGCAGCAGCAGTTCCTATTTATCAAACCACTTCATATACATTTGATAATACGCAACATGGAGCGGATCTGTTTGACCTAAAAGTAGTTGGCAACATTTATACCCGCATCATGAATCCTACAACTGATGTATTGGAACAACGCGTGGCTGCAATGGAGGGTGGCATCGCTGGTTTGGCGCTAGCATCTGGAATGGCTGCAATTACCTATGCTATACAGTGCATTTGCGAGACTGGTGACAATATCCTCAGTACAAGTCAACTTTATGGTGGCACTTATAATTTATTTGCACATGCCTTTCCACGCCAAGGTATTGAAGTGCGTATGATTTCTCATGATGACTTTGCTGGTTTTGAAAAAGCCATTGATAGCAAAACAAAAGCTATTTTTTGTGAATCCATAGGTAACCCTGCTGGCAATGTCGTTGATATTCAAAAATTATCAGAAATTGCACATAAGCATGGTATTCCTGTGATTGTTGATAATACTGTTGCAACGCCTTATCTATGCAGGCCTTTTGAACTTGGTGCCGATATCGTTGTACATTCTTTAACTAAATATATTGGCGGTCATGGGACGTCTATCGGCGGCATGATAGTAGACTCTGGAAAGTTTGACTGGGCTGCTCATAAAGAGCGCTTTGCAGTGCTAAATGAACCAGACCCGTCCTATCATGGTGTTGTATATACGGAGGCACTAGGCCCGGCAGCCTATATCGGTCGCTGCCGTGTAGCGCCACTGAGAAATACTGGCGCCGCTATCTCCCCTATGAATTCATTCCAGATTTTACAGGGCCTGGAAACATTAGGATTGAGAATGGAAAGGCATTGTAAAAACGCAGAGAAACTTGCTGAGTATTTACACAATCATCCCAAAGTGAACTGGGTTAACTATGCTGCATTAAAAGACAGTCCATATTATGCTAACTGTCAAAAAATTACACACGGCAAAGCATCGGGAATATTGAGTTTTGGTATTAAAGGTGGCAGCAAAGCAGGTGAGCAATTTATTGATGCTTTGGAAATGATTCTACGTTTGGTCAATATTGGTGACGCCAAATCATTGGCTTGCCACCCTGCATCTACAACACATAGGCAGCTAAATGAAGAAGAGTTAGCTAAAGCTGGCGTTAGTGCAGATTTGGTTAGAATCTCAGTTGGCATTGAGAATATAGATGACATTATTGCGGATATCAGCCAGGCACTAGATAAAGTAGGTTAAGTAAACTTAACGCTGCGAAAGCAAGGCAAGCAATATAACAAAAAGTACAATAGAGACGCCCTTCCAAAATGCGACTGGATTTCTTTCTATAAGTGGTGGGCGTACTTTTTTTAGAAATGTTTTATTCGGCTGCTTCAGATCGAATACCAACTCGGATAAAGCCTCATAGCGTTTGCTGGGTTCTGGATGAACTGCCTTCATAATCGCATCATCTATCCATAGTGGTATGTCTCTGCGTAAATGACGTATAGCATCATACCTTAACTGCATTTGTTCTTTTTTTGTTTTTATTTTAGCTACATTTGTTCCGTAGGGCAGCTTACCTGTGAGCATTTGATAAGCAATAACGCCTAATGAATACAAATCAGAGCGTGTAGTCCCTTCTTCTCCTAAAAAGTACTCTGGCGCGCTATATTGTGCTGTACCTAAAATCGGATCTTGAGTAATTGGCGATGTAATTTCTGCCAACCCTGCTACGCGAGTCGCGCCAAAGTCAATAATTTTGACAGTTCCAGCCTGATCAATCATCACATTAGCAGGCCTCAGATCCTGATGTAACATTTCTAGACGATGGAATGCTCTTAAACCTTTTGCAACTTGTTCAATAATATCTCGTACTGCTTGCAGTTCTGGCTGTGGATTATCATGCATCCATTGCGTCAATGTTATGCCATCAATATATTCCATGACAACATATAGATAGTGCCGCTTTCTGTATTCTAAGCAGGGCTTCATCACATGCGCACTATTGATACGCTTGGCAATCCATTCCTCCAGCAAAAAGCGTTCTAAATAGGCAGGGTTATCACGTAAATCAACGGATGGTGTTTTCAACACCACTTGGCTTTGTGTTTCTATATCTTTGGCTAAACAAACGTGACTACGACTTGAGGCATGAATCTCACGAATAATTTCAAAGCCATCAAAAAGCATCCTTGATTCTAACTGTGGCGGAAATGGTAACTCTGTTAATTGCTGGTATAACTCATCTACATTTTGTTCTGGCAGGTCATTTACTCGTGCAAGTTGCAAGGTGAGATTGTCTGTACTGCCATTTGCTAATGCTTGATTCAAAATAAGCTCAGCAGCTAATTGCAAGTTGCTTAGGTTGGCTTGAATCGTATTGGTAATAAATCGCTCAGTCACATATTCATAAATGCCATCTGTTGCCAGTAAAAATATATCTCCTTGCGAGACTTTAACAGCTTGATAATCAATCTCTATATGCTCATCAATACCCAAGCCTCGGCTCAAATAACTTTTTTCCTCGGAAAGCCAAACACGGTGGTCTTTTGTCAGCTGTTCTAGTGCATTTTTATGCACACGATAAACCCTGGTATCACCAATATGAAGGATATGCGCAGTTGTCGACTTAAATATCACAGCACTAAATGTACACACGTAGCCTTTATCTTTATCGTATCGACTCACATGATCTTGATATGTTTGTGTGTGCAACCATGAATTGATTGCAACAAGGACACGCGTAGCTGCAGTTTTAACAGACCACACCTCAGGCGTGCAGATGTAATCTGCCAAAAATCCTTTTACAGCAGCTTCGCTAGCCTCTTGACTAACAGCACTACTACTGATGCCATCGGCAATGGCAATAGCTACTCCTTTTGAACTGAGCAGCGGTTCTTCTGGAACACTGACTGCATAAAAGTCTTGATTAACCTCTTTGCGTCCTTTGTCCGATAATTGGGCAATTTCAACAGTTAACTTTTTTGCCATCGATTGTGTATAAAGCTCACTAAATTAAATAGAAAAAAGCGCCTGATCAATTGATCAGGCGCTGTGATCATATCAATGATCTACCATGATTTATATGGTAAAAATTTGCCATTCATTGTGATAACCACGCGATCACCTTTAGGGTTTTCCTCTTTTCCAACTTCCATAGAAAAGTCAATCGCACTCATAATACCATCACCGAACTTCTCTTGAATGACCTCTTTCAGGGTTGGCCCATAAACGCCAATAATTTCGTAAAGACGATAGATAAGAGGATCCTGAGGCACTGTTTTATCCCACTCTTTAGTCGGATACGCCTGCAAGGCTGTTGCAATCTCTTCATTTAAGCCTAAATATTCAGCAATCGCATCTGCTTGGGCTTTGGTTGCACTGTTCATCCCCAAACAAGCAGATGTTAGCCATACTGGTGACACTTGTACATCTTCTGCTATTTTTTCCCAAGTAAGGCCCTTTGCAACTTTTGCTGTCACAATAGCATCTGTCATTTGTTGTTTATTCATTAAACTTCTCCTTCATATCATCAGTTCGCGATTGCTTCAGCACAGTCTGTGCTGAAGCAACAAAGTAAATCACTAATTAAAGCGTACGCTTAGGTTTTGTTTTGACATGTGTTGTATATAGCGTTAAACCCGTGAATGCTAGACCACCCACCAAGTTACCTAAAGCTGTGGGGATTTCATTCCATATAAAGTAATCTGCTATAGAAAAGTCGCCACCCATAATCATGCTAAAAGGGAATAAAAACATATTTACCACGGAATGTTCAAAAGCCATGAAAAAGAACAGGAAGATTGGCATCCACATTGCAATCACTTTACCGCTCACATTGGTGGAAATCATGGCACCGACAACGCCCATTGACACCATCCAGTTACATAGCATGCCTCGTATAAAAATAGTAAACCACCCTGCTAAACCGTATTTAGCGTAACCTAATGTCCGTGCTTCACCGATACCAGCCACTTTAGTGGCTATGGCCCCACCATCTGTGTTGTAACCATAGGTAAATATAAATGACATCATGATAGCAACAGTTAATGCACCCAAGAAGTTACCAACAAACACCAAACCCCAATTACGTAAGATTTGCCCCCAAGTCACCCCAGGCCGTTTATCTAGCCAGGCCAACGGAGTGAGCATAAACACGCCTGTCAGCAAATCAAACCCCATCAGATAAAGCATACAAAACCCGACTGGGAATAAAATAGAACCGATTAAATGTGAGCCTGTCGCAACGGCGATACTAACCGCAAATACTGCTGCTAATGCTAAGATAGCCCCTGCCATATAACCTCTGATGACAGTATCTCTTGTAGACATATAAATTTTAGATTCTCCAGCATCGACCATTTTGGTCACAAATTCTGACGGTGCTAAATAAGACATAAATTTTCCCCTTGCTAAATAGTAGTTTTAAATCATTAGTTCAAACGGTTGATACATATTTTCATTCTTGCTGACAAACTCTAATCTCCATATAAGTCCCTTTATTTAATAGTTTTAAAACAAAAAAAAGCGTCTTGAAACACCGTGAGTAATCACAGTATTTCAAGACGCCTTTGTCTTTAAATGTTAATTAGTTTGCCAGTTTTGTTCCCACCTTTAGGAAAATGGCTAATATTTTAGTTACATTGTTGCTTTGTATGAACCGTCTACAGTTAAGCAAGGCACATGCCAAGCTTAAAAGATGCATTTAAATCATTAAGTTAAATAAATATTAGCTAAAAATAGTATCACCGCTCGAGTAAATATGAGCTAAAGAATGCACTAAAATTGTGCATATGCACTGCACTGAATGGTTCTGAACGTTATAAATAGTATAGTTATTGATAATAGGCAGGTATCAATTATGCTCTTCGAGGCGTTTATCTTCCTTTGGTAACTCATACGCATCAGCTACATAACCTGGCCCCTTCATTATCATAATAAGAAAGCAACCGATTGCCAGCACGCCTACAAAAAACCAATAAGTAAACATCGCTCCTAAGCAAATATAAATTGTTTTGTATTGTGCTGCTGTAATAATTGAATTATTAATATAGATAAGAATAGCCGGAGATAGGATTAACAATGTTCCCAGCGTAAAAATTAGCGGAATTCTTTTTAGTATTGGCCATTCAATTCCGACTGGATATTGCGTCGAATTTGGCAACTTTTTAAAAAAATCAATCATGGGCCAATACCTACAGGCGAAAAATGACATTAAACGGATAAGCTCTACATTATGCTTTTAACAACCACGATTACTTGATGCAAATCAAGAATTAATCTTTTATCAAATCAATGAAACCATTAAAATCTCAGCATTGAGTAACTACAAAGACACTGCTTGTCATGATTTCAGACCAATTACGCTTCAACAAAACCATCGCAGACTTCGATGCGCTTAATGCACAAGACCCAAACAAAGTCAGTATTGAGGGCATACAAAAACCTAAGGAACTGGTTTATGCACAAAGAATGACTGAAATGCTTAATCGCTTTGCACCTGATGCGTCTGAATCACTCCAATTAGCGACTCGCGCGCAGCATATCAAAAGATGGGCTATCCCGCGTAGTGACTATCCAATGACAAAACCAGGTTATCTACAGTGGCGAAGCAAACTAAAAAGCATGCATGCAGAAATTACTGCAAATATACTCAAAGATAACGGTTATGATGATGAAACAATAGAGAAAGTTTCCATTTTGCTCAAAAAAGAGCAACTGCGAGCAAACCCAGACACACAAACGCTAGAAGATGTAATTGTTTTAGCATTTTTGGAGCACGACTTAGAAGCTTTTGTACAAAAATATAGCGACTACCCAGAAGAAAAGTTTTTAACTATTTTGCGTAAATCTTATCTAAAAATGTCTGATAAAGGTCGCGCCGCTGCACTGAGTCTTATTACAATTCCCGAGCATCTATTACCTGTAGTGCTAAAAGCAGTTGGATAATTCAAATCAAACTTTTTTTGCCTATGCCAGCCGTTATAAACTCGCCAGGCAACTAAATCGCCAATGTCATTTTTACCTTGGCCCAACTAACTCAGGCAAAACCTACCATGCACTGAACGCATTAACTGCAGCTAAAAGCGGTGTTTACTTAGCACCATTGCGCTTATTAGCAATGGAAGTAAGAGATAGACTAGTGGAGGCTGGAGTACCATGTAATTTAATCACAGGTGAAGAACGAATCTTGATGGATGATGCCAAGCATACGGCTTCTACCATTGAGATGATGCACAGCACTAAGCCTGTAGATGTGGCCGTAATTGATGAAATACAAATGCTACAAGATCCAGACCGAGGTCCAGCATGGACATCGGCATTAATCGGCGTGCCAGCCAAACAAGTGTTTATTTGTGGTTCTAATGCAGTGACAAACTTATGTACAAGAGCATTAGCAGCCCTCAATGAAAGTTTCGACATTACTTACTTAGAACGTAAAACACCACTGCTATTTGAGGAAAAAAGCTTATGTGGCAAACGCTATAGCAAACCGAAACTTAAGCCTCAATTACAAAAAGGCGATGCAATAATCACCTTTAGTAGGAAAGACGTATTAACACTTTCAGCAAGATTTAGAAACTGGGGATTTAAAGTTGCCAGTATTTACGGAGCTCTATCACCCGAGGTGAGACGGCATGAATCCGAACGCTTTTTATCAGGTGAAGCAGAAATACTAGTAGCAACTGATGCGATAGGAATGGGTCTTAATTTACCCATCAGAAGAGTTATTTTTGCCAACATTTATAAATTTGATGGAATTGCCTCACGCCTATTAAATGCCACCGAAGTTCGTCAAATTGCAGGCAGAGCTGGCCGTTATGGCGTATACGAAACAGGTTATGTAAATGTAATGGAAGATGATGAGCAAATGCATATTCAGCATATGTTGGACACTAATGACACTGCAAACATAACCCGTCTACCAATATCATTAAAAATCAGCAATTTAAGGAATATATCTGATAAATTACATTCAAATAGATTGGCGGAATGTATCGCCTATCACACCGATTACCAGTTAAAAAAAGATACTCTATGTGAAACAACGCATGCCAGTGCCCAATATGCACAAGCGCTGATTGTAGATGAAGTGGCGCCAAACATGGCATTTAATGACAAATTTGCATTGGCTTGTGCACCACTGTCAATCCAAGTGCCTATTGAAAAGGACTACTTTATTCAATGCATTCAAAGCATTTATCAAAATAAAGAACACCCTATCCCACTTGCACCTAGTTGGCTAATTTGCGGAAGCGATAAACATCTCCAGCATGCTGAAACGCTTAGTCAGCACATCAGCCTATATGCTTGGCTGAGTTACAAATTCCCCACTATTTTTACTAATCAAGCAGCCATTCCAGCACTAAGGAATAAGGTTGCAAACTACACTAAACAAGCCTTGTTAACGCAAAAAGGTTATGGAGATACAAGCAAAGAAATCGAGCTGAATCAACGAATCATTAGATAAAGGTGATACTTTACCTACAATAACCCTAACTATATAACTGATATGTTTAGCGCCTTGAATAATTTACATAATTAGAAATAATGATTTATTGCTGCACTAACGAAATAAAATCATCAACTGGCATCGGCTTTGCATATAAAAAACCTTGCAGATAGTCACATCCAACTTCAGCTAAAATTGCTTTCTGATCTTCTGTCTCAACGCCTTCAGCAATTGTTTTCAAACCTAATTTATGAGCCATCACAACTATAGCCTCAGCTATGGCTCTATCATTTGGATCGGTTTCCAGGTCGCGCACAAAGGAACGGTCTATCTTCAAAAAATCAATATTAAATTTCTTCAAGTAGAGCATCGCCGAGTAGCCTGTACCAAAATCATCTAGCGCCAAACTAACGCCAGCCTCTTGCAAACGATTTAGTTTTTTCATGACATCAAACTCATCACCTAATAAAAGGCTTTCAGTGATTTCAATTACTAGGTGCTCTGCGGGAACATCAATCTTTGTTAAATAGTTAACCCAATTAATACCAACATCATTTTGAGTGAACTGTCGTGCGGACATATTTACACTTATTTGGCATGACTGACTTTCTGCAGAGCAGACACTAAGCCAGCGCGACATCGCTAGAGCAGCTTGCTGAAACACCCAATCACCAATCTCATGAATTAGACCTGTTTCTTCAGCGATGGGAATAAATTTTTCTGGCGGCACCATACCATACTGAGGATGATTCCAACGTGTTAGTGCTTCGGCTTTGACCACGCTTCCTGATATGACGTCGATAATAGGCTGTAGATATATTTCTAGCTGCCCCTTGAGCATCGCTTCACGCAAATCATTCGCTAATGAAAGGCGCTCTTGGACATCCTTCTGCATAGCTGGTGTAAAAAAACTAAAACCATTTCGCCCTCGCTGTTTAGCAGCATACATAGCCTGATCGGCAGCGCTAATGAGACCCTCAATTGTATCGGTATCCGATGGATAATTTGCAATACCAATACTTGCTGTCAAATATGAAACTTGATTATCCAAAACAAAAGGCTTTCGAATCATATCAATAATGCTTTGTGCAATACGGCCAAGTTGCGACATTTCAGTTATTCCCGAAAGAGCAACCACAAATTCATCACCACCCATTCTGGCCAATGAATCGCTCTCGCGCATGCATAGCTGTATGCGATTTGCAGCCTCAATTAAAATCTGATCGCCCTGATGATGCCCCAAAGTATCATTCACCTCTTTGAAACGATCAAGATCGATAAATAGCAGAGAAACGTTCGCACCAGTTCGCCTAGCTTTGTTGACTTCCTCTTTCAGCTTATCTCCAAACAAACGCCGATTAGGCAAGCCAGTCAACATGTCATAGCTGGCTTGATGTTGCAATTGTGCTTCGATACGTTTGCGTTCAGTGATATCACGTACTAAGGCAAAATTGAAACGCCGCCCTTCATACTCAATCACATTGGCGTTTACCTCTATAGGGACAATTACACCATTTTTAGCTCTATGCATTGTTTCTAATGTTATTGTTTTTTTCTCTAGTAGCTCTTGCCAATGCTGCTTCCATCTATCCGGATTATAGTCAGGATCAAAATCCGTAATCCTTAAACGCATTAATTCGTCCATTGTGTAGCCAAGCATCTTACATGCGGCGTTGTTAACATGATGTATGCGAGCATCTTCATCGACCAAATACACAGCTTCACCCATAATATCTAACGCGTGATTCTGTAAAGAGAGTAAGTCTTCGAATTTTTTTTGCTCTGTAATATCCAGTGATGTTCCTATAAAGCGAATGGGCTCTCCATTCTCATCAAAAAATGGCTCTCCGCGCTCTTGAATATATTTCACCCGACCATCTGGAAACAGCAATCTGTGTTCAACCTGATAAAGTGTTTTATTCATAATGGATTGATAATAGGCATTGGTCACCTTTGCTCTATCCTCAGGATGCACTGTTTCTACAAATGCCGCGAAAGTAGCTGCAAACTTCGTTTTATCGATTTCCCAAATACGATAAGTTTCATCACTCCAAGTCAGTACATCATTCAAAATATCCACATCCCAGCTACCAATGTGTGCAATACGCTGGGCTGCTTCTAATGCATACTGCGCATTTTGCGTCATCTGTTGTAAAACTCTGCGTTCAGTAATATCCAGCATAATCCCATGCCATTTAGTACTTCCATCATTGAGCCGTTGCGGGGTTGAACGAATCTCAACCCAACGCATACCATGGTCTGGGTGATTTACACGAATTTCAATATGAAACAGAGACATTGATTTTTCTGACTCTGCCATCTGCGCATATAAACGAGGTAAGTCGTCTGGATGATAGCGCGAATGTAAGACTGCCACGTCATCACGAAACTCTTCTGGGCGTAATCCGACTAATTTCTCAATACCTTCACTCGCGAATGCAAAGCTAAGATGGCCATTCAGCGCTAAATGAATGGTAAAAATAAACCCCTCTACACTGGCAGCTAGACCAGATAACTTTTCCTCTAGCTGAGCACGCTCCAGTAAAGATTTGGCGTACTGCTTCTGGGCAGTGATATCAGTACCAAAGGCAACTGTTCCAATTAATTTGCCAGTGCTATTTCGTTCAGGCAGGACATGGATTTTATGCAAGGTCGGCCCACTCCAATTAGCTGGGCCCGTTAACTCAATAATGACTTCAGTTTCCGTTCTCAATGCTTGAGCGGCAGCTTGCTGAATTGCATCAAATCGCTTATCAGGCCAAGCTTCATTTGGCAGTTTACCAATAACATCTTTTGGCGAAACGCCTAAATCAGAAGCTAACTTTGCATTGATATAGGAAATATAACCGTCGCAGTCATAACGGATAATTGAAAGTGGTGCAATTTCTAAGATATTGAAATATTCTCGCTCTTGAGCCAAAACGGGATCAAACGTTGCATGTTGAACGTCTTTTACGGATATTTCTTTCTCAGTTGCCATTGGCTTATAATAATTATGTCGACTACACTAATAGACTAGAAGAAAAAAACAAAACCTGCAATTAAATAATACAGTTTTAATACACAAATTTGCTTTTTTGCTATACATGAAAGAATTTACGACAAAAACGCACAAATCTTTAAGCTTTATTCTATTTATAGCGTTCAATGCCATTCAAATTGTGAATACTATTTAAATACATGGCGCAGATAAAAAATCACACATATCTTTAAATTAAATGACTTAACGCAATAGTGGCAAAACGCATTTAATAATCTTTTACAATCTTTTTTTTATATATCTGTACAATTAATCAAGCAATAACAACTATTTACGTTTTCTATCACAACGTTCACAGGAGGTTATCATGCTTTCACTACCAATAATAAAAAGAGCCCCGATAGCGCGAATCAATCAAACTGCACCATACGCCTACACTGGAGACAGTATAGAGCCATGCCTTGATTATGATTTTGCATTCCAACCCATCATCAACATGCAAAACAAAAGTATATATGGTCATGAAGCCTTAGTTAGAGGTGTAAATGACAGCCCGGCTGAAACCGTGCTCAATCAGGTGAAACAAAGGCATCAGTTTGATCAGGCATGCCGCGTTAAAGCAATTAAAACAGCTCATGCTGCAAATATAGAAGGCATGCTTTCTATCAACTTTATGCCTAATGCAGTGAATAACCCTGCAAGATCATTACTGACCACCCTGGAAGCTTGCTACAGCTACAATTTTCCAACTAAAAACATTATTTTTGAATTCAACGAGCAAGAGCTAGTGGAGGATGCAGCGCACATTGTTAACATAGGCAGAGAATATAAAAAACTGGGCTTTAAAACGGCAATTGATGACTTTGGTGCAGGTTATGCGGGACTAAATTTTATCGCCAACTTCCAACCCGATATCCTAAAAATCGACATGCTACTCATTAGAGATATCGAAAAAAGTAAACCGAAACAAGCTATTATTCAAGCAATAGTGAATATGTGTAAAGACCTCAATATCACCATTATTGCGGAAGGCATAGAAACGATAGCAGAGCGAAATGTACTACAGGATTATGGTATCCATCTATTTCAAGGCTACTTGTTCTGTAAGCCTAGTTTTAAGTCAAGAGGCCAAGTTAATGAAGCGGCTTGGTTAGGTTGATATATACCGATACTAACTTAATTTTCTAGTTCTATGGTTATAGCGCCAATCGCATATGTGCCACAATCTGTCCATGATCTGAAGCTAGTTTATTATAGGGTGCATCAGCATGAGCGCCATCGGTGATATGGTCGTTGTACACACTAAAGTAGTCCATCACGCCAATATTGTTAGCCGACCCTTGAATAAAATGTTGCGACATAAGGATTTGATCAATACTCTCATACACGCCACCAAAAGCTGAGGTGTAAACCATATCGCGCTGACTGTGCTGGATAAACTGCATTTCAGCACTGGTAAGCTGATATTGCTCAATTTGCGCGCGTATAACAAGATCATCTTGCTCGGAATAACGATCACTTCTGTGCTGCGCATCATGTCTACGCATCCATGCGTAATTCTTAAAAGGTCTCTCACCTTTAATCATCGATGATGAAACAGAGTATTCACTGTCATTAAAATCACCAAGCACCATGACAGGGTTATCTTGCACCAACTCTTCTGCAATCAGCTTACGTAACACATAAGCCTCTGCGCTGCGGCGTAGTAATGCACGCAGTTCACCTAATGCACGTTGTGCGGGTAAGTAGTGTGCTAAATCAGTTTCTGGTGCAAAATCAGCACCTGCTGGTTTGATATATTCACCCAGTTTTGATTTAAGATGACAATTAAATACAGTAATCACATGATTACCAATGTTGATTTTTGCTTTGATAATCGGTCGCGACAAACGTGTTAGTGTATAGCTACCGACGGTCTCGTGGCCGTTATAACCATCATCAGGGAAATCAATGGTCAGTGGCTCATGGAGTTCTTGTATCACTTCTGGAATGCCTTCAAAACCATACCTTGATAGCATAGCCACACCTGGCCTTCTATTGCCTGGCTCTCCATCATTAATATTAGGTGCAAAAAATAGTTGTTCTTTGCCATAAGGCTTAAAGTTGAGCTTTTTGAAAATTGCTTTTTGATGATATTGCTTGGATGCATTTGGAATAACACTGGTATTCAGCTTCTCACCCTGCAGATTTGTTTCATCAATGACTGATTGCAGCGCAACCTCATCAAATATCTCTTGAAAGCAAACAATATCTGCATTCATCGTAAGCAGTTGGTTTGCTAGCCAGTTTTGTTTCCACGCATACTCTTCTGATGTATATGACTCAAAGCGGTAGTATTCTTGATTGGGCCCAATAAGGTTTTTTACGTTAAAGCTACCAATGGTAAATTCTGTCATTACTCGTATTCTATTATTAGCTGCTCTCAATACTGAGAAAAGCTGAGTTATTGGTTATTTTGTAGTGGGCCCTTTGACCGTTGCAAGGCCTTGTTTACTCCATGCCAAAATACCACCATCCATATTCAAAACTTTCTTGAAGCCTGCTTTTATGAGGCTTGCACCTGCAATACTAGACCGTCTGCCACTTCTGCATTGCACGATAATTGGCTTATTCTTATATTTTGCTAGCTCTCCCATACGGCTTTCCAACTGAGCTAAAGGTATAAATAAAGTACCAGCAATATGCTCTTCATCACGCTCATCCTGTTCTCGTACATCAACAATAATCGCTTCTTTTTTATTCAACATATCAGCCGCTTGGTTAGGTAACACAGTCGGGACATCATTTGAGCATGCTGCAAGCAGCAATGGGAGCAGTACGCTAGCTGCTAGATTGAATAGCTGCCTTAATTGCATGACACTCTCTCCTAAGTATTTAATATTATGGACAGCCAAAGATTTATTTGGTTGCTAGTCACTTTTAAAAGTTTCTAATATTTTTAATACCAATATCATGGCAGACAATCCTACTGTGATTGCATTCGCGATAATAATTGGCCAATCCTGCTTCAGCAGCCCATAGACTAACCACAAAGCAACTCCTGATGTAAAAATTGCATACATTGGTAATGAAATACCTGATAAATCACGGGTGCGATAAGACTTTATTGCCTGAGGGACAAAGGCAATGGTCGTACATGTGGCAGCAAAACTGCCTATATAATTTGCAAAATCCATATTCTAAACTTAATAAATTACTTTATATTAACACTTTAATTAATTGATTTATTTGTCTATTTAACCAAGTATCAGCATTTTGTCTTGTAACTTTTTCAGCTGATCTCTGTATTCCGCAGCTTTTTCAAACTCCAAGTTCTTCGCTGCATCATGCATCGCTTTTTCAATACGCTTAAGCTCTTTGGTCAGTTGTTTTTCACTGAGACTTTCGTAATTAGCTTGCTCTTGCGCTGCTTTACGCTCACGTTTGCCTTCATCCATGTCATACACGCCATCAATAATATCTTTGATGCGCTTGCTAACACCTTTTGGTTCTATGCCATGTTCTTTATTAAAAGCAGTTTGTATAGCGCGACGACGGTTCGTTTCACCCATCGCCAATTTCATGCTTTTAGTGACGCTATTGGCATAGAAGATTACTTTGCCGTTTAAGTTTCGTGCAGCACGGCCTGCTGTTTGAATCAGTGAACGCTCTGACCTTAAAAACCCTTCTTTATCGGCGTCTAGCACAGCAACCAATGAGACCTCAGGAATATCCAGACCTTCACGCAACAGATTAATACCAACCAGCACATCGAACTCGCCCAAGCGTAAATCACGAATAATCTCTACACGTTCAACTGTATCAATATCGCTGTGTAAGTAACGTACTTTTATTCCATGCTCACTCAGATAGTCCGTCAAATCCTCTGCCATACGTTTGGTCAATGTCGTGGCTAGTACGCGCTCTCCCACGTCTGTTCTGAGCTTGATTTCTCCCAGCAAGTCATCTACTTGGGTATCTGCTGGCTTTACAATAATTTCAGGATCAATTAAACCTGTTGGCCTTGCAATCATCTCTACTACTTGCTGTTGGTGATTCTTCTCGTAATCTGCTGGTGTAGCAGAGATAAACACAGCCTGCCGCATGATACGTTCAAACTCTTCAAACTTGAGTGGCCGATTATCCATCGCCGAAGGTAACCGCCAGCCATAATCCACCAAATTGCTTTTTCGCGCCCTATCACCTTTATACATCGCGCCGATCTGTGGAATCGTGACATGACTTTCATCCAAAATCATCAGTGCATCTTGTGGCAAATAATCAATCAATGTCGGGGGTGGCTCACCTGGCTTCGCGCCTGACAAATGTCGAGAGTAGTTTTCAATTCCTTTGCAAAAACCGATCTCATTTAACATTTCTAAATCAAAACGTGTGCGCTGCTCTATACGCTGCGCTTCCACTAGTTTTTGCTCTTTTACAAAAAAATCAACGCGCTCACGCAATTCCGTTTTGATGGTCTCCATCGCTCTTAGCGTCGTCTCTCTGGTTGTTACATAATGACTTTTTGGATAGATAGTAAAGCGCTGTATTTTATTAAAAATCTCACCTGTTAACGGGTCAAACAACGATATGCTGTCGACTTCATCATCGAACAAGCTTACTCTTACAGCGGTTTCATTATTCTCCGCTGGGAATATGTCAATCACATCACCGCGCACTCTGAAAGAACCACGGCTGAAATCGAAGTCGTTACGCTGGTATTGCATACCGATTAAGATTTCGATGGCATCACGCTGAGGCATTTTATCGCCCTGCTTCAGATGCAAAACCATGGCGTGGTAATCTTGTGGATCACCTATACCGTATATTGCTGACACAGAAGCAACAATAATACTGTCTTCACGCTCCAATAAAGCTTTAGTTGCAGATAGTCGCATCTGCTCAATGTGGTCATTGATACTGGAATCTTTTTCAATAAACAAATCACGCGAAGGCACATAGGCTTCTGGTTGATAGTAATCATAGTAACTAACAAAATATTCAACCGAGTTATTAGGAAAAAACTCCCTAAACTCACTGTATAGCTGTGCTGCTAATGTTTTATTAGGTGCCATCACAATAGCAGGCCTGCCCAACCGGGCAATCACATTCGCCATCGTATACGTCTTGCCAGAGCCTGTTACACCGAGCAATGTTTGATATTTCAAACCGTCTCTTATCCCTTGCTCCAGCTGGTCAATCGCTTTCGGTTGGTCCCCTGCAGGCGGAAAAGGCTGGTGAAGCTGATACTTACTGTTTGGAAAGGTAACAATCACACATTATCTCTACATTAAAATCAACAGTAGATTTTAACAGGCTTTAGCCATAATGCTTAGGTCATCTTTTCTATCAAGATGACTAAATGTAGAACTTTGTTTAAGGAGCATAGTCTGTGTTAGTAGAAAATTATTCGAGATCACAACAATATTATGCAAATCATTATCCTTTTTTGCGCTTTATTAGTAAGCGCTCTTCCTGCTTATGCTTACGACAAGCAAGCACTCATCGAATCTTACTTTAGTACAGTGATGATACGAGGCTATAACCAGACAGGCGGCTTAGCCTATGGCTCAGGTGTCGTTGTCGATAAAGATACCGTCATTACCAATTGTCACGTTTTTAGAAGTACAAACCAACCTTGGATATCAAGAGGTCAGGATACTTATGCAATCAAGACTGTTAGAGCAGACACATGGCATGACTTATGTTTAGTTACCACAGACCCATTGCCACTCCAACCTGTCAGAATTGGCGAAAGCCTATCACTAAAACGTGGTCAAGAAGTAGCTGGCATTGGTCATTCAAGTGGTTCACCTGCCCCACTGACCTCAACTGGTAGTGTCCAAGGCTTATATGCCGCAAATCCTGGTAAAGTGATTAGAACGAATGCTAAATTCCTAATGGGTGCTAGCGGAAGCGGCTTATATGATATGAATGGCTATTTAGTGGGCATTAACACATTTAAAACCGCAGGCAGAGGTGGCAGCATTCACTTCGCGTTACCTGTGGAATGGATAGAGGTACTAAAAAAACTGCCAGAGGAAACTGAGTTTCCTATTACAGGTAAAGCACTTTGGGAAGAAGACGAAGATAAAAAACCTTTTTATATGCAAGCAGCGGTTCCTGAATCACGTCGTGACTGGCCTAAACTGCAAGAGGTGGCCACAAGATGGACCAAAGCAGAGCCAAAAAGCCCAGATGCATGGATCGCTTTGGGTGTAAGTCAGGAAAAGCTAGGTAATCCAGACTTAGCAAAACAATATTACGAGCAATCCATCGCTCTAGATATGAATAATATTGACGCTCTGATGAAAGTGGGTGATTTAGCTAAAAAGAGTGGCGATCAAAATTCACTTGATCATGTATATGCGGAACTGATTAAAATTGATAAAGAAGTTGGCGAGCAATACAAAGCATTTAATGAATGCAATGCAACTTGTTAATTAAAAAAAGCCCCATTCGGGGCTTTTTATTTGCACAAACAAGCTTACCTAAAGCAGTAATTTTTGCGTACAATATAGGGTTAAATTAAAATCTCTATAACAAAATTAAACATTATCTTGCATTAAGGAAAGCGCATTTTGGCAAACTCTTCGTCTCAGTCGATTCTCTCAACACGCGTATTAAGCATTAAAGAATCACCAACCCTCGCAATAACAGCAAAAGCAGGTAAATACAAAGCAGAAGGCAGACCTATTATTGGGCTAGCAGCAGGAGAGCCAGACTTTGACACGCCACAGCACATCAAAGATGCTGCCAAAGCTGCTATAGATGCAGGTTTTACAAAATACACACCTGTCACGGGTATTCCTGGTCTTAAAAAAGCGATTGTTAACAAATTCAAGCAAGATAATGATCTAGACTATAACGTCAACGAGGTTATCGTTGGTGTTGGTGGTAAACAAACCATTTTTAATCTGTGCTTAGCTGTATTAAACAAAGGTGATGAAGTCATCGTGCCAGCGCCTTACTGGGTGAGTTATGCCGATATTGCACTGGTTGCAGAAGCAAACCCAGTCATCATTGAATGTGGCATCGAGCAAGGCTTTAAATTAAAACCCGAACAACTAGAAGCAGCAATTACCCCAAAAACAAAATTGCTGATGCTCAACTCCCCTTCTAATCCAACAGGTGCGGTTTACACCTTGGATGAGCTAAAAGCATTAGGCGAAGTACTGCTCAAACACCCACATGTGCTAGTAGCAACAGATGATATGTATGAGCACGTTAATTTAACAGGCGACAAATTCTACAACATCCTTAACGCAACTCCCGCGCTAAAAGACCGCTGTATCGTGCTGAATGGCGTCTCAAAGGCTTATTCTATGACAGGCTGGCGTATTGGTTACGCTGCTGGCCCTGCTTATATCATCAATGCTATGGGTATATTACAGAGCCAATCTACCAGCAATCCTACTTCTATCTCGCAGGTGGCAGCACAAGCGGCATTAGAAGGCTCACAGGACTGCATTAATCCAATGGTAGATGCATTTAAAGCGCGTCACGAATATGTAGTGAATCGTTTTAATGACATGCCAGGCGTAAGCTGCCTAAAAGCTGGCGGTGCTTTCTATGCCTTCCCAGATGCTCGAGAAGCAATTAAAAACCTACTCAATGCTGGCAAGATTACCGAAGCAACTGATATGGCATTTGCCGAGTATTTACTAGAGCAATTTGATGTTGCCGTGGTACCTGGATCAGCTTTCGGTGCTGAAGGTTATTTCCGTGTTTCGTTTGCCACCTCAATGGAAAACTTGCAAACAGCACTTGACCGCATCGAAAAAGCGCTTAGCTAACAGCATTAAAATTGTTTATATAAAAAATGCATTCAAGTTATTGACCAACAGGCCTATAGACAGTATCATCACGCCTTCGTTGGTACAGCAACAAAGCTAACACCTCGATTCCCCAATAGCTCAGTTGGTAGAGCAACGGACTGTTAATCCGTGTGTCCCTGGTTCGAGCCCA
>JBFIGM010000016.1:0-21657 GCA_041602315.1 Methylophilaceae bacterium | reverse complement strand
GCACTGGTTAAACCTGCACCAATATTAGTTTGGAATAATGCACTGCCCGATGTGGCCTTGATTGCTGCTAAGACGGCTTCCCTGTTCTCTGAGAGGGGGAGTACATACATGGCCGAGTTGCTAAAGGTAATAATACCGATCATGTCGTTTTCTCGCGCATTCACAAATGCAGTCATTAATCGACTAGCCGCTGCAGATTTTGTTTCACCTACGTTGCCAGCTGCTACCCCACCTGAGAACGGGTCGTCCATACTGGCACTTCTATCCAGAACGAGCGCAATTTGTGCCCCTATACCTACTTTTTCAACTTTTTGCTCAAGTGTGTGTGGGTCAGCTAAACCTAAAATAATGCAAATAATGCTAACACTGGCGAGTATTTTTAACAGTATGCCAATTAAGTCTGATAGCGCATCATGAGGCAACATCTCTACCCAAGAATAGCTGCGTGTATGTGAGCGCTCCAGTAATATTGGCAATATTGCTAGCGGTAATAGCCATAACACTAATGGGTTAGTAAATGCCATTAAGCGACCTTTCCTTGCGGCAGATCAGGCGTTAAACCACGCTCACAGTCACGTAAAGTTCGGCAGAGTTTTAGTAGCCAAGATTTTTGGTTTTCGTCATTCAATTTATGTGAGGCATCTTGAAAGAACACTTCATGAGACAACCCAAAAAAAGCTTCAATTTCTTGCTTAGCAGGTGCAAATGCTGGGTTTTTGGCAATAAAAGCATCTAAATTATTAGTGAATAAACTACCGCCAGCTGTTTTATTTAACGCTTCGTGAACACGACTTACGGCCTCTTTAATACCCTCAGGTGAGTTAGTAAGCTTTTTGATATCACGATAAGCTTTGGCAAAAGGAGCGCCCATTCTAGGTAACCAAGCATGGGTACCTAGAATGTATAACAAACCTAAAAGTGACAATGCTAAAATAACAGCCAATATTTTTAAGTTAAATATTACTTTGCTGTTGTCTATGGTCAGCGGCGGTATAAATGGATACATTTCTTGATCCAACTTAATTTGGCCAATAACCGACAAAGGTGAGATTCTGAAATTAAAGGATGGTAAGCGAACTTGCACAACTTCTTTTTTCTCAGTATTCCGTAATTTTAGGATTTCTGCACGTAAAGCTGCAGGTTTAGCAACACGATCTGTTTTAAAAACCTGATAATACAAGTCTAGCGTATAGGTTTCACCATCAGAGGTTTCTAATTTTTCAACGTCAATTTTAGCTAGTTCAATGCCTGAAACCTGGCCTTTATAGCGGTGCTCATAGCCTACGATTGGTAATGACTCTTTTATTAGCTGGTAAGGTTTTTTAATTGACAATGTTACTTTGCGATGGAGGATGTCACCAATTACATAGCCAGCGTCTCTAGTTGGATCTTCAACACTGACATCAACATATTGACTGTCAACCTCAGGCAATTTTACTTCGGCTAATGTCAATGTGGCGTAGCAGGTTGCCCATATATACATGAATACATGCAATAAAGTATGGTGATTTAAATAACGTGAATACATAGGTTTACTCATTATCATTATGCTGGAATGTACTGATGGAAGTAATCACTCAGCAAATCCGCATCAAATTGGTTGGTCACAAAAAAAGGTTGCATGTCAAAACGTAAAAACAAATCTTCAATGGCTTTACGTCTTTGTTTAAAGCTATCCAGAATGCGTTTTCGATATTCTTTACGCAAGAATAATGTCCGCTTTGCACCTGTTTCAGGGTCAGTTACATTAGCAATGCCAAACTCTGGCAGGTCTTCATACTCTGCGGTATCCCACAACACAACAGGGATGATGTGATGACGGAGCATTAACACCAAGGCTTCTTCTAAATCTTTGATTGGCATATGGAAATCAGAAACCAAGAAGATGAGAGAGCGCTCTCGGGGCAGCATACGTACCGTATCAATTAATGCAGTGCTCGCCACCTCATTGGGTTGGTAGGTTTTAAGCTTTTCAGCCATTTCAATTGCCATGTGTGGTCTGGCTGATAAGGTTGCTATCCAGTCTTCACGTATTTCATCGTCAAAGCCGATAAGTCCAAATGGATCACCATTATGCGTAACAGATTGCGCTACAGATTGGATAATGTCGCCAGCGATAGCAATTTTAGGTTGCTTACTGCCATATTGCATTGAGCCAGACATGTCGCATAGGACAAACACTGGTGCGGCACTTTTTTGATTAAAAATGCGCACATAAATTTGTTCCATCGGGTCGCGAATTGTTTGCCGCAAATCTATCCGTCTTGGATCAGGATATGATAGTAATGTGGCATGACCACGAAACTCCATTCCCATCCCACGCTGATTACTGCGGTGACTACCTGGTCGACGCGAATTAGAACGCCAATTAATATGGTAGCTAAATTCTTTAATATGGTCTGGACGCATAAAAAATGAAGGATTCTGTTAAGCTATTATTAAGGCGCTGCAATGACATTGACAATACCGTCAAGCATTTCTCGTGCAATTTCAGTACGACGCATCTCATAAACAGGACTAAACACAACTCTATGGGCAATCGTTTCATGGAAAACAGCATGTATATCATCAGGCAGCACTGCATCTCTATCATTCAACCATGCATTCACTCTGGCTGCTCTTAGTAGCATACCCATACCGCGAGGACTAGCCCCTGATAAGACCAGTCTGTTCATGTCAACACCTGAGACTGATACACCATAATTCATTGGCGATTTTGTTGCTTGCCATAACTCGAGTGCATATTTTCGTAATGCAGGGCTGGCACTGATACTATCTTGTAGTTGTGCAGCAAAGCTATTGAGCTCCTTATAAGCTAAGATGTTTTCTGGTACACCAGCAACTAGCTTATCCACATTATGAAAGCGCGTATCAAAAACAAGTGACTCCATGATGTCATGATCTTTTGGTACAACAATTGGAATTTCCATCATGAAACGGTCGCGTGCAGCAGAAGGGATATCAAATGTTTCCTCTTTTTCTACTTGATTTCGATCTGCGAAAACTAACATATGGGGAAAGTGATGTTCTTTATTGAAAGCAGTCAACGTACGTTCTGCCATGACACGCAGCAATAGGGAGTGCACCTGCGGTCGAGCACGGTTAATTTCGTTAAAGAAGAATATAGATAGGTCTTCACCAGCTTCCAAAATAGGGCCTGGGCTCACATGAGGCTTGCCATCTTCACCAAGATAGGTGTGATACACCAAATCATTAGGCATTAAGTCGATTGTGCCTTCAATCCTTTGATAAGCGCCACCAACGCCGCGCGCAATCGCACGTAGTAGTGTTGTTTTACCTACACCAACGTCACCTTCCAACAGCACGTGACCACGTGCAAAAATTGAAATTGTAATCAATCGGATAGGGTTGCTTTGACCTACAACAACTTTGTTGACCTCTGATTCAAGTGTCAACGCATGTTGACGCCAGTCTGCTAATTGACGATCGCTCATCGTGTTTTCCTATTTAGTAAGTTTGGTTGGAGTTAATAGTTAATTTGTAACATAATGTAACAATACTAAACTATTTTTTAAAGAGTGTATACAGGTTTGTATAGTTAAACCTATTATTTAATCCTTTCATGTTTTGAAGATTAATATTTAGTTAGGGCTTTCATGAAAAGCGTTTTCCAGCGAAAATAGCGTCTGTGTCAAAAAGGATATAAAAATCATAATGTCAAAACAAAACAGTTATACCAAAGAAGACTTATTAGCATGTGGCAGGGGCGAAATGTTTGGTGAGGGTAATGCACAATTGCCATTACCACCCATGTTGATGTTTGATCGTATCGTCAGTATTACGGATGACGGTGGTAAGTATGGAAATGGACAAATAATCGCTGAGCTGGATATCACGCCTGATTTGTGGTTCTTTGAGTGTCACTTTACAGGTGACCCAGTGATGCCAGGCTGCTTGGGTTTAGATGCAATGTGGCAATTGGTTGGTTTTTATCTAGGTTGGAAAGGTGGTTTGGGTCGTGGTCGCGCTTTAGGCGCAGGCGAAGTTAAGTTTACTGGACAAGTCTTGCCCACTGCGAAAAAAGCGACTTATACTATAGACTTGAAAAGAGTTATTTTGCGTAAATTGGTAATGGGAATTGCTGATGCAAAAATGGATCTAGATGGTCGCGAGATTTATGTAGCAAATGATTTACGTGTTGGTCTTTTTACCACCACAGATAATTTTTAAATAGTAGGGGGAACACGTGATGAGACGTGTTGTGATAACAGGTTTAGGCATCGTATCAAGTCTAGGCAACAACAAAACGGAAGTGAAAAAAAGCCTGTTTGACGGTAAGTCTGGAATTTCGTTTCAGCCAGAGTATGCAGAGCGTGGTTTACGCTCGCATGTGGCAGGATCGGTTAAAAATTTAGATATTGAAGAACACATCGATCGCAAATTACTGCGATTTATGGCAAAAGGTCATGCATATACATGGATTGCTATGCAAGAGGCAATTGCTGATGCTTCGTTACCAGAGGACTTGGTTTCAAATGTTCGTACAGGACTGATTGTAGGCGCTGGGGGTACATCAACAGAAAGTATGTTACAGAGTACTAACACGCTGGCAGAAAAGGGCATTCGACGAGTAGGCCCATACATGGTGACCAAAACCATGAGCAGTGGTATAGCAGCCTGTCTAGCGACAGGTGCGAAGATAAAAGGCGTTAACTATGGCATCAGCTCGGCTTGTTCAACCAGTGCGCACTGCATAGGAGCCGGTGTTGAGCAGATTCAATTAGGCAAGCAAGACATAGTGTTTGCTGGTGGCGGAGAGGAAGAACACTGGACAATGAGTTTCTTATTCGATGCCATGGGAGCGCTCTCAACTAAATACAATGAAACACCAGAAAAAGCATCACGTACTTATGATGCGGATAGAGATGGATTTGTCATTTCTGGTGGTGGCGGTATCGTTGTACTAGAAGAGTATGAGCATGCCAAAGCACGCGGTGCGAAGATTTATGCCGAAGTAATCGGTTATGGTGCAACTTCTGACGGTTATGACATGGTCGCGCCAAGTGGTGAAGGGGCCGTGCGCTGTATGAATTTGGCACTGCAAGATCATGAAGGCAACAAAATCGATAAAGTAGATTACATTAATACCCATGGCACATCAACGCCAGTTGGAGATACTAAAGAGCTAGAGGCGATTCGAGAGGTTTTTGGAGATGCTCCTGTTGCCATTGCATCAACTAAATCATTATCTGGCCACGCTTTAGGTGCAGCTGGGGTAAATGAAGCTATTTATACGTTGATTATGATGGAAAATAATTTCGTTGCTGCATCAGCTAATATTGAAACGTTGGATCCTGCTGCTGAAGGTTTAAACATTGTGCGTAATCGGATTGATAATGTGAAAATTGAAACGGCGCTTTCGAACAGTTTTGGGTTTGGTGGGACGAACGCTACGTTAACATTGTCAACTAAAAACTTATAGCATTCGAACAATATAGCAAAGATCAGCGGAGTATATGAATAAGCTACTTGCTGTTTTCATTCTTTTAGCAATATGCAGCTGCGCTACCGTTTTAGGTGATCGCACTGTGAAAGTTTCTGAAGTCGAAATTCAGCAGAAGTTGAATGAAAAATTTGCTATACCTATTTCTCTACTCAAAGTCTTTGATGTCAATTTATCAAACACGTTAGTGACTTTTGATAAAGAAACTGGACGAATGCATACTAAGTTTGATACTAAATTATCAAATGCGTTATTTAATGAGTCAGCGACAGGTGAGTTGGGCATTTCTGGCAAGCTGCGCTTTGATACAGCAACAAATGCAATAGTGCTGGATGAACCTAAAGTTGAGCAATTTGTATTTGATGGAGCTGGAGATCAATATAATGAATTGCTGAATGCTCTAGCTAGTAAAGTCGGTGGTGATTTGTTAAACGGATTCACGCTTTATCAGGTGAAACCTGAAGAACTAAAGTTCGGAGGCACACAATATGCCCCAAAAAAAATGACTGTAACAGATGATGGTCTACAGCTGACTTTTTCGCCTCAATAGATTACCTAGTCTTAATTCGAGATTAATAATGCCGCCGCTACATCGCGGCCCTCGCTCATCAATATATTGTAAGTCCTGCAAGCAGCAGGTGTGGTCATACATTCAACTGAAATATTGTTCTCTGTAAGTTTTGCGATCAGTTTTGGCTGAATAAATTGATGTGTATCACCTGTGCCAAGTAAAATCACTTCAGGCTTAAGTACAAGAAGCTCATCAAAATGGGTTACTGTTAAGCTTGTAAAATCGCTAGCTGACCAGTCAAGTTTCAGCTGATTGGGCATTATGACAAGGTGACTTGTGTAACGAACCTTATTCACATCTACGAAACCACTTCCGTAGGCTGTTATTAGATTGCTGTCTTCTGCTTGAGTTAGATGCAATTTCATTTTGATATTTTCTACTATTTAAAGACTTCAATGATTGTATCTTAATATTGCATAGGCGTTTTTCAAAGCGATGATAAATTAATTTTGCTATAAATTAAGTAATTAAGCACTAGCGCTCCATTGCTAGTATAGGGACTCACAAGGTAAGATAACAGCTTTTAATAATCAGCAGTTTAATCGACTGCCTTAGAATTGTTATAATGCGATTGCATATATGAATACAAATACCAAAGAAAAACTAAAGAAATCCAGTAAATTAGACAACGTTTGTTATGACATTCGTGGACCAGTGCTAGATCGTGCCCGTCAAATGGAAGAGGAGGGGCAGCGGATTATCAAATTAAATATCGGTAACCCTGGAGTCTTTGGTTTTGAGGTGCCCGATGAAATCCAGCAGGACGTGATTCGTAATATCACTAAATCTGGTGTATATACTGAAAGCCAAGGTTTATTCGAACCGCGTAAGGCAATTATGCACTATACCCAAAGCAAGCATATTCCTGGCGTTACGGTTGACGATATTATCATTGGTAATGGTGTGTCAGAATTAATTGTAATGGCCATGCAAGGGTTGCTTAATAACGGTGATCAAGTATTAATTCCCGCACCTGACTACCCATTATGGACGGCTGCAACAACATTAGCTGGAGGTACGCCCAGACATTACTTATGTGACGAAGAGAATGACTGGTTACCAAATTTACAAGATATAGAGTCAAAAATTAATGCTAACACTCGCGCTATCGTCGTAATCAATCCTAATAATCCGACAGGAGCACTTTATCCTAAAGAAACATTAGAGGGCTTGATTGATATTGCAAGGCATCACGGTTTGGTTGTCTTTGCAGATGAGATTTATGACAAAGTGCTTTATGATGGAAATGAGCATATATCAATGGCATCCCTAGCTGAAGATGTCTTGTTTGTAACTTTTAATGGTTTATCTAAAAACTATCGAGCTTGTGGCTATCGTGCTGGGTGGATGATTGTTTCTGGCGATAAATCACATGCGGAAGAATATATAGAAGGCTTAAACATGTTGGCATCAATGCGCTTATGCAGTAATGTGCCAGGGCAACTTGCTATACAAACATCTTTAGGTGGATATCAGAGTATTGATGATTTGGTTGCACCGCATGGTCGTTTATGTAAACAACGTGATCTTGCATATGAAATGCTAACAGCAATCCCTGGGGTAACTTGTTTCAAACCTAAGGCTGCCATGTATTTGTTTCCTAAGCTAGACCCGGAAATTTATCCAATCAAGAATGATCAGCAGTTTGTACTAGACTTGCTAGAAGAAGAAAAGGTACTCTTGGTACAGGGCACAGGATTTAATTGGCGTACCCCAGACCATTTTAGAGTCGTATTTTTACCGAATGTAGATGATTTAACGATAGCAATAAATCGTATAGCAAGGTTTTTAAAGAATTATAGAATGAAACATGGAGCGAAGGTTTGAAGCAACTTAACGTAGGTATTTTAGGTTTAGGTACTGTAGGCGGCGGGACATATACCGTATTAAAACGGAATGCTGCAGAAATTACTCGACGTACTGGTGTCCATATCAAAGTTGTCCAAGTTGCAGATAAAAATACTACACGCATCAATGAGTTAACAAATGGTGAAGTGAATGTTACTGACGATGCATTTGCTGTTGTTAGCAACCCCGAGGTTGATGTGGTTGTTGAGTTAATCGGCGGATATACCATTGCTAAAGATCTCATATTAAAAGCGATTGAGAATAAGAAGCATGTTGTGACTGCCAATAAAGCTCTTATTGCGGTGCATGGGAACGAAATATTTTCTGCAGCCCAAAAAATGAATGTGATGGTTGCATTTGAGGCAGCCGTTGCAGGTGGTATTCCAATTATTAAAGCCTTACGTGAGGGGCTGACGGCAAACCGAAATGAATGGGTAGCTGGTATCTTGAATGGCACAACTAATTACATATTGACCGAGATGCGTGATAAAGGACTGGCCTATCAAGATGTAATTGGTGAAGCACAGCGATTAGGTTATGCAGAAGCAGATCCAACATTTGATGTTGAAGGAATAGACGCTGCGCATAAGTTAGTGATTATGTCTGCTATTGCATTTGGTATGCCCTTAAAATTTAATGAAGCCTACACTGAGGGTATTACTAAATTACAGCAAGCTGATATTGGATATGCAGAAGAGTTAGGCTATAACGTTAAGCTACTTGGTATAGCCAAGCGTACTCAAAGTGGTGTAGAGCTGCGGGTGCATCCAACGTTGATTCCAGCAAAGCGTCTGGTTGCTAATGTAGATGGTGCGATGAATGCTGTGGTTGTACAAGGAGATGCAGTCGGCCCAACCTTATACTACGGTGCTGGTGCGGGAGCAGAACCTACAGCGAGTGCTGTTATTGCAGACTTGATTGATATTGCAAGATTAAAAGATGTATCTCCTTCACAGCGTACGCCGTTCTTGTCTTATCAGCCAGAGCATGTGCAAGATTTACCTGTTGTTGCAATAGATGATGTAGAGACTGCATTTTATATTCGTTTGAAAGCAACGGATAAACCAGGCGTAATGGCTGCCATTACTAAAATCTTAGCTGATTTAAAAATTTCAATTGATGCGATGATTCAGAAAGAACCTGCTACCGATACAAACGAAGCTGATATTGTGATTTTGACGCATGCTACGCTTGAGAAAAATATGAATCTTGCAATTGATGAAATTGAATCATTACCAGCAGTTGTTGGTGAGATTGTTAAAATCCGTATGGAAACGTTAGGTAAGTAATGAAATATATCAGCACCCGTGGGCAATCGCCTGCTTTAAGTTTTAGTGAAGTCTTGCTTGGTGGTTTAGCACCAGATGGCGGACTCTATATGCCAGAAGCTTACCCAAAATTTACTTCCGCTGATTTAACTGCAATGCGAAAAATGACTTATGCTGAGTTGGCGTTTGCAATTCTTTCTCGTTTAATTGATGCAGATGATATTCCTTCAGCTGATTTACGCGCAATCATAGATAAAACATACCGTGCAGATGTTTACTGCTTTGCTCGTGATGGTCAACAAGCTAATGACATTACACCTACATTAAAATTAGAAGAAAATCTATATTTGTTGTCCTTGTCCAACGGTCCGACATTGGCTTTTAAAGACATGGCAATGCAATTGCTGGGAAATCTATTTGAGTATGTCTTGGATAAAAAAGGTGAAACAACCAATATTCTGGGAGCAACTTCTGGGGACACAGGATCAGCAGCTGAGTACGCGATGCGCGGTAAAAAAGGTGTGCGTGTATTTATGTTGTCGCCGCACAAAAAAATGAGTCGTTTTCAAACAGCTCAAATGTTTAGTTTGCAGGATGACAATATCTTTAATATTGCGGTAGAAGGTGTCTTTGATGATTGTCAGGATATGGTGAAAGCCGTTTCTAATGATGCTGAATTTAAGGCAAAATACAAAATTGGCGCTGTTAATTCAATCAACTGGGGGCGTATTGTTGCTCAGGTTGTTTATTACTTTAAAGGTTATTTTGCAACCACAGAACATAATGCACAAACAGTAGATTTCACAGTCCCATCTGGTAACTTTGGTAATGTTTGCGCTGGGCATATTGCGCGCATGATGGGGCTACCTATCAACAGATTGATTGTTGCTACCAATGAGAATGATGTGCTTGATGAGTTTTTCAAGACAGGTATATACCGACCACGTGGGTCTGCGAACACATATCACACATCCAGTCCTTCAATGGATATTAGTAAGGCATCTAATTTTGAACGGTTTATATATGACCTGTTTAATCAAGATGCGAATCAAGTGAGAGAGTTGTGGTCGCATATCGACAAAGGTGGAGCATTTGATATTCATGAAATGCTAGAAAAAGTAAAGACATTTGGCTTTGTCTCTGGCAGCAGTAACCATGCAGCACGAATGAAAACCATACGCGCTACCAATGCCAAATATGGCGTTATCATTGATACCCACACCGCAGATGGCTTAAAGGTTGCTTTAGAGTACAAGGAAAAAAATATCCCGATGGTTGTGCTAGAGACCGCTTTGCCAGCTAAATTTGAAGATGCAATTGTAGAAGCGTTAGGGGAAAAACCTCCACGTCCAGAAAGCCTTAAAGGTATTGAAGCGTTACCACAAAAATTTACGGTCATGGCAGCAGGTGCAGATAATATCAAGGCGTTTATTGCTCAATCAGTAAGTGATAACAATAACCTATAGGTTAGATAGTTAATATGAAGCAGTATTTAGACTTATGTCAGCGTATCGTTGACGAGGGTGTTTGGGTAGAAAATAAGCGAACTGGCAAAAGGTGCTTGACTGTCATTAATGCAGACCTGACATACGATGTAGACGCAGAAAAATTTCCTTTGGTAACGACGAGGAAAAGCTACTACAAATCTGCAATTGCTGAAATGATTGGCTATTTGCGCGGCTATGATAATGCATCTGATTTTAGAAAACTAGGTACAAAAACCTGGGATGCAAATGCAAACCTAAATCAAGAATGGCTAAATAATCCATACCGTAAGGGTGAGGACGATTGCGGTTTTATTTATGGCAAAGTAGCCAGAAACTTCCCTAAACCAGACGGAGGCAGTGTTGATTTGCTTCAAAAAATCGTCGATGACTTGACTGCAGGCATCGATAATAGGGGAGAAATACTTACTTTTTATCATCCCGGTGTGTTTCATATGGGCTGCCTGAGGCCTTGTATGTACAGCCATCATTTTTCTTTACTTGGCGATACGCTTTACTTAAACAGTACACAGCGTAGTTGTGATGTACCGCTAGGTCTAAACTTTAACATGGTCCAAGTTTACTTTTTGCTAGCAATTATGGCGCAAATAACCGGTAAAAAACCAGGGAAGGCCTATCATAAAATTGTGAACGCACATATTTATGAAGACCAGCTAGATTTAATGAAAAATGTGCAACTAAAACGGACGCCTTATGATTCACCTAGGCTTATCATTAATCCTGATATTAAAACACTCAATGATTTAGAAACATGGGTAACCATGGACGATTTTAGTCTTGAAGGTTATCAGTGCCATGAACCAATTGCGTATCCATTTTCTGTGTAAAAAAAAGGCTACCCAACTTTTGATTAGGTAGCCTTGTAATTTGTGACCTTCAGGGGGGAAGCCACAAAAACCTAAAATTTATCGTTATTAATTAATATTTGTTTCCTTACTAGATTGATACATCGCGTATTCATCAACAGTAATAACACCATCATGGTTAACATCTGTATCGTTGAATTTCAATGCTAAATCACTCTCTTTAATGGATTCTTGTAGTGAAATTTTCCCATTTCTGTCTGTATCCAGTAATTTAAATCTGTCATCTTCAGGTGCTTTAGCAATGACTGTCGTTTTGGCATTGCTTGGTCTAATATCTCCAGTAATAATTTCTTTGCTTGCAGCTAGTGCTGTTGCACAGAAGCTTAGGATTAGAAAAAACAAAACAGAATTTCCTATTAGTTTATTGTTCTTAATCGCCATTACTCCAAAACTCCTTTGATGTTACAGATTTTATTATTAATTACTTAATAGCGAGTTTCGTGCCAACTTTTTTTATCAAATAAATCAATAGCTTGTATTATTTTGAGGATTGATTCTACTTGTATTTGTCGCTCACAGACGACAAATATAGAGGAATATAGCTAAGTGTTTGTATTATATTAGATTTTATTGTCACTAAATGACGACAGTTTGATTAGTTTTCAGTGTTGTTTTTAAAGTCAGCGGGTTGAATTTGATGTCTTTCTAACAAACGGTAAAATTCAGTACGATTTCTCTTAGCTAATTTAGCTGCTTGCGCAACGTTGCCTTGCGTTGTTTTAAGAATATTGATTAGGTAGTTTTGTTCGAATTGTTGTTTAGCTACATCAAGCGGAATAATTGTACTAGATGACGCATGCAATGCCTTCTCTAGTAAGTTGAGTGGTATAACTTGTGTTGTTGCAAGTACAACCGTTTGTTCAATCACATTTTGTAATTGTCTTACGTTACCTGGCCAATTTGCGGAGATTAAAAGCTCTAGCGCTTCAGGCACGAATCCATGTACATTTTTTTTATATTTTTTGTTAAATGATTGAATAAAATGGCTCGCTAATAGGCTAATGTCTTCTCTACGCTCAGATAGGGATGGTATTTCCAAACTGACAACATTGATTCTATAAAATAAATCTTCGCGGAAACGGCCTTCTTGCATTTCTTCCAATAGGTTTCTATGAGTTGCTGAAATGACTCTAACATCTATCTTGACATCCCTAGTGCTTCCGACGGGGCGTATTACTCTTTCCTGAAGTGCTCGCAGCACTTTTACTTGTAGCGCTTGGGGCATGTCGCCTATCTCATCTAAAAACAGTGTACCGCCTTGAGCACTTTCAAACAGACCGATGTGATTGTTGATAGCGCCAGTAAAAGCTCCCTTTTGATGGCCAAAAAGCTCCGATTCCAACAAGTTTTCTGGTATTGCGCCACAATTGATTGCAACAAAAGAGCTTCCGCTACGTGGGCTTGCATAATGAATTGCACGCGCTAATAGTTCTTTTCCTGATCCGCTGTCTCCATGAATGAATACACTAGCATCAGTTGATGCAATGAGTTTTGCTTGCCCTAGTAAGCTTTCCATTTTGGGGCTGCGGGTAAGTATGTTTTTGCGCCATTCATCATTTTCTGGTAGGTTATCTTCGTTCTGGGCCCCACTGATTCTAAGCGCATCAGCAACTAACTTTAATAATTCATGGCTATCAAAGGGTTTAGTTAAAAAGCTGTATGCACCTTGTTGCGTCGCATGTACAGCATCTGGAATTGATCCATGTGCAGTCAAAATAATCATAGGGAGAGTCGGATGGCGCTTGTGCACAGCATCCAATAGCGCCATACCATCCATTGCGGGCATGCGCAAATCGCTTACGATTAAATCAGGGCGTCTCAATGAAATCGCAGTCATTGCTTGTTCACCATTGCTAGCGGAGACAGTATCGTAGCCAGAGGCCGCTAGTCGCATACTAATTAACTTTAAAATGTCTTGGTCGTCATCAACAACCAAAATTGTCGGTTTATACATAGTCAGTTACTGCGCTTTGGTGTTACGTTCAATCATTGTTTTCTCAATATTTTTGAGATCATTGAGTTTTTGTTCTAATGCTTTATTTTTTTGTTTCAATGTAGTGTTCATCTTTGTATTGTTATCTAAATTAAATGCTAAATCACTACTTTCTTGTGTGTACATGAGTAGTAATCTTATCAAGTTAGCATCGGACGTGTTTAATTCATAG
The DNA here is from genome assembly GCA_041602315.1 of Methylophilaceae bacterium. Taxonomy (GTDB): domain Bacteria; phylum Pseudomonadota; class Gammaproteobacteria; order Burkholderiales; family Methylophilaceae. Next base: position 7,970 of record JBFIGM010000016.1, on the reverse strand, counting down.
CTATTCAACAGAGCATTCAGTAATGTTAATGCATGAGTAGTGTTTCTAACTTTACTATTGGGCAAGGAAAGCATAATTGCCTTTTTTGTCAGCAGTTTAGTCTTATTTTGCTGCGTGTTTAATGTCTTTAAATTATCCTGATAGACCTGTTCTTGTTGTGCCGCAGGCAGATTTGAATAATGCGCGATAAAATCCAACAGTTCTGCCGTAGCTGCATGTGCAATAGGAGAGAACTGAATTGAACTTGTATCTGTGTTACTTGTTGTCTGCTTGTTGGTATTTGCTGTCATACAAGCTGTCAGCAAGCTGATGCAAACCATTAAAATCAAAAAGCGATTAATAAGCATTAAATCTCCATTGAGGTTGTATTGTTTTTTGGTAGTCGCACACTAAAATGTGCGCCATTTTTTGATGGAATTAAACTGATGCTGCCATCTAGCGTAGCGACAATTTCTTTTACGATTGTTAAACCTAGGCCACTACCATTGATTAAGCCATGATGGTTCGAACTGCCACGATAAAAAGGATCAAATACTTTTGTGTAATCTGCCTTTGCTAATCCTGGACCATTATCAATCACCTCAATCATGAACCATTCAGTTTCTTGGTTTGAAACTATATTAATTTCACCTGCTTCAGGCGTATAGTTTACAGCGTTGGAAATTAAGTTATCAAGAATTATAGAAAGCTTTTCTTCATCAGATATTAGTTTACCTTTAAACTGTGTTCTAACATTCACACGTAATTTTTTATTATTAATAGACAATGCATGTGCTGCTAATACTTGATGAATGAGTTTTTCTAAATTAATAACTTGGTATTTGCCTTGACCATGCATTGATTCTATTTTGGTGTAATTCAGCAGGTTTTCAATCATTTTTTGTAAGCGAATACTATTTTCACGTGTGATTTTTATGATTTCTGTTTGTTGTTCAGATAATGCGCCACCGATACCATCATGTAATAATTCTGTTGCCTCTCTAATAGCTGTCAATGGCGTTTTAAGCTCGTGTGAGACATGACGTAAAAACTGCTGCTTTTGCGCATTCAAATCTTTAAGCTCTTTTCTTAACCAGTCTAATCGTCGCCCCAGTTGTTTTAAATCGCCAGGACCATCTATAGAGATAGGCTCTTCGTATAAACCCTGCCCCAAGTTTCTAATCGCGCTGTCCATTCTACGAATGGGTCTAGCAAGTAAAAAGGTAATGACCCCAGCAACGACAAGTGCAAGAGGAACCAGAATCAGGCTTTGTAAAAATAGACTTTTTTGTGTTTTCTTTGCTTCTGTTGTAAAGGCAGCTGATGCTTTGTCTATAGCTGTATTGTTGTCTGAAATAATTTGATTGATTTGTGCCGTTAATTTGATAAAGTCATCTAGAAAAACAGGATTATCGACTACCGTATCTTTATTTTCGATAATTGCTTTATGTAACGAAGCTGCATTTTTTTTTAGTGCGGTCAGATTTTTTTCTAATGTTGCATTGTTGAGATATTTTTGTAGTTGTGAGGCAGTATCATCAAATGTTTGATATGCCTGCTGGTAGTTATCAAATAGTAACGCATCTTTTAACACGTAATATTGACGAGCACTACGTTCCATTAGGCCTGATTTCTCCTGCAATGCACGGCTCAGCCGAGTTGTTTCCACCGCTTGAGAGATAGTTGCTTCACTTTGCTTGGCAATGATTCCGAAGGAGATGTTTGCATTGGTAAATGCCCATAACAGTGGAAAAATTGCAAATGCAAAACCAATCAAGAGCAGTTTTAAAAAAGAGTCTGGATAGCGGATATGCATAAAAGGTATCAAATTAATTCGCGTTAACATCCAGTATAATAGATGTATGAGTCAACTTTCTATTATTGTTGCTGTTGCTGACAACAGGGTCATTGGGTTTAATAATACGCTACCTTGGCATTTGCCCGATGATTTAAAGCGATTCAAAGCACTAACAATGGGTCACCATATTATCATGGGTCGTAAAACCTATGAATCATTAGGACGTCTTTTACCTGGAAGAACAACAGTCATCGTGACACGCAATCCACATTACACTGTAGATGGTGCTGTTGTGGTAAATAGCTTGGAAGGTGCCCTAGAAGCAAGTGAGAACGACAATGAGGTTTTTTTAATCGGCGGGGCAGAACTGTATACGCTTGGCTTAAGCTTAGCAGATCGTCTGTATATTACAGAAATACATGCTGAATATGCGGGTGACGCATTCTTCCCAACAATTGATTACTCAAGTTGGCATGAAGCGTCACGCGAACAACACATTTCTGAAAACAATATCAGCTATAGCTATGTGGTTTACGAACGCGTACCAAACTTGCAAGTTAGTAAGTGCTAGAGAGCTTTATAACCGACGATCTCTGTCCAATTAGCAAGTCTTCACGAAATGGGTGGTAAGATTTTCGATATAAATTGTAGATCTTAGTCACATATCGCCTAGTTTCAGGGTAGGGAGGAATCCCTTTGTAACGATCGACAGCATTTTCGCCAGCGTTGTAAGCTGCAGCAACCAACCTTACGTCACCCTCGTAATAAGCAAATAACCATTGTAAATAAGCCAAACCTCCACGAATATTCTCTTCTGGGTCATAAGGTTTTTTGACATTGAATCTTGCTGCTGTTTCTGGAATAAGCTGCATCAATCCCATTGCATTTTTAGGCGAAGTTGCATTCGGATTAAAGTTTGATTCTACCTTGATAAAGGCCATCGCTAAGTCAGTATCAATGCCATAATCAGGCGCAAGGATTTTGACGATTTCGTATATGGGGCCTTCTTCATAGAATGCATCACGGTTGACTTCAATGTCATATATGTTAGTGGGTGATTCTGCGATGACTTCTAGTTCTGGCTCTGGTTGTAAGCAAGCAGGTTTCGTTGCTAAAGAAGCATTCCCTTCGCTTTTTGATAGCCATTTTTCTGCAGCTGTGTGGTTCTGAGCAGCAGCTTTTTCAAAAAATAATGCCGCAATATTGGCATCTTTTGGTACACCTTTACCGTTTGCATATAACCAGCCGACAGCAAAATAGGCGTTCGCATCATTCATATCACGTGCGCTCTTGCAATAATGTGCAGCTGCATCCTCATAGCTGTTGATGCCACCAGTACCTTTACCTCTAAAAGCAAGTTTTACTAAGACTTCATAAGGGTTTTTATCTTCTTCTGCCACATTATCTGTTGATGTTGGCTTTTTTGTTTCTGCATTTACACTATTTGATGACTCTTGCGCGATTGTCGATAGATTAATAGACAATAAAAAAAGTGCGGTTATTGTGCGAAAGATGATGTAAAAAGTAAAATATTCTTTTTTCAAAATGTAAAGCCTCGCTGCTGATTATGAGGGTAATCAACATTAGACTTTACCTATGATGCTATCTTTTTTATATAGCCCGTTTGGTTATATACGCTATTTTTTAGTCTCTAACACAGTCTACATAGTAAATCGCTTTACCATCAACAACCTGTTTAACTAAGCCATGCACGTCTGTCTCAAAGCCAGGAAAACGTTCATTGAAATCACGCGCGAATTTTAGATAACTGATAATCACTTGATTGAACTGCTCGCCAGGTATTAATAAGGGAATGCCAGGCGGGTAAGGTGTGAGTAAAACAGCTGTTGTACGTCCTTCCAAATCATCAATTGGCACGCGATCTATTGCGCGGTGTGCCATTTTGGCAAAAGCATCGGTTGGTCTCATTGCTGGTACCATGTTTGATAAGTACATATCCGTTGTTAGGCGGGCAACATCCCCAGCTTTATAAACATCATGAATCTGGGTGCACAAATCACGTAAACCCAAGCGCTCATAGCGGCTATGTTTTTGAGCAAATTCTGGTAATACTTTCCAAATTGGCTGATTTTTATCGTAATCATCTTTGAATTGCTGTAATGCCGCAACCATGGTATTCCAACGGCCTTTGGTGATGCCGATAGTAAACATGATAAAGAACGAGTAAAGGCCAGTTTTTTCAACCACTACACCATGTTCTGCAAGGTATTTGGTGACAATTGCAGCGGGGATCCCATTGGTATTGGTGAAGTTGCCTTTAATATCCAGACCTGGAGTAATAATGGTTGCTTTGATCGGGTCCAGCATATTAAAGCCTTCAGCTAAATTGCCAAAGTCATGCCAATCCTCATTGGCTTTTAACATCCATGCGTCTCGTTCTTCGATACCTTCTTCTGATAAGTCCGTAGGACCCCAAACTTTAAACCACCAGTCATCACCCCATTCCTCATCAACTTTGCGCATTGCGCGACGGAAATCAAGCGCCTCCATTATCGACTCTTCTACTAGAACCTTACCTTCAGGTGCTTCCATCATTGCTGCAGCGACGTCACAACTTGCCACAATTGCATATTGCGGGCTGGTTGAGGTATGCATTAAATAGGCTTCATTAAAAACATCGCGATCAAGTTTGTTGTTGGTTGCATCTTCTACCAGAATTTGCGAAGCCTGACTCAAGCCTGCAAGCAATTTATGAGTTGATTGCGTTGAAAACACCATAGATTCTTTGCAACGAGGCCTATCCTCCCCAATCGCGTGATAGTCACCATAAAAGTCATGGAAAGTAGCGTGTGGTAGCCATGCTTCGTCAAAATGTAATGTATCAATTTTGCCATCAAGCATTTCTTTGATTTCTTCAACGTTATACAAAACACCGTCATAAGTTGATTGCGTAATAGTTAGTACGCGCGGTTTTGCTTTCTTGTTTGCAATAAATGGGTTTTGCTCAATTTTCTTTTGTATGTTTTCCCATTCAAACTCGCTTTTGGGAATAGGGCCAATAATGCCAAAATGGTTTCTTGTTGGCATTAGGAATACAGGAATAGCACCCGTCATAATAATCGCGTGTAAAACTGATTTATGGCAGTTACGGTCAACGACAACAATGTCGCCAGGTGCAACCGTTGAATTCCAAACGATTTTATTTGAAGTAGACGTACCATTTGTGACAAAGTACAGATGGTCACACTTATAAATACGTGCAGCATTGCGCTCTGAGGCTGCAATTGGCCCAGTATGGTCTAGTAATTGACCTAACTCATCAACAGCATTGCACACATCGGCGCGCAGCATATTTTCACCAAAAAATTGATGGAACATTTGCCCCACGGGTGATTTTAGAAATGCAACGCCACCTGAATGGCCTGGGCAATGCCATGAGTAAGAACCATCTGCTGCGTATTGCGTGAGTGCTTTGAAAAATGGTGGAGAACGACTGTCTAGATAAGTTTTCGACTCCCGTATAATCATACGTGCGATGAATTCTGGCGTATCTTCATACATATGAATGAAGCCATGTAACTCCCTAAGTACATCGTTTGGTATGTGTCGACTAGTACGCGTTTCGCCATGTAAGAAAATGGGGATATCATCATTACGATAGCGAATTTCATTCACAAAAGTGCGTAGTGCTTCGATCGCCTCTGGTTTTTCTTCAACGATTTCCTCGTCGTCAATGGACAAAATAAATGCGGATGCGCGGCTTTGCTGTTGTGCAAAAGAGGCCACATCGCCGTAACTTGTGACACCAATAACTTCAACGCCTTCATCTTCAATTGCTTTGGCTAGAACGCGTATGCCTGAGCCAGAAGAGTTATCAGTACGAAAGTCTTCATCAATAATAACAACTGGAAATCTAAATTTCATTTGGTTTGCCTATGTTTTTGGTAAAGTAACACCGACTTGACCCTGGTATTTGCCACCGCGATCTTTGTAACTCGTTTCACAAATGTCGTCATCATCCGCTTCAAAAAATAATACTTGTGCACAGCCTTCATTCGCATAAATTTTTGCAGGCAGTGGGGTTGTGTTACTAAACTCTAGCGTTACATAGCCTTCCCACTCTGGTTCAAAAGGGGTGACATTGACAATGATGCCACAGCGAGCATAGGTTGATTTTCCTAAACAAACGGTCAACACGTTGCGCGGAATGCGAAAATATTCAACTGTGCGTGCCAAAGCAAAAGAGTTTGGCGGGATAATACAATAATCCTCTTCAACTTCAACAAATGAGTTTGGGTCGAAGTTTTTAGGATCAACAATTGTGCTGTTCAAGTTCGTGAACAATTTAAACTCTCTAGAACAGCGGATATCATAACCATAGCTGGACGTCCCATAAGAGACGAGGCGCTCACCGTCTTTTGAAAGTTTGACTTGATTGGGTTCGAACGGTTCAATCATGCCATGCTCTTCCGCCATGCGGCGTATCCACTTATCTGACTTTATACTCATAATTTACGTAAAAAACCTTGTTTTGTTAAATGTTGTTGACCTTGTTTTCAAGGTAAAAAGCGGGGCTTTAACCCCGCTTTTACTCAATGCAAAATGATAACAATAAATGCTGTCATCGTTGCAACTTTTTTTGATGAAATTAAAAGGCTAATGTGAGTCACCACCTAGTTCAATACTGTAACGCCAAAATTGATCTTCTGATTCAAAAATGACGCTTGATTCTTTAGGATCGCGACTTCCCGCAGCATATTGGTGAACAGGGGAGGCGTCTTGCGCCCAGCTTTTCACAATTGGGTCAATTAATTTCCATTGTGCTTTTACCTCATCAATATGCAAGAATTGTGATGGGTCCCCCTCGATTAGATTGAGTAATAACGTCTCGTAAGAGTCAACGCTATCATCATGTTCGAGACGCAATGCGCCATCCATACTGATTGACCTAGTAAGGATATCCAAGCCAGGCACCTTGGTTTGAATCTCAAGTTTAATGCTTTCTTTTGGTTGAATACTCAAAACTAACCAGTTCTGTTGTTGACTATCATTTAAAACCATCGGTGCTTTCTTAAAGCGGATCGAAATGGCTGTGCCACCATCGTGCATACGCTTACCTGTGCGAATGTAAAATGGCACACCTTTCCAGCGTGGGTTGTCGATAAACAACTTGATTGCTGCGTAGGTTTCGACTTGGCTATCATGGCCCAACTCTTGTAGGTAGCCTTTTACGTGTTCTGCATGACCGTCTCTAGCTGGAGCATGGCCTTCCTTATACTGTGCACGGAATGCCTGCTTGTCTAAATTGTCGGTATCAATCGCACGAATCGATTGTAATAACTTGATTTTTTCAGCTCGGATGCTCTCAGGCTGGAAGTTTTCTGGTTTTTCCATCGCAACTAAAGCCAAAGTTTGTAATAGATGACTTTGGCCCATATCACGAAGTGCGCCAGTGTTATTATAAAATTCAGTACGATCACCAACACCGAGTGTTTCATTGTTGGTGATTTGAACGTGGTCTATATGTTCGCTGTTCCAGATGGGCTCAAACATATGGTTGGCAAAGCGCGTGAGCATAATGTTTTGGATAGCTGCTTTGCCTAAATAGTGATCGATACGATAAATTTGATGTTCTTTTAAATGTCTGGTAATCGATGCTTGAAGCGCTTCTGCACTTTCCGAGTCTGTACCAAATGGCTTCTCAATGAGAACGCGACGCCAGTACTGGCTATCATCAGTTAAACCCACGCTTGCCAGTTGCTCAACAACTGTAGCAAAATCAACAGGGCGGATTGATAGGAAAAAAGCAAGGTTTTGTGGGAATACTGCTTTATCACTTAGTGTAGCTTTTAACTTATTCATTGCATCAGGATCACCAGAAGCATTTGCTTGATAGTGGTTTCGCGCAATAAAGCGTTTAAACACTGCTTCATCTAGACCATTATAAAATTTAGCTTCAAGCATGTTGCGTACTTCTGCTTGCCATTCTGCTTGCGATAGTGGTGAACGACCTACTGACAATATTTTCATATCATCTGGTAGTCTGCCCAATGAATCTAGGCGGTATAAGCCAGGCATTAGTTTAACGCGAGATAAGTTACCACTGGCACCAAATAGGACCAAGGTGCATGGATCAATTTTTTTAGTCATTTTTCAACCGGTTTTAGTGTAAGAACAAGTATAATTATAGCAAATGCAATCGCATGACTTAATAATAGTAATCAAATAAAAG
>JBFIGM010000015.1:0-22048 GCA_041602315.1 Methylophilaceae bacterium | reverse complement strand
GCGATGATTGTCGATATGGGTGCAGCAATGATGCATATTAACGTGTTGCATGATAATAAGTCTGTTTATGTGCGTGAGCAGGCATTTGGTAGCGCACAACTAACACAGGAAATACAAAGGCGATTTGGCTTATCTGCTGAGGAAGCAGAAGTGGCGAAACGTAAAGGTGGCCTACCTGAGAGTTATGAAACAGAGGTGTTGCAACCTTTTGTTCAGTCATTATCTACAGAGGTGGCGCGCGCAGTACAATTCTTTACGAGTTCAACACAATATAATCGTATTGATCATATTATATTGGCGGGTGGTGGCGCTGCAATACCCACAATTGATGTCGCCGTTCAAGACAGAACACAAGTTAATACCATCATCGCCAATCCGTTCCATGCTATGTCATTAGGTAATAAAGTCAAGCACCAGCAGTTAGCTAGTGATGCTCCTGCATTAATGGTCGCATGTGGTTTGGCAATGCGAGGAGTAGATTAAATGATACGGATTAATTTACTACCACATCGTCAAATCAAGCGTGCTGAAAGGCAACGTCAATTTGGGCTGATGGCCTTATTTGCTGCAGTGTTAGCGTCAGCAATTGTTTTTGTTGGCTGGACTTATCTAGGCTCTAAGAAACAAGCGCAGTTAGATCGAAATGCGCGACTAGAGCAAGCTATTGCCAAACTTGATGTTGAGATCGCTGATATTAAAGAGTTAAAAGATCAAATTAACAGTGTGCTTGAAAGAAAGCAAATTGTTGAGAATTTACAAACTAACCGTAGTCAAGCCGTCGTTGTAATGGATGAGTTGGCTCGCCAGCTTCCTGAAGGATTGTATTTAAAAAGTATTAAACAAGTCGGCAATATAATAACAGTGCAAGGCGTAGCGGATACCAATGCGCGTGTAGCTACCTTGGTTAGAAACTTAGAAGTCTCTAACTGGCTGGAGTCACCAGTGCTTATAGAAATTAAGGCTGCAACGGTTAATGGCATTAAACAAAATGACTTCACATTACAAGTGCAACTTAAAGCACAGAAGCCCGCAGAAACGGCAACCAACGGCTAAGAGACAGGTGCCTAATTATGAATTTAGATGATTTTAATAACATAGACTTCAATAATATGGGGAGCTTGCCAGTTCCCGTGAAACTGGTTTTGCTGAGCATGCTGGCTCTAATAATTGTGGTTGGGGGCTATTTTTTGTTATGGAGTAGCGAAATTGATGCTTTTGATCAAGCGGAAGCAAAAGAGCAAGAGCTGCGGCAAACGTTTTTATCAAAGAAAAGCCAGGCGGTAAAAATTGAAGCATACAGACAACAGATGGTTGATATTGAAAAAACATTTGGTGCGCTATTAAAGCAATTACCAGATCGTTCTCAAATGGATGGCTTGCTTACTGACATTAATCAGTCTGGTCTTGGCAGAGGGTTGGAGTTCGAACTATTTAAACCTGGTCAGGAGGTTGTGGCTGACTTTTATGCGGAAATGCCTATCCAAATTAAATTGCTAGGTAATTATCATGATATAGGAGCTTTTGCGACCGATGTATCTCGGCTGTCACGTATTGTTACACTGAATGACCTTTCAATTGAACCCGTAAAAAGTAACTTGAAGGGTGGGGGTGGATATTTAGTACTTGAGGCCGTTGCAAAAACCTATCGCTATTTAGACTCATCTGAAATTGCTAGTAAACGAGCAGAAGAACAGAAAAAAGGACGTAAATAATGCGCTTCAACCTATTTTTACTGACACTGCTAACTTGTTTGTTAGTTGCTTGTGGTGGCAAAGAAGGGGATGACCTTGATCAGTTTATGGCAAATGCAGCGAATAACATGAGTAAAAGTGTTGCGCCATTACCTGAGGTTATGGCTTATACACCCCTAGAGTATAACGTAGACGGCGCCTTAAATGATCCATTCAAATCTAGAAAATTGAAGTCTGGTGGCGGATCACTGCAGCCTAATACAAATAGGCCTCGTGAAGCACTTGAGTCATACCCTTTAGAGAGCTTAATTTTTGTAGGAACTTTAAGCAAAAAAGGGCTTAAGTATGCATTGATTAAAACGCCCGACGAAAGTCTACAAAGAGTCAAGGTTGGGAATTATCTAGGTCCGAATTTTGGGATGATTACATCAATTAGCGAAAACGAAATTAATATTAAAGAGGTTGTTCAAGACGATGTGTCTGGCGATTGGATTGAACGCGATGCTAGCATTAATTTGCAAGAATAAAAGAAATGGAAATGAAGATGATTATAAATATGGCAAAATGGGTTGGAATCATACTGTTTGCAACAATTGGTACGATGAGTTTAGCTAATGCAGAAACTGGCACATTTAGCAATAATATAGAAAGCATAGACTTTTCACCATTATCAGGCGGCAGGGTCAGTATTCGCGTCAAAACGACACAGCCTTTAGTCAATCCGCCTGCTGGATTTACACTTAAAAACCCAGCGCGTATCGCATTAGATTTTCCTGGGACAGGAAATGGACTGAATAAAAACAATATCAAAAGTGAGCAAGGTGTACTAAAAAGCGTCACGCTTGCGCAAGCCAAAGACCGCACTCGTATGGTGCTTAATTTATCAAAGGCGGTTGGTTACAACACAGAGGTAAATGGTAATGATGTCCTTATTGTGTTGCAAGGTGCTACTGGCAATGTAGCTGCAACAGTAGCAGAAACACGGTTTGCAGAAGCTGAAGTAGGCGGTGGAGCTCATACGATATCTAACGTTGATTTTACACGTGGTAAAAACGGAGAAGGTCGGATAGTTGTGGACTTATCTGATACAACTACAGGTATTAATATTAAGCAACAGGGTAAGCAAATCGTTGTTGATTTTGTTGATACTAATGTACCAGTGAATCTACAAAGAAGATTAAATGTGATTAATTTTGGTACACCAGTGTTGTATGTTGATACTCTACAACAAGGTGATAATGGTCGAATGATTATTGAACCTAAAGGAAACTGGGAGCAGTCTGCTTATCAAGCTGATAAAAAATTCATTATTGATGTTAGATCAGTTGTTGAAGACCCTAATCAACTTGTTAAAGGGTCTAAGCCAGGCTATTCAGGCGAGAAATTGTCTCTTAATTTTCAGAATATTGAAGTGCGTTCAGTGTTGCAAGTAATTGCCGATTTTACGGGGCTGAATATAGTAGCAAGTGACACTGTTACAGGAAACATTACATTAAGATTGAAGGATGTACCTTGGGATCAAGCTTTAGATATTATCATGCAGAACAAAGCGTTAACCATGCGCAAGGTTGGTAATGTAATCACTATTGCACCTGCTGAGGAGGTTGCGGCAAAAGATAAAGCAGCACTTGAAGCAGCAAAAGCGATAGATGAGCTTGAGCCGTTAATTACAGAAGTATTCAGGTTAAAATATCAAAAAGCAGAAGATTTTAAAAATATATTGACAGGTGCGAACTCTGTAGGAGGTGGTAGAGGGGCAGTTTCTGGTAATGCAAACCAGAACAGGAGTATATTGTCTCCACGTGGAAGCGCGGTTATGGATCCTCGTACTAATACCTTGTTTATACAGGATACTGCAAAAAAACTAGCGGAGATTCAGGAGATTATTAATAAAACTGATATTCCTGTCCGTCAGGTGATGATAGAGTCCAGACTTGTGCTTGCAGATGAGAAGTTTGGTAAAAGTCTTGGAGCAAGGTTCGGGGTGGAATCATTTACAACGCCTGGACAGAATACATTAGCAGTTGGTGGTAGCTTGGATTCCACGAGTGCTGTAACTAGATTCAGTGCTGATGGTACAACAGTTACACAAGCTGCGTCTACTGGCGGACTAGCTTCAAATTTGCCAGTGACTACTGCAGGTGCAGGTAGTATTGCCTTTAGCTTATTTAGATTACCCGCTGGGTTGTTATTGAATTTAGAGTTAACAGCTTTAGAAACAGATAATCGAGGTAAGATTGTATCAAGCCCTCGCGTTACAACGGCAAATCAACAAAAGGCGAAAATTGCATCAGGAACTGAAATTCCATATCTCGAAGCTTCAAGTAGTGGTGCTGCAACGGTATCATTTAAAGAGGCAGTGTTGAGCCTTGAGGTGACGCCTCAAATCACGCCAGACGATAAAATCATTATGGATTTGGATGTAAGGAAAGAGTCAGTAGGGGAGGTGTTTGCAGGTGTTCCTTCAATTGATACACAGAATGTAACTACGCAAGTGTTAGTAGCGAATGGAGAAACTGCAGTTTTGGGTGGTATCTTTGAACAAGAGGAGAGAAATCAGGTAGAGAAAGTACCGTTTTTTGGCGATATTCCGATCTTAGGGAATGCATTTAAACGTAGAACTAGGCAAGATGACAAAACTGAGTTGTTGATATTTATAACGCCAAAAATCATGAATGAAAGTTTAGATTTACGATAAAAATTAACAAGCTAACCTGACAGAGCGACTGGTTTACCTTAAAATGCCTATCATTCAATTGATAGGCATTTTTTATGATGTCATTAGATAGCAATATTATTTTTATTGGCTTGATGGGAGCTGGTAAAACAACGGTAGGCAAACAGCTGGCAAAGCAGCTAGGCAAGAGTTTTTATGATACAGATCATGAAATAGAAAAGCGTACTGGGGTTAAAATTCCCGTGATATTTGATTTAGAAGGCGAAACGGGTTTCCGAAAACGAGAGGCTGCTGTAATCGAGGAGTTGGTGCAATTAAAAAATATTGTACTTGCGACAGGCGGGGGAGCTATTCTGGCCGAAGAAAACAGAAGAGCATTAAAAGCAAACGGCTGTGTCATTTACTTGCGCGCGACCGTAAGCGATCTATACAAGCGTATGCGTCATGATAAACAAAGGCCATTATTACAAAATGTAGACATTAAAGCCAAGTTGGAGGCGCTATATCAGGAGCGAAACCCTATTTATACAGCCACGGCAGATATTATTGTAGATACTGGTCATCAACCTGCAAGTGCATTAGTCAACCAAATTAAGAAATCAATTCAAGCATGATAAAACAAACTTTAAATGTATCTTTAGCAGAACGCTCTTACCCGATTCATATCGGTGCAGGGCTTCTATCAGATATAAAATTCTTAACTGAACATATTTCTGGCAAACAAGTAGCCATTATTAGTAATACAACAGTCGCGCCTCTTTACTTGGAAGCTGTTGTCAAGCCATTGCGTAGTCAAGGTTATAGTGTGATTGAAATTATTTTGCCCGATGGTGAGAGATATAAAAATAGTGAAACATTAAATACAATTTATGATGCATTAATTGATGCGCGCTGTGAACGGAATACGACACTCATCGCGCTAGGTGGTGGCGTGATAGGTGATTTAACAGGTTATGCAGCTGCGACCTATTTGCGTGGTGTGCCGTTTATACAAATCCCAACAACATTGCTCTCCCAAGTAGATTCAAGTGTAGGAGGTAAAACTGGTATCAATCACCCGCGTGGTAAAAATATGATAGGCGCTTTCTATCAACCAAAACTCGTTCTGATTGATACAAATACGCTCAAGACATTACCGGCACGTGAACTTTCAGCTGGCGTGGCGGAAGTTATTAAATATGGCTTGATTAGAGATGCCAACTTTTTTAGTTGGCTAGAAAAGAATATGAAGCAATTAATGAGATTAGACGAGACGGTGGTAGTAGAGGCAGTTTATCGCTCTTGTCAAAATAAAGCAGAAGTAGTGGCGGTAGATGAGAAAGAAGCTGGAGGGCGTGCATTACTCAACTTAGGACATACTTTTGGCCATGCCATAGAAAATGGCATGGGTTATGGTGTATGGTTGCATGGTGAAGCAGTGGCAGCTGGTACAGTGATGGCTGCTGATATGTCACAGCGTATGGGTTGGCTTAACAAAGCTGATGTTGAGCGAATAAGAGCTATATTTAAAGCTGCCAATTTGAACACAGAACCTCCAGTATTAGGTGTGGATAAATATCTCGATTTAATGGGATTGGATAAAAAGGTACAAGATGGAAAGATTAGATTAGTGCTTCAGCAGGGAATAGGTAAGTCTGTAATAACGAGTGATTATGATACCGCAATGTTAAAAGATGTGTTGAGTTTAACTGAAAGCCTTTAGGTAAAGTGGGATTCCAAGAATTATTCACTTTTAAAGGCATTCACAAGAGTATCGATGTAAGGCTCGTAGTTTTTCCATCGCTCGACAGAGCTTTTATAGATTGGTTGCCTCACTTGCCAATGTGAGGCGGTTTTAACACTGCGTTCTAGCTTATGGGGAGCTAGGCAAGCATCATCCCAGTTGACGCCTACATGCTGTATTAATTTTCTTGACCAATATTCAGGATCAGCAATCATATTTTCATAGTTAATATCCAAGATTCTATTGGGAAAGAGTTTATGCCAATGTAGCATGAGACGTTCGTACTGTTTGTATTGGTGTACAAGATTTGTTAGGTCGGCCGCATACTGGTGTGCATTATTAAAGTTTTGAAAAAAGATAGATAGGCACGTATCTATTGGATCTCGTTTAGTATGAATAATTTTTACATTAGGAAAAAAGATAGCTATCAAACCTAAGAAAAGAAAATTGTGAGGCATTTTGTCAGTAATGTGTTTTGGTTTTGTATCCTGACCAACAATTTTATGTAGAGTGCTTTCATACATTTCTGCTATAGCGCTAGCAGCATTACTAGAAATCTCGTCAATACAATCAGGAAAAGGGGTTTTTGAATTAATTCGGTAAGGAATTGCAGTAGGAGACTTCCCCCAAAAGGGCACTTCACCGGCGCCAATTATTTCGGGGTGACTAGAGATAATTTGTTCGGTTAAGGTAGTACCTGAGCGAGGCATTCCTACAATAAGAACAGGTAGGTTGCTACTGGAACCTAAACTAACTTTTTCTACAATTTTATCTGCATTAAAAAAAGAAATAATATTTGATATAGAATTTTCAAAGGATGATTTGTTGTAATTTAAAGTTTTATTTTTGATGGCATTTCCTGACGCGTAAGCCTCAAAAGCCTCTTTGTAATTCTTAGAATCATCAAGTACTTTTCCTAATGCAAAATAAGCAAGCAGCCTCTGTTCATCATCTAAGTCATTATTGATGGTGAACTTAGTCAAATGTGATACTAAATCATTATTTTCTTTATATTTATTTATTCTAGCTTTAATAAGATATCCATTGGGCTCCTCTGGGTTAATATCAATTATTTTGTTACATAATTCAGTAAGCTTAGGGATGTCCCCAATATCTAAGTAAACCTGAGCTAAACCTGTTAATGAAGATAGTCTGGAAGGCTCTTTCATTAAAATATCTTGATAAGTGCTCACAGCTAATTCAGAGTTATTCATACCTGAGTATGCTTGACCAAGCATGTCGTGAATTGATAAATCTTGTGACTGAAGATTTCTTGCATGCATCAAGCACTCAATAGCTTCGTCATATCTATGAGCTTTAAGAAGAAATTCAGCATAGTTTTTAAAACTATCAAAATAATTAGGATTGACTTCACAAGCTTTATGAAACATGACTCCTGCTTCATAATCTAATTTCGCTCGCTGAAGAACGTTCGCAAAGCTAACTATGAACTCAGGTTCATTTGGGGCTAATCCCACAGCTGATTCTAGGCATTCTAGAGCTCGCCCAAGATCATCTATGTCATCATAGACCATACCAAGTATATAAAATGCCCGAGAGTTAGTTTTATCTATATCAAGAGCCATTCGTAAATATGATATGGAATCAGTATGATTAGACATCATGCGAAATGCAATGGCACAGTTTATATAGGCTTCGACAAAATTAGGAGCTAGTTTTATTGCAGACTTATAGTGCTCTATTGCATTTGAGTAATCTTGCTGAGAGTAGCAGTTGTTGGCTATGTTGTAATGCGTTTGTGCGTGGTTGGGATGCAGCTTTAATAATGCTTTTAAATGTAGGTTTGCTTTGGAGTATTGCTTTGTTGAGCTCAGTACGTAAGCCAGGGCGGCCCTAGCTTCAGGAATATTAGGATCAACTCTTAGAACTTCTGAAAATAGTTGCTCTGCTTTAGATAATAAGCCTAATTGTAACGATTTATTACCTTCTTGAAAGGCATTGGTTATGAACTTTAGCTGCTTTGGTGATAACTGTTTCATGGATAAGTATTATGTTAATTGCAGATTAATATAAGTTTACATTAAATTTACAGACTCATCTGATTCTGTAATATCTTCATTAATTGCAAAACGTTGTGTTGTCAAATTGCAACATAGATGAAAATAAACAAGATTAATATATAAAAAGGCTTGGCGTTAGAAGTGTGTTTTTGGCATACTTGGTATCAACCTTCTTGTAAATGAATGTTAATTTTTTAACAGATTTGTAGGGAAGTTAAAATTTCTCATGGCTAAAGCAATTGTCCAAAAGTTGCAAAGTATAATGAGGGTGTTTTAGCAGTAAAAGTAGTAAAAATTTTAAGTAAAATTTTAGGAGAATTACATGAACAACAAGTTAAAATTAGCAGTTGCGGCAACGCTAGTTGCTGGCGCATCAAGCGCTAATGCTGGGATTATGATACCAGCTGGTGATTGGACGCTAGATATTGGTGGTGTGGTTAATGCTTACTACACACACACAAGCTTCAGTGGTGATACAGGCGCAGGTGCTGCACCTCTAGGTCTTGGTGATGGCGATGGTGAAGATGTTAGCAACATTACTACAGGTTTGTTACCTAACTACCTAAGTGTTTCTGGTAAAACACGTCAAAATGACTTAGATGTTGGTTTTACTATCAGTATCAACCCAGGTGCTTCTACTACTACAGCAGGTAAACAGTCAGCTCATCAAGAAAACCGTCAAGCATTTTTAACATTTGGTGATGCTTCATGGGGTTCTATCAAGCTTGGTAAAGATTTAGGTATCTATGCTTCTGATGCAATTCTTAACGACATGACATTGCTGGGCGTTGGTTCTGGTGCTGGTTCTTTAGCTGGTAACACTACTACTCTAGGTCGTATCGGTACAGGTTTTATGTATGCTGACTGGAAATCACAAGTAGCATACACATCACCAAACTGGAACGGCTTTAGCTTTACAGTTGGTGTGACACAAGCATTTGACGCAGTAGGATTAAATGGTGGCGTTGGTTCATCAGCACGCGGTGAAGGTAGCCCTGCTTTTGAAGGTAAAGCTAGCTATGCATGGACTGGTGATGTTTCAGGTAAAGTTTGGGCGTCATTTATCAGCCAAAAAGTTGAAGGTTTATCAAATGCTTCACCTCTAAGCTTTGGTTTAAACACAGCTGGTACAGCATTCACTACAATCGCTGCTGTAGCAAACACTGCTAGCACATCCGGTCGCGCTAGAGCATGGGATATCGGCGCAAATGTTAACGTAGCAGGCTTTGGCTTAACAGGTTACTATGGTGACGGTGAAGGTATCGGTCAAACACTACAGTTATTTGGTGGTTTTGATGCGATGGGTAAAGAGCGTGATTCAGATCAATGGTATGTTCAAGCTACGTATACTATCCCTGGTGTTGGTACAAAAATCGGCGCTAGCTATGGTGAGTCAACACTTGATGGTAACTCAATCGATACATTCAGTGAGATTGAGGACAACATGTGGGTAGTTGGTGCTTACCATCCACTAACAAAACACCTAAACTTGGTTGCTGAATATGCAGAGTCTGAGCGCGATGTAAGCAGTAGAGGTGCTGGTGATGCAAAAGCTGATGCAAAAACCATCTCATTAGGTGCGATCTTATTCTTCTAAACCTAAGTTAACTCTTAGTTAAGCTGATGCTTAATAGAAAATAAGTAAAACGGCAACTTCGGTTGCCGTTTTTTATTTATATTATTGATAAAGACTGAGTTCGTGAAGATGAGGTATTCGAAAAAGGGTTTCTTTGAGTTTTGAGTGCAAGATAAAACGTAGTTATTGTAAGTAATCATAACAAAATATTTAATAAAAAATCTTGCAACTCATAATTGCATTTTTAGTTATTGGCATTGAGAGTTAAGTTTGCGTTCAATCTTTAAAGTTAATACTTTTTAAACTTTTTTTGATATAGTATGACGAGTTTTTGAATAAGCAAATCAATCAGTATTATGAACCTATACCCAGTTACAGTAGTTGAAAATTTCTACGAGAATCCAGATGCAGTCAGGCAGTTTGCTTTAAGTCAGAAATACCGATATCGCCATCAGTTGAAAGATGTGCCCTATGTATTCCCAGGTTGTCGTACAAAAGATCTCTCTATTATCAATAAGCCGTTATTTGAGAAAGTAACGGAAAAAATTATTTCACTCTTTCATAATTTTGAGCATGAACATATGCGTTGGGGAGTGTCAACTAATTTTCAGATCGTATCTGAAGAGTACGGGCAAGGTGTGATTCATGTTGATTATGATGCAGTGTTTGCAGCAGTATTATTTTTAACGCCTAATGCACCTTTGGACTCAGGGACATCTTTATTTAGACCCAATAGCACTTTTAATGAAGAGCTATATGAAAAGACACAAAAAGAGAATGTCAATCGATTTGCATCAGGGGATGTGCAAATGGATATTGCTTACCATAGTATGTTTGATGAAATAGTACGTATCAACAATGTTTATAATACCCTAGTTCTTTATGAGGGGCGTCATTATCATTCAGCTAATAAGTTTTTTGGTAAAACACTTAAGGATTCCAGAATGGCTCAGGTATTCTTTGTAAGTAAAATTGATGCACAAAAACATAACTCTTTCCCTGTTTGGCGTTCACAACAGGTTAAGATATAGGGTAGTAATTTTTATTACTCATCAATACCCAGTTCTTGAATTTTTCTGGTAAGCGTATTGCGCCCCATGCCAAGTTGTGTCGCAGCCTCTATGCGCCGCCCGTCGGTATGCTGTAGTGCTTTCCTGATAATCACACGTTCAAAGTCTTTTGTTAAGCCATCTAGCAGGCCTTGTTCACCTCTATTTAGTGCATCTGATACTTCTTGTGCTAATGCATCTTGCCATGAGTTATTTGACGTCGATTTGGCTTTAGTTTCTTTTAGTTCAGGCGGTAAATCAGCTACATCAATGTTTTGTCCTGGTGCCATGACGGTAAGCCAGTGACAGACATTTTCTAACTGTCTAACATTCCCACTCCAGTTAACAGCAGTCAGATACTTCAGCGCCGCATCAGATAGTTTCTTGGCTTCTACCCCTAGGTTTTGCGCACTTTGTTGTAAGAAATGCTTGGCAAGTAGCGGTACATCCTCGCGTCTTTCTCTTAAAGCAGGTAGTCTTAGACGGATGACATTGAGTCTGTGGAATAAGTCTTCACGGAACAAGCCTAATTTAACGCGCTCTTCCAAATCTTGGTGAGTGGCGGCAATGACACGGACGTTAACTTTAATCGGTTGATGACCACCTACACGATAGAACTGACCATCACTGAGCACACGCAGCAAACGAGTTTGCAGATCAGCAGGCATATCGCCAATTTCATCCAAAAACAATGTACCATTATCCGCTTGTTCAAAGCGACCACGCCGTGCAGCTTGTGCACCAGTAAAAGCGCCACGCTCATGGCCAAATAATTCTGACTCCAATAAGTCTTTTGGAATTGCTGCCGTATTAATGGCAATAAATGGGTTGTTTGCCCTAGGGCTGTGTCTGTGTAATGCACTGGCTACTAACTCCTTACCGCTACCCGATTCGCCATTAATGAGAACAGTGGCGTGTGATCGGCTTAGGCGCCCAATAGCACGGAATACTTCCTGCATGGCTGGAGCTTGACCAATGATTTCTGGTGTTTCTTCAAGTTCTACGGTCTCTACTTCTTGGCGCAGTGTTTCATCGACAGCGCGCTTAATGACATCTAATGCTTGATCGACATCAAATGGCTTCGCTAAGTATTCAAAGGCACCATTTTGAAACGCCGCAACAGCACTTTCTAGGTCTGAGTATGCGGTCATGATGATGACAGGAATTTCTGGGAACCGGTCTTTAACTTCAGTTAAAAAATCCAACCCAGAGCCACCAGGCATGCGGATATCACTGACGATGACTTGTGGCTGATGGTGTTCTAAAGCTGATAAGGCATCACTTGTATTGGAAAAGGTCTCAAAATCTAAATCAGCTCGAGCGAGTGCTTTTTCAAAGACCCAGCGAATTGATTTGTCGTCATCTAATATCCAAATTGGTTTCATCTCGTTATTCACTCACTTTACTATTATTGTTCGATAATGGCATTTTTGATCAGGGTGCTTTCAACAGGTAGCAAAATTGTAAAGCAGGTTTGACCAGGCTGGCTTTTACATTCAATCATGCCATGGTGTTGCGTGACGAATGTTTGCGCCAGTGCAAGACCTAAGCCAGACCCACCTTCGCGACCTGATACCAGCGGGTAAAAGATTTTATCTACCATATCTACCGGAATACCTGGGCCATTGTCAATAATGTCTAATTTTATGCCAACACGATAGCGTTTTCTGCTTAGTGTGACTTGTCTAGCAGCGCGGGTGCGTAGTGTAATTTTTGCCTGCTCTGTTCCTTGTGATAGCAGTGCCTGTACGGCATTACGTGCGATGTTCAGCACTGCTTGAATCAGTTTTTCTCTGTCTCCAATCAGTTCTGGCAGGCTCGTATCATAGTCTCTTTGTACTTTAATATTATTTGGTGACTCGGCTAATAATAAACTACGTACTCGTTCTAGGACTTCATGAATGTTAGTCGGTTCATATTTTGGTACGCGGTGCGGTACTAGCAGCCTATCCATTAAACCTTGCAATCGGTCTGCTTCTTTAATAATGACTTGCGTGTATTCACGTAAGCTAGGTTGGGGTAGCTCATGCTCGAGTAATTGCGCAGCGCCTCTTAGCCCGCCTAATGGGTTCCGAATTTCATGGGCTAGATTACGTAGTAGCTCAGAGTTAGCCTGTTGTTGTATGAGCATGCGTTCTTCTTTGGCAATCCGTAATTGCTGATCCATTTGTTGAAATTCTAAAATAAGCCTTGCTTCATGCATGACGATGGGTGTAACGGTACAAGTCACCGCAAATGAAAGTTGCCGTTGCGTTGTAATAGCGAATTCATGTTCTCTAAAAGGGCTGTTGCTTGTTGTTGCATGAGCGATAGCAAGATCCAGTACTTCACAATTAATAAACAGCTCATTAATATGTGTACCTGCGGTTTGAGTAGCACTCATGGCAAATAAGGCTTCAGCGCTAGGGTTCATGTAAATGAGTTGCTTAGAGGCATTCAGTAGCATAACTGAAACGGCAAGGTTTTCTAAACCAGTGAAGCAGGAGGGAACTTGTTGGACCATCAGTTAAATATTAGTAAAAAAGTTATTGATGCTGTAAAACAAAGCAAAAGACAAGCCAGTTTTATAATATCGTATAACTTAGTTAATATTACTAATTTCTTTCTCAAGAAGCTCTATATTGCGCTGGTGTGCATCAACATCTGCTTGTAACCTTTCCATTTTTTCTTGGAATTTAGCAACATTGCGACGAATGCCACCACTAGGTGTACGAAATGTTTCTGGATTAGATTTTCCTTCTTCATAAGCTTTTTTAGCTTGTTCTAATGCCCTTTTTTCAGATTCAAGTTCAGACAAAAGGATTTGCTTCCTGGAACTATCCCTGCTTTTTTGCGTTTCCGCATCAACTTTTGGAAAGTTTGCTGGCGCTGATTTGCTAGCTGGCGCGCTTTTTTCACTGCTATTTTGCGTGCCAAAATTAGTATCGGCAGGCTCAAGATTGATTTTTTTAGCGCCTTTTATCTTTACATTTGAGTAGGTGACGCGTCCATCCGCATCAACATGTTTATAGATTTCAGCATGCGCTGAAATGGTAAACAATATAGTAAAAAAGCAGGTGCTAATAAAAATAAATTGTCTTTTCATACCAGTAGTTTAGATTAGAGTCTTATAGTTAGCAACGAAGTTCTAGCCAAATTGGTTGACTACTATAAATAAAAGAATGTGATATGGTGAATACGCAACGGTTTGATCATAAAAAAAGGCAGCTACGCTGCCTTTTATGAGCTGAAAATTACTTAACAGCTATAGTACATATCAAACTCTAGTGGATGAGGTGTCATACGCATTTGTGTCACTTCCGCCATCTTGAAATCGATATAAGAGCTGATCCAGTCTTCTGAGAATACACCACCACGTGTCAAGAACTCATGATCGTTTTCTAATGCTTCCAACGCAAGTTCTAATGAGTGTGCAACAGTTGGGATTGCAGCATCTTCTTCTGGTGGTAGATGGTAAAGATCTTTAGTTGCAGGCTCACCAGGGTGGATTTTATTTTGCACACCGTCTAAGCCAGCCATTAGCATTGCTGAGAATGCCAAGTATGGATTTGCTGTTGGATCAGGGAAGCGCGCTTCAACACGACGAGCTTTGTCTGAGTGAACAAATGGGATACGGATTGAAGCAGAACGGTTTTTAGCAGAGTATGCTAGTTTTACAGGCGCTTCAAAACCAGGAACTAAACGTTTGTATGAGTTTGTACTTGGGTTAGTAATTGCATTTAGCGCACGGGCATGTTTAATGATGCCGCCAATGTAATAAAGTGCAAACTCGCTTAAGCCAGCATAGCCGTCACCTGCAAATAGATTCTTGCCATCTTTCCATACAGATTGGTGAACATGCATACCAGAGCCATTATCACCTAAGATTGGTTTAGGCATAAATGTAGCAGTTTTGCCATAAGCGTGTGCAGTATTCAATACAACGTATTTAAGAATTTGAGTCCAGTCAGCACGTTGTACTAAACTTGCAAATTTAGTACCGATTTCACATTGACCGGCAGTTGCAACTTCATGGTGATGCACTTCAACAGGAACACCCATTGCTTCAAGTGTCATGCACATTGCAGAGCGCACATCCATGAGTGAGTCAACTGGAGGGACTGGGAAGTAACCGCCTTTGACTCTTGGACGGTGACCTGTGTTACCACCTTCAAATGTGTCGCCAGATTGCCATGCTGCTTCTTCAGAATTGATTTTGACTGAGCTGCCGCCCATACCAACATCCCAAGAAACGCTATCAAAAATAAAGAACTCTGGTTCAGGACCAAAGTAAGCAGTGTCACCAATACCACTTGATTTCAAGTATGCTTCAGCACGTTTTGCGATAGAGCGTGGGTCACGGTCATAACCTTTGCCATCTGTTGGGTCTACAACATCACAAGTTAGGATAAGTGTTGGTTCGTCCATAAATGGATCGATATTTGCTGTTGATGGGTCTGGCATTAATTGCATGTCTGAAGCTTGGATGCCTTTCCAACCAGCGATAGAGGAACCATCAAATGCATGACCTTCGGTGAATTTATCTTCGTTAAAAGCCGAAATCGGCACTGTTGTGTGTTGCTCTTTGCCTCGCGTGTCAGTAAAGCGAAAATCGACAAATTTAATGTCGTTATCTACTATTAGCTTCATTACGTTTGCTACAGACATTACAATCTCCTAATATTGAATGAATTGAATAATTGGATCTAAATATTATTTTTTAAATAAAATTTAATAATGGATATTAGCAGGAATTATGCCATTTAAAAAAGCTTAAAATGGCGAGTATTCATAAGTTTTACATAGAGCATCAATATTGGTGCACTAATTTAGTGCAAAAGACAAAAAAACGCACCAATATTGTGCTTTAAGTAAGATGTGATTGTTTTATGGTTTAACGATATACTATTTCTTGAAATTGGCTTTATTGATAAAAGCTGTCCAAGATACACAGGAGTAAATAATGGAAGCAATTAGTAAAATACTGGCTCGTGCAAAACAAAGAGCAGAGGATCATCATTTGCCTTATTCAGGTGCGCTAACGCCAATGGAGGTTTATGATGTTTTGCAAAAAACTGAGCATGCAGTTCTGGTTGATGTGCGCTCTAGTGCAGAGCTTGAATTAGTCGGCAAGGTTCCAGATACAGTCCACATAGAATGGGCATTTTACCCAGGTATGGTTGCTAATGCTGATTTCGCAACACATTTATCAATGCAAGTCGATAAGGAAGCTTTGGTTATCTTTATGTGTAGAACAGGGGGGCGCTCCCATAACGCTGCCACATTAGCTTCATCTTTAGGCTATACAGAAGCTTACAATATGCTGGAGGGTTTTGAGGGGGAGGCTAATGCGGAAAGACAGCGTACGATGATTAATGGCTGGCGCCATGCAGGGTTGCCCTGGAGTAATTAATGCTATGAAGGATAGATACGCTGTTATTGGTCATCCAATAGCGCATAGTAAATCACCTGATATTCATTCTGCGTTTGCTGCACAAACGGATCAAGATATTGAATACGAAGCCATTGAAGCGCCGCTTGATGGTTTTAAGGATACGGTCTCAGAGCTAGTGGCGAAAGGTTACAAAGGAGTTAATGTCACTGTCCCATTCAAATTTGAAGCATTTCAATTAGCGAGTCAACTGAGAATGCAAGCCAAACAGGCTGGTGCTGTGAATACACTGTTGTTTTCCGATGGGAGCATCATTGGTGAAAATACAGATGGTATTGGTCTTGTCCGCGATATCGAACAAAATTTGCACAAACCAATATTAAGTAAGCGTGTTTTGATTCTGGGAGCTGGTGGTGCAGCGGAAGGTGTTTTGCACCCAATATTAAATGCTGCGCCCAGTCAATTGGTCATCGCAAATCGTAGCGTTAGCAAAGCAATTGCGATGATAGAGAAAGTGAAAGATTTGGTGCAGTACCGCTCTATAGTCTTTGGTGCTTGTGCGTTTGCAGAGTTAAAAGGCCAAAAATTTGACATTATCATTAATGCGACCTCAGTTGGGCTTCAAGACGCGCGATTGCCTATACCTGATGATATCTTTGCTGATGGTAGTTTGGCTTACGATATGATGTACGGTAAAGATACGCCTTTTATGAAACAAGCGCGAGAAGCTGGTGCAGTTGTTGTTGATGGATTGGGGATGTTGGTCGAGCAAGCCGCTGAGGCTTTTTATTGTTGGCGTAATGTACGCCCACAAACCAAACCGATTATTGATAAGCTGAGAGCTTAAATTTTGTTATTGCAGTGGTTTTTTAATAGCAAGCCCAAGGCGAAGCCCTTAACTCTAGCGGGATACCTCAAACGCATATTAGCGTTTTTTTTTCTATGGGTGTTAGTGCATTACCTATGGATTTTTATCCAGATTTGTTGGTTGATTAAATTCAACCCCTCCTCTACTGCATTTATGGAATCAAGCCTTGCTGTGATGCGAGCTGAAGACCCCAAAGCAAAACTTAAACATCAGTGGATTGACTATACAAAGATATCTACTAATTTAAAACGTGCAGTCATTGCTAGTGAGGATGCAAAATTCATGACCCACCATGGGTTTGATTGGCAAGGTATTGAGCATGCTTTTAAAAAGAATGTTAAAAAAGGAAAGTTAGTCGCAGGTGGGTCAACGATTACACAGCAGTTGGCAAAAAATTTATTTTTATCCAGTAAGCGTTCTTTGGTCAGAAAATTTGAAGAAGTGATTATTACGGTGATGCTAGAGCAGCTTTTGACTAAGAAACGAATTTATGAAATTTACCTCAATGTCATCGAGTGGGGTAATGGCGTTTTTGGGGCAGAGGCTGCGACTAGGCATTACTTTAATAAAGGCGCCCATCGTTTATCCACTTCAGAAGCAGCAAGGTTAGCTGTGATGGTGCCAAACCCGCGCTATTATGACAAACATCGTAATACGCGTTATTTGAATCGACGCACAGCGACAATCAGCGCAAGATTATATATGGTGCAAACACCTTAAAGGAAACGTGAGTGGATTGGTATTGGTTATTAGTGCTAGTTTTGGTGATACTTGGCTTTGTGGGGCTAGCATTGCCGGTATTACCAGGGATTGTACTTATATTTTCAGGATTGCTTCTGGGAGCATGGATAGATGGCTTTGCGCGAGTAAGTGAAGTTACAATGTTTATTATTGCAGTAATAGCACTGATTGCTTGGGTTTTAGATTTTTTTGCTTCTTATATTACAGCTAAAAAAGCCAAAGCAAGTAAATTGGCATTGTGGGGAACGTTGATTGGCGCATTGTTCGGCATGTTTGCAGGTGTGGTTGGTTTAATCATAGGACCGATTATCGGTGCTGTGATTGGAGAGCTTATTGCAATGCGAAATGCAGGCAATGCAACACGCGTAGGTGTCGCGGCTGGATTAGGATTTGTATTAGCTTTAGCCATTAAGTTTATATTGAGTCTTTTAGCTATTTCCATTTTCGCTTACGCTTACTTCTACTAGCCCTCTAAGCTCGCATTATTATAATTAGACATCAGATCTACTCTTTTTTCGCGGCATTAAAATGCGACAAGCAGGTTTATCCTAAGAGGTAATCTTACTGCTAACTGAGAGGTCGATATGAACCTAGTTGATAAATTCTTTGATCAACCACAAACCATGCCAATGTTACCTAAAGTGGTGCAAGAGGTAACAGCGTTACTAAATGAAGGGGATGTAGATATCAAAATCTTGGCAGATAAAATAAATCATGATTTGATATTATCTGCAAAGGTGCTCAGGCTTTCAAATTCGGCTTATTTTGGTTGTAGTCGTGAAGTGAGTTCGATTCAAGAGGCAGTCTCAATAATTGGTTTAGGCAAATTAAAAACACTCGTGATTGCTTGTGGTGTTATGTCAGCGTTTACTGATGTGCCAGGGTTGAATTTAAAGCGTTTTTGGCAGCATAGTTTGGTTACTGCTTCAGTTGCGAGACAGCTTGCAAAAGATGCTGGATATGACACAGACTCTGCTTATATGGCAGGATTAATGCATACATTAGGTGAGCTGCCAATTCACATTGTATTCCCAGGTGCTGGCAAGCAAATAGATGAGGTTTGCGAGGGCAGGAATGTATTAGAGCGCAGTAAAGTTGAGCAGTCCATGATTGGCATAGATCATTGCCAAGTTGGCGAAAAGTTGGCTCGCCATTGGAATTTTCCTGAAGAGATTGCACGTGCAATACGCTACTATACAGAACCATTGAGTCAACATGCTTGTAAACTAGCGCCAGTTGTTTATATTGCAGCACATGTCGCTTTTGATTTGGAGCATGGTAAATCATCAACTGAAATAGCTAATACCTTAAATGACGATATTGCATCGACAATAGGCCTTGAAAGCGTAGAGGCATTCGCCGAGAAAATTGATGACTATCAAGTCTTTGTTTCTGAAGCCAAGTGCTATGTTTAATCGAGTGACTAGAGCATAGGCTTTAAGTATTTTCCAGTATAGCTGCCTTCGGTATTAGCCACTGTCTCGGGCGTGCCTTGCGCGATAATCATGCCACCACCATCGCCACCTTCTGGGCCCATATCGATAATCCAGTCTGCGGTTTTAATCACATCTAAATTATGTTCAATAATGACGATGGTATTGCCAGCGTCTCGCAGACGATGAATTACATCAAGCAGTAATTGGATATCTGCAAAGTGTAAGCCAGTGGTTGGTTCATCTAAAATGTAGAGCGTACGTCCAGTGTCACGTTTGCTCAGCTCTAGGGCTAACTTAACCCGTTGCGCTTCACCACCAGATAGCGTGGTAGCGCTTTGACCAAGCGTTATATAACCCAGACCGACATCTAGCAACGTTTTGAGTTTTCTAGCAATAGCAGGTTGGGCGCTAAAAAATGCATGTGCTTGTTCGACAGTTAGTTCTAGAATTTCGCGAATGTTTTTACCTTTGAAATTAATTTCTAGTGTTTCGCGATTGTAGCGTTGCCCTTTGCATACGTCGCAAGGAACATAAACATCTGGCAAGAAGTGCATTTCAACTCTGATAACACCATCACCCTGGCAAGCCTCACAGCGGCCTCCTTTGACATTAAAGGAGTATCGACCTGGTCCATATCCTCTTGCTCTGCTCTCTGGCACTGCAGCGAATAAATCTCTGATAGGCGTGAATAGGCCAGTATAGGTAGCAGGGTTTGAGCGCGGGGTCCGCCCGATTGGACTTTGGTCAACATCCACTACTTTGTCGAAGAAAGCGAGACCTTCAATATCACCATGCGCTGCTGGTTCAGCATTGCTTCGATATAAATGCTGTGCAACGGCACGGTATAACGTATCATTAATCAGTGTGGATTTACCGCTTCCTGACACACCCGTCACACAAGTCAGCAAGCCAACTGGAATCTCCGCTGTCACGTTCCGCAAGTTATTCCCAGTAGCATCGGTCAGTTTGATCCATTTTTTAGGGTCGGGTTTGGTGCGGATTTTTCTATATATGATTTGCTTTTTGCCGCTTAGATATTGCCCTGTTAGTGAAGCGCTGTTCGCTAATACTTCTTTTGGTGAGCCTTCTGCAACTATCTGTCCACCATGTTCACCAGCACCTGGTCCAATATCGATGACATAATCTGCGGTCATAATTGCATCTTGATCATGTTCAACGACGATGACACTGTTGCCAATATCGCGTAAACGCTTCAGCGTATCCAGTAATCGATCATTGTCGCGTTGATGTAACCCGATAGATGGCTCGTCTAACACATACATCACGCCAGTTAACCCACTGCCGATTTGACTTGCTAGGCGAATGCGCTGTGCTTCGCCACCAGATAGTGTTTCTGCAGAACGAGATAGCGATAAATACTCTAAGCCAACATTTGTTAAGAACTTGAGTCGGTTGCTAATTTCTTTGACGATCTTATCAGCAATGGCTAGTTTCGCTCCCTCTAGTGCTAAAGTATCAAAAAAAGTATGCGCCTGCATCAGCGGTAACTCGCAAACCTGGTGAATGTTTTTATCGCCTACTTTTACATGTCTTGCTTCTCGGCGAAGTCGCGTGCCACCGCAGTCAGGGCAGCTAGCGCTATTGATATACTTAGACAGTTCATCTCGGACAGCTGTTGAATCACTCTCGCGATAACGTCGCTGCAAGTTGTTTAAAATGCCTTCGAATGTGTGTGTCTTGGTAAAAAATGTACCACGCTCATTGATGTATTTAAACGCAATCTGCTCTTTACCCGATCCATTAAGCAGAATGTCTTGTGCCTCGGCTGACAAATCTTCAAAAGCAGTTTCTAGGTCAAAGCCGTAGTGCGCAGCAAGGCTTGATAGCATTTGAAAGTAAAATTGATTTCGTTTGTCCCAGCCCTTAATCGCACCACTTGCCAAGGATAAAGAAGGGAAAGCAACGACGCGTTTGGGATCAAAGAAGTTGACATTGCCTAATCCATCACAGGTAGGGCAAGCGCCCATCGGATTATTGAAACTAAACAAACGTGGTTCTAGTTCTGCAAGTGAGTAGTCACATACTGGGCAAGAAAATTTGGCTGAAAAAAGGTGCTCTTCATCCGTATCCATTTCTAGGGCAATCGCTTTACCATCAGCTAACCTCAATGCCGTTTCAAAGCTTTCTGCGATTCTTTGCTTCATGTCGTCACGAATTTTTAGGCGATCTACAACAACGTCTACATTATGTTTGGTTGTTTTGGTAAGTTTTGGCAGTTCATCTACTTCATAAATTTTCCCATCAACTCTTAACCTGACAAAACCTTGCGCTTTCAAGTCATCAAACAAATCAACTTGCTCACCCTTACGGTTAGAAACGACTGGTGCCAAAATCATCACTTTTGTTTCCTCAGGCAGCTTGAGGATTGCATCGACCATTTGGCTGACTGTTTGTGCTTGTAGCTTAATATGATGCTCAGGGCATTCTGGATCACCCGCACGTGCATAAAGCAAACGCAAGTAGTCATGAATCTCTGTGACAGTGCCAACCGTAGAGCGTGGATTATGTGAGGTTGACTTTTGTTCGATGGAAATAGCGGGCGATAGGCCCTCAATCAAGTCAACGTCAGGTTTATCCATCCTAGCCAAAAACTGCCTTGCATAGGCTGACAAACTTTCTACATAGCGTCTTTGTCCCTCTGCATAGAGCGTATCAAATGCAAGCGAGGATTTTCCAGAGCCTGATAAACCCGTAATGACGACGAGTTGGTTACGGGGAATGTCTAAAGAAATATCTTTTAAGTTGTGGGTGCGAGCACCGCGTATTTTAATAAATTCCATCATTGCTTTAACTAAAAATTGGGGCAACCTGATAATATACGCAATTATTTTGAATTCAGCTAAGGTTTCATGCAAATTTCTGAAAAGATGTCGC
>JBFIGM010000014.1:0-22562 GCA_041602315.1 Methylophilaceae bacterium | reverse complement strand
TGGAAAAAACACTATCAGTCTACCAAGAGCTGGCACAAGCACGTAAAAGGGGTGCGAGTTAGTCATGTTTGTTTGTCAAGTCATTGCCAGTCATGGGAATGGTGGGTTAGAGAAACATGTTCGAGACTTAAGTGTTGGCTTGTTAGCACAAGGTCATCGCGTATTGGTCATTGGCGATAATGAATTCGTGAAACAATTGCCTGAGGAAGTTGTATCAATAGGACTTGATATGCGGCGCAATCGATTTCATCCCAGGCTGTTGTTTACATTGTATCAATGTTTGCGCCGATATGATGTTGATGTGATTCATGTACAAGCCAATAAAGCAGCAAGCTTGATTGGTAGGCTAAAATGGCTTTTGAAAAAACCAGTTGTTGCAACATTGCATAATATAAAAAGTCAGTATAAGATTTTTCATCGTTTTAATCATGTGATTTGTGTCAGTGAACAATTAGCTAATCAACTGAATCATCCGGGCGCAGTGGTTATTTACAATGGTATTCGACTATCTGATTATTCATCACCGCTCCCTCTTAGTAACATACGCCAAACGTTACAATTACCTCAAAATAAGCCAGTAATTTGTGCTGTTGGCAGATTAGTAAGGGCAAAAGGTTTTGATATTTTGCTTGATGCTATAGATGGAATGGATGTCAGTCTTATTATCGTGGGCGACGGTCCTGAGCATGAAATGCTTAATAAAAGAATATTAACGATGAAGCAAAATACTACAGTGCGTTTAATTGGCTATCATGCGAACCCAACCACTATCATGCGTGAGGTAGATGGGCTGGTTATTGCATCGCGAAGAGAAGGCTTTTCATATGTATTAAACGAAGCACTGTTATGTGGTGTTAATGTGCTGTCCACAGATGTGCCAGTAGCTAATGAAGTATTACCTGCTGAGCTGATTGTGCCTGTGGAAGATTCAGTAATGTTGCGGCACCGCTTACAAACATTGTTGAATACGCCTAGCTATTGGCAAGCACTAATGCAGGATGCACAGCAGTTTGCAAAAAATGAAATGATGCTTGAACAAATGACGAGTAAAACGGTCAGTTTATACTCTCGTCTAGTTAAAATAAGAACCGAAAATGCTAATTAATAAAAAAAATATTCTCGTAATTAAACATGGTGCGCTGGGAGACTTAATGCAGTCGCTAGGTCTGCTAATGGATATTCGCAGCCATTTCCCAAATAGTATGATTAACCTACTTACTGCGCCTGCTTATTGCAAGCTCATGCAGCAGTCCCCAATGGTTGATTATGTTATCGCTGATAACCGAGCGCCGATTTGGCGAGTAGACCAACAAATTAAACTGAAGAAAAAGCTAGTCAAGCAAAAAATAGACTTGGTCATTGATTTACAGAATAGCGATCGCTCTAGAATGTATCGTCAGTTTTGGTTTTCTAAAACAGAGTGGATTGGACGCAGCGCCAATGATGATGAACCGAAGACGGGTCTATCTGGCTTAATTGATTTATTGAATGCTGCGAATATCAAGACTCCACATGCTTATCAACCAGATTTGTCGTGGATGGTAGGTGATGTAACAGGTTTGTTACGTAAAAAAGGGATAGAGAGGGATTATATTGCCTTGATTCCAGGGTCCTCTGCCGAGCATGTAGAAAAAAGATGGCCATATTATGCTGCGCTAGCAAAAGCCTTAATTGCATTGGGCGAAGAGGTCGTGACAATTCTGGGTCCAGACGAAGTGGATCTAGCAAAACAGATACCAGGACGCATTTTTAAAGATTTAGATTGGTTTGCATTAGCAGGTGTACTGAATAGTGCTAGTTATGTGATTGGTAATGATACTGGGCCTAGTCACATTGCTTCATATCTAAATCAACGTGGACTAGCTATATTTGGGCCAACTACGTCAGCTGGCAGAGCGGAAATTGGACGCCGAAATTTTGAGACCGTACAAGTTGATCGGCTTTCAGACTTAACGGTAGAAGCAGTGTTACAGCGGATACCGAAATTTGAGAAAAGTGTTAAAACAGCCTGATATTGAATAATCATATTGGAAGCGAGTGCTAACGCACTCGCTAAATAAGTCTTTTGAATGTACTGTATTTAGATGTTGGGTACAGAGGCTAATAAACCTCCGGTACATACATTTCTTGTGGAACAGGCTGACGAATGTAGTTAGCATTGTGAACACGCGGCGGTAGTTTTACTAACGGCTTCTCAATTTCTTCATACGGTATTTGTTTGAGCAAATGGTTAATGCAATTCAGGCGTGCTTTCTTCTTGTTATCCGCTTATACAATCCACCATGGTGCTTCGGGAATATGACTTCGTTCCAGCATAGTTTCCTTTGCTTTAGTGTAATCTTCCCATCTTCGACGTGATTCTAAATCCATTGGGCTTAACTTCCATTGCTTTAATGGGTCATAAATGCGGCCTTGGAAGCGTAAATTCTGCTCATCATCAGTGATTGAAAACCAATACTTAATGAGCTGAATTCCCGAGTCAATAATCATTTTTTCAAACTCAGGAACTGTTCTAAAGAACTGTTCGTATTGATCATCAGTACAAAAACCCATGACTTTTTCTACCCCTGCACGGTTATACCAACTGCGATCAAACAACACCATTTCACCCGCCGCAGGTAAATGTGCGACATAACGTTGAAAATACCATTGGGTACGTTCACGTTCTGTAGGGGCAGGTAATGCTGCTACTCTACAAACACGTGGATTGAGACGTTGTGTGATGCGTTTGATTGCGCCGCCCTTACCTGCTGCGTCGCGCCCTTCGAAAAGAATAACGACTTTATGTCCGCTTTCTACGACCCAATCCTGCAATTTGACTAATTCCGCCTGGAGACGAAATAATTCCTTAAAATAGGTTTTGCGAAAAGCCTTTTCCTCATCGGAAATATGGAAGTTTTCATGCGCTAGAATATGCTCAATGGTACGGTCTTCTAATTCGAGTTCTAGCTCTTCGTCATAGCTATCAATCAAATCGGTTTGCATGCTTTGCGTTGTTTCGATATCTTCCATCTCACTATATTTTCTTTAAGCCACAAAGCCAAGCATAGTAAAAAAATATGACAAATTGATGAACCCGTAATACGGGCGGAGTTAGGTAGGTTCTTTTGCGATAGAGAGCACCCAACCAACACCCAGCCAAACTAGTGCTGCAACTCCATTGTTTAGAATGCTAATGCCACCAATTAAAGGCCAAAAACAGACGCTTAATACGGTAAAGCTTAAGCTCGCCACTAACCAGCAGTGTGCTTTTATTAAGTTGGCTATGGCATGATAGTAAATACTCACTATGGAAATAGAAAAAAGAATTAATCCAACTAATCCAGTCTCAGCAGCTATTTGTAGATACAGGTTATGCGGGTGAGAACACTGTAGCCCCCAAGATTTACCTAATACTGTTAGCACACCTAATTGTTCACAGAACGTTTGATATGTATGAAAGCCGCTACCAAATATAAAATTATCTTGCCAAGCAATGAAAGCAGCACGAAACACCACGCCATAATCAGAAGCAGTAAAACTGTTTAGCTTGTTAGCAATACTAAAAACTGATCTTTCGGCAGTTTCGGGAGCAATCATGAATAAACCCCAAAACAAACCAGCGATAGTTAACATGCTAAAGATAAGTTTTTTCGTGTTGATTGTCTGGTTTAATAGTAGCCCACAAGTGATAACAGCACTACCTGTAATAAAGAGTATTAAGGCCATACGTTCACCTGTTATAAACATAAACACTAGACCAATACATAACGTTAAAAGTATAAATTTCACTTGACGCTTAGCATCAGATAAGGAAGGCAATAAGATTGCTGCAAACATGCCAATAAAGATTACTCTAAGTAACATGATCCCAGGAATCGGTCTAGAGTAAGGGCCAGTCAATCTAGTGGGTGATGGTTTTAAATGACCAAACAAATCTTGTCCTGTAACGTATTGTAAGCTGGTATCAGCCATGATCAGGAATGAAATGAGGAGTAGCGATATAAGAAAGTTACGCTTACTTTTCTCGTTGTCTAGCACCCAATAGGCTATTGCTGCTGCAAACAGTGGCCACCTTATATAAGCGGCGGAATGCGTCAGGCTGTCCAACTGATCAATGCTTAGTGGCGTGTTGACAAGTAATAAATAGAGCCAAAAGCCTATACTCAGCTTAAACCATGTGTGCTTTGCCCACTGCCAATCATTTAGATAATAGCTTCTTAATAAGTAATATAGTCCGATTAGTAGCACCGTTACATCTGCAATTGCTCTAGAAAAAAGCAGGAGTAGAGGAAGTAAATAGGGCAAATAATGCGCTAGAGACATAAAAATGTGTTTACTGTTTGATTCAGACTCAGCAATTCGATTCATTGTCGTCATGTGATCTGCTGTCGTTGTTTTTGATAAAGCTTGGCATATGTGCTGTTGAGCAATAGCAATGATTGGTGATTGCCACTTTCAACTATCTTGCCGTGCTCCATCACGAGAATACGATCGGCATTTTCTATTGTGGATAAGCGGTGTGCAATGACAATCGTAGTACGGTTTTTCATCAAGGAATCTAGCGCTACTTGCACATGCTGTTCTGATTCGGTGTCTAAGGCAGATGTTGCTTCATCTAAGAGTAATATCGGAGCATCTTTGAGAATAGCGCGTGCTATAGCAAGGCGCTGCCGCTGTCCGCCTGAGAGACGCACACCGCGATCGCCAATGTTAGTCTCCAAACCATTTGGTAGTTGCTGAATAAATTCCCAAGCATGCGCAGCTTTCGCGGCAGAGATTACCTCCTCCCTACTGACTTGGTTCAATGCACCATAAGCAATATTACTGAAGACAGTATCATTAAACAGCACTACTTCTTGTGACACCATACTAAATTGTTGGCGTAGGTTTTTAAGTGACATGGTATTGATGTCAACACCATCTATCGTAATGATGCCATCTTGCAATTCATAAAATCTGGGCAATAGATTCAACAGCGTCGTTTTGCCACCGCCAGATTTGCCAACTAGGGCGACCTTCTCACCAGAGGCAATTGTTAAATCAATATTATCCAGTGCAGGATGCTTGTTCCCTTCAAACCAGAGGCTTACATGTCTAAGTTCAATTTCACCTTTAGCTCGCGCAATTTTATGAAGTCCATTATCCTGCTGAGCAGGGGTATCAATTAATGAGAAGATACTTTGTGCTGCAGCGAGGCCGATCTGTAAGTCAGTGTTTAATGCAGTTAAGCTTTTAATAGGACCAATTAACATCAGTAAAGCGCCTATAAAAGCTGCAAATTCACCTGCAGTAAATCGTCCAACCGCATAGTAGACTACTAGTCCAAGTGCAAGCGCGGCCAATAATTCAATGACCATACTGTTCAAGCCAGAAACTTTGCCTAATCGGGTCATCATATGTCGGTTAGTCTTGGTAATTTGAGAGAAGCGCGCATATTCGTATGCGTCACCAGCAAATATTTTGACCATACGTTGACCACTTGCGGCTTCCTCCACTACTTGCGTCATCGCGCCCATACTCTCCTGCACCGATTGACTAGCAATTCTTAGCTTGGGGGTCATTTTTTTTAGGAAAAACACCATCATTGGTGCGACGAGAATAAAAATTAGGGTTAGACGCCAATCAAGATAGAGCATGTAAGCAATCATGCCAGCAATTGTCAGGCTATCGCGTACTATACTGATAGTCGCTTTAGTTACTGCGTTGTACATTTGCTCAGTATCGAATGTGATTTTAGAAGCAATGCTGCCTACCGAATGGCTATCAAAATAGCGAATCGGCAGTAACATGAGTTTAGAAAATGCATCAAGACGGATTTGTTCAATGATTTTTCTGCCTACCCAGCGCATCGTGTAAGAAGAGATAAATCCAGCAAAGGCACGAATTGCTAGCAGGCCGATGAGTAAGCATGGTAAGTAGACAGCATTTTCAGGTTTGGCATTTACAAAGCCATCATCAGTAACGGTTTTAATCGTGGCCAAAAAACCTGTGTTACTCGCGGATAAAACCATTAAAGATAGGATGCTGACTGTAAATACTGCCCATACAGGTTTGATGTAAACCAGCATTCGTAAAAAAAGCCATTCAGGATTCATCTTAATAGGATGGTGTTTATTGTCAGGTTTAGATAGAAGTAGGTTTGCTTTTATACTGAATTCAAAAGCTTGTGAGGATACGACATAATCCCGTCATCGTAGCTAGTAATTACGACAAAGGCATGTCAAACGAATGACAGTTTTATGAACTAATAAACTATTTGATATTGGCTAGATTTTTGATTGTTTGAATATCATCTTTTAGGTGCAAAGATTGTTCTGCTCTACTAAGCGCAAGCTTGCTGTGTTGCTTGGCTATTTGCTGTATTTCATCGTGGTCGCATGCAGCCAGTGAGGATAAGCATTTCTGTAGCATGCTGCCGACCTCTACCAATTCGGCACCGTCTCTAGCTATACCAGTAAATGCATCATCAAACATACTCGTTAAATTTATTTCAGGCACCTCAACACGGTTGTAAATGACGGGTTCAAGTGCTTTCTCATCAACAGGCTCTGCCCAGTAGGTTAAAAGACGTGTTAAGGACGATAAAATATTGATAGAGGTGCCAGGATCGTTAACTGCGGGAGATAAAGCTCGGCTAGCAATTTCCGATAGTACAACCAAACCAAACCTCGGATCGAAGTCGTAAAGCCTGTTTCGACCAATGTGAAAAGCATCTAATACTTTATAAATCTCTATTTCATCTGCCTTTGACGAATCATATTGAATATGCGCTAGCGCGTCACACTTACTGACATGCTTACCTTGTAAATGGTTGATTCTAATGCGTGCATCATATTTTTCGGCCCAATTTTGTAATTTCTCAATATCAATATATTGAATATAACCCACAGTGTTTGCATAGACAGCATTACCATTGAATGCTCCCTGATCAAAACGCAAAGCCTTTTGCGTAGGAGCAGACTTGAATTTTTTCATTGCTTTTAATGTAGCCTCTTCAACCTTTTCAATCGTGGATGACATACGCCCCAGTCTTGCAACGCTATCAACCCATCTCACAAAAGTTAAAATGACAAGTGCAAATACAACTACAGTTAAAACGAACAAGATAAATAAACCTGAACTAGAAAAATAGTTATTGGTCAGTGCAACAATAGCGACTAAACTGTAAATAAATGCACCAATAAACATGGATAATGCGTTTTGAGATTTATCGTCTGCAACGATTAAGGCGAATGCTCTGGGCGTAGCGGTTGATGCGGCGGAAGCGTAAGCAGAAACCATGGATGTCACTGAAAAAGTAGCAATGACAAGCATACTGGCTGCTAGTACTGATAATAATTTCTCTACTGATTCATATGTGATTTCGGGCAGTGTAATGCCATTTAATATGCTTTCTATGTATCTGGCAATGAATACAGCTGCAATGGAAATTAAACAGGCAAACAGAGGTTTAACCCATAGCCGCTCACTAATGCGATTATACAAATACTCTAAGTGGATGAATGAAAATAGAGATCTCAAGCGTGCTTCCTATCCAAGATATACTTGCTTTAATGATTGAATATTGATGATAGCTTGTTTGGTTCTTTTTGTAATCCGTATTCATCTGCCCATTTTAGATTTGTTGTGGTCATAGCAATAAGGTGATGGCAACATGTACTAAAATGAACTTATTCGATAAGTTAGTTAATATTGGTTCACATTTATACTCTATTTAATAAACTAAAGACATGAATATATGATGGCAAAAAATACAGATTTGACACCCAAAACAATTTACCTGAAAGAGTACACGCCTGCGGCCTATCAAGTGGCACATACTAGTTTGCATTTTGCTCTTTTTGAGGAAAAAACCATTGTTAAATCAGAGGTTCGGTACATCAAAAATAAGGCTAGCGATAGCAAAGACTTGATTCTTAACGGGCAAAATCAAATCCTTATCTCGGTTGAGCTAGATGGGAAGCCATTTGATGGGTATACCTTATCTGATGATGAGTTGATCATTAAAGATGCTGGTGAGAAGTTCACACTCACGATCACTTCTGAGATTGATCCTGCATCTAATACTGCTTTAGAAGGGTTATATAAATCACAAGGGAACTACTGTACACAGTGTGAGGCAGAGGGTTTTCGACGTATTACCTATTATCAAGACAGACCAGATGTGTTGAGTACTTTTTCCGTGCGGATAGAGGCGGAAAAAGGTCAATATCCTGTTCTGCTCTCAAATGGTAACTTAATTGAATCTGGTGACTTAGAGCATAACCGACACTTCACTGTTTGGAGTGATCCATTTCCAAAACCATGCTATCTATTTGCGTTAGTGGCTGGTGATTTGGTTAGGGTTGAAGATACATTTGTCACCATGTCTGGGCGACATGTAGATTTGCATATATATGTCCGTGCAGGCGATGAGCATCAATGTGGCCATGCCATGCAGTCGTTAAAGAAAGCCATGAAATGGGATGAAGAAACCTATGGCAGAGAGTATCAGCTGGAGCTATTCAATATTGTAGCCGTAAGCGATTTTAATATGGGCGCTATGGAAAATACTTCGCTCAATATTTTCAACACGAAGTTAGTACTCGCACATCAGGAAACAGCTACCGATGATGACTTCGTGAGTGTTGAGGGAGTTATTGGCCATGAGTATTTCCATAACTGGACAGGTAATCGCGTTACTTGTCGAGATTGGTTTCAATTGTCATTAAAAGAAGGTTTAACTGTTTTTAGAGATCAAGAGTTTAGTGCAGATATGAACTCGCGTGCGGTGCAGCGTATAGATGACGTGGATCGTTTGCGTCGATTGCAGTTTTCTGAAGACGCAAGCCCGCTCGCGCATCAAGTGCAACCAGATAGTTTTATTGAAATTAGTAATTTTTATACTACAACTATCTATGAAAAAGGTGCCGAGATTATACGTATGCAACATACTCTGCTTGGCAAGGAAATCTATCGAAAGGCTACGGATCTTTATTTTGACCGCTACGATGGTCATGCTGTTACCTGTGATGATTTTGTACAATGCATGGCTGATGCATCCGGCCGCGATATGTCACAATTCTTTTTGTGGTACAAACAACCAGGGACGCCTAGAGTAGAAGTTAGTACTAACTACGATGCTGATCAGAACAGATTGACACTTTTATTTAAACAATCGCAGAAAGATGGTACAGGTCAGATACAACAACGACCATTATTGATTCCAATTGCAGTTGGATTATTAGATGAGCATGGAAGAGAAACACATCCAACGCAGATATTAGAGATGAATGCACGTGAGCAAAGTTTTACATTTGAGAATGTGACATCACGGCCTATTCCATCCATCCTCAGAAGCTTCTCTGCGCCAGTTAAATTAACAACGGATCTAAGCGATGATGATTTGCGGTTATTACAACTACACGACACAGATGGATTTAATAAATGGGAAGCAGGGCAGACTCTTGCGTTAAGGACAATTGAGCGTCTGATGGCAGATAGTACTGCGGACATTACGCAGTTTATTGATGACTTTGGCATCATGATTGAACAGGGCTTAGCAGAGCAGGGTGACAAAGCACTGCTTGCTCGTGCGCTAACTTTGCCAGCAATACCCGTAATATCACAAGCACAGACAATTATTGATCCAGCAGCAATTGATAAAGCACGGACAGATATTTTGAAAGCAATCAAGCGGGCACATAAAGGCACACTGGAGAAGTTATATAAAGCGAATGCGAATACTGGTACATTTTCACTAACACCAGAAGCGATGGGCCGCAGAGCGCTGCAAAATATTGTGCTTGAGCTACTAACGGTGACAAATGGTACAGGCTGTGCTTCACGCGCAAAAGCACATTATGAACAAGCAGATAATATGACCGATCGTATTGCTGCACTTGCTAGTCTTACTGATAGCACAAAGCCTGAGCGTGATGAAGTGTTTGCAGATTTTTATGAGCGATACAAAGAATATCCGTTAGTTGTCGATAAGTGGTTCTCCATGCAAGCTATGGCGAACCGGGCGTCCATATTTGAAGACTTTGAACACTTACGTAATCACAAAGACTTTAATATTAAAAATCCAAACCGAGTGCGTTCACTGTATTCTATTTTTGCGATTAATAACCCAGTGAAATTTCACGATCCAAGTGGTAAAGGTTATACCATTCTAAGAGATGCCATTGTTGAGTTAAACGCAATAAATCCACAAATAGCGTCACGTATGGTGACACCATTACGTGAGTGGAATCGTTATACACCAGCGCTGCAAGCACTGATGAAGCAAACCCTACAGTCTATCCTGGATACGCCAAAGCTATCAAATGACGTTTTCGAGCTGGTGAATAAGTGCTTAAACAGTTAGCTGCAGCTATTAACTGACTCCGACTCCATTTTGGTTACTTGCTGCGCGATAATTTGAATCAGGTCTTGAACAATATCTTGCATACCAGTAACAGCGCTTTCAACAGTATTATTGATTGGCTTATAAGCGCCGAATTCACAACTAAGTAGCTGCGGATCGACCGTCTTATCTGAACTGATATGGCGCGTAATTTTCCAATGAAATTTTGCAGCTACTTTATCAGTGAGTATGGTATCCATCTGTAATAAATTAACTGCTATTTGATAACGGTCCGTTGTCGCTAGGCCTTGTATATGAGCATCGCTATAAATGCCACTCGTCAATGCATCGCTCAGCTCTTCATCAAAAGAAGACAGCCAGCGATGTTGCTCAAGTACTATTAGCTGTGCATTATTTTTTTTGTTAATCACTATCTGTGGGCGTTTTAATCCATCAGGGACATTAACCAATATCTTAATGCTATGCGGGTGTTCAAGAATGGATGTCGGTTTATTATTTACAGGCGTGTCCAATGATTTAGAGAGTGTATAAAAGTTAGCAGTCTGTACAGAGGCGCAGCTTGTGACAAAACTAATATATGCAGCTAATAATACATAACGAATCAGTGTATTCATATTTGATCTATCCTTATGGCAGCTCATCAGCTTGTTTGCCTCTTAAAATTGATTCGGGATGCTGCTCTAAATAGTCAGTCAACACTTTGAGTGATGCTGCAGCGCGAGACAATGCTTGTAATGTTTTCCTGATATCTTGCTGTATTAGCGAGTCTTCAGATAGCGTGTTTTCAGCATTGCTAAATGCTTTGTTGGCGGATACAAGCGTTCGATCTGCATTGTCTAATGTTTTTTGGACATCTATCATGGCATTCTTAATTTCTGGTACAACATCGTTATTTAAACTGTTTGCAAGCTGATCAGCGTCTGCCAGGGTTTTATGCATGGTTTTTAAGGTTGTTTGCATTTCTTGTCCAATTTCATCGAATGGGACGGTGCTCAGTTTTTCTGCGATGGTTTCAAGATGACCTTGCAGTTCATCAAAACTTCCAGATATCGTTGGAATCTCATTAACCAC
This sequence comes from Methylophilaceae bacterium, assembly GCA_041602315.1. GTDB lineage: Bacteria > Pseudomonadota > Gammaproteobacteria > Burkholderiales > Methylophilaceae. The sequence goes on along the minus strand of JBFIGM010000014.1, from coordinate 11,161 downwards.
ACTATTGGCAGCCAATTTAATTTTTGGTGCCTTAGGGAAAAAGTCGAGTGCAATATATTTTTGCCCAGTTAGTATGTTGCCTGTGCGTAGTTGCGCCCTTAAACCATCCTCAATCATGACTTTTAAGCGCTGATTTTGTGTTTTAGCCTTGGCACCATTTTCTTCATTAAACGTTCGTCCTAATCGTTCTGGGTAAACCAAGATAGCAACTGGCATGTGGAACTGGTGTGTCTTTTTATCATATTCAATGCCTAAAGATTTCACCTCCCCGATCACAACGCCTCTGAAATCGACAGGAGCACCAGGCTTAAGACCACGTATTGAATGATTGAATTTTAGGATGGCTGTATCAGAATGACCGTCAGACTCTTTAAAGGCAGTTGACTCATCTTCAGCCAGTAGAAAGGTAGTATTTTCTTTTGCAATTGGACCTGGCTCATCGTCTAAAGACAAGAAAGACAAACCGCCTAATGCTAATGTTGCTAACGACTGTGTGTTTAGCTTAAATCCACTTGCATCAAATTCTACATCAATGCCATTGGTGTGCCAGAAACGTGTATTAACCCCTACAAACTTGGTGTAGGGCTGTTCAATAAAAATACGCAGGTTGACGCCTCTTCCATCTTCATCAAGGTTATATGCCGCTACTCTACCAACCTTTAGTCGTCTGTAAAAAACGGGTGAACCAATATCTAGTGAACCTATATCTTTAGCACGCAGTATAAATTGCTTTCCATTGTCGTCTCTCGTCACAATCGGTTGTGTTTCTAAACCGACAAACTCTCTAACGTATTCTTTCGACTCTCCTGCATCTGCGGCAATATATGCACCAGAAAACAGTGTGCTAAGTCCGGAAATGCCAGATGGATCTAGTCTTGGTTTTACAACCCAAAAACGGGTGTCTTTAGCGGTAAAAAATTTGGCGTCTTTGTTGAGTTGCACTTTTACGATTACGTTGGAACGGTCCTTACTCAGTTTGATGTTTTCGACTTCACCGATATCAACGTCTTTGTATTTAAGTTTGGTTTTACCTGCCGTTAAACCTTCAGCTGTCTTAAATGAAATAAATATTTCTGGACCACGCTTATTTAAAACATTGATGATCAGTACTAAGCCTACTAAGGCTGCCACTAAAGGAATTACCCAGACTAAGGATGGAAGCCAATTTCTTTTGTATCCTCGTGCAGGGGGAGGTAGCTGTGCCGATGATTGGCCGTCATTAATTGCTGTATTGCTATTATTGTTATCATTAGATTCAGTCATTTAATTGTCCAGTCATCATTTATTCTCTGCTATATCCCACGCTAATCTCGGATCAAAGCTCATTGACGCAAGCATTGTTAATACGACAACCGCACTAAACGCAATAATACCTGCGCCTGGCACAATACTAGCATAGCCTGGGATTTGTACCAGGCCGACTAGCAGAGCAACAACAAAGACATCAAGCATGGACCAGCGGCCAATAAACTCGAGCACTTTATATAAATGTGTTCGTTGACGTAATCCCCATGTACAGTCATATTGCGACGTGATCAGTAAGAACATCAATGACAGCATTTTCAGTAATGGCACTAAAAAACTGGCAATAAAGACAATGATAGCCAGACTCCATTCTCCAGAAACCCAGAAGTAGATAATACCACTTAAGATAGTTGATTTTTCCTCGTCGAATAACGTACTGGTTACCATAATAGGCAACAGGTTGGCAGGAATATACATTAACCATGCTGCAATGAGATAAGCCCAGCACCGCTGATAACTATTTGGTTTGCGTATATGTAAATCGGCATGACAATGGGCGCATTTGTTTTCTCGTTCATTGATACGCCAAATTTTGCCGCAAGCATGACAAGTGACTACGCCTAAACTCTTAGCAGTCTGTACGTGAGTAACGGAGTCTCGCCTATTGTATACGTCATGTGTTTGCGGGTGATCAGTACGCATGACTTTCATTAATATGCCATAGGTTTTTTGGGTTGTAAGAGATGATGATAGTGATCAAAATGCTAAGCGCTATAAATGCCCATAATGCTATTCCTGGAATGATGGTGGCCAAATTCCCCAGTTTGATAAATGCAACCAAAATACCCAGCATAAAAACTTCAACCATTCCCCATGGAACCATTGCCTGAAGAATATGGATGGCAGCATTCACAAATGGCAACTGGATATGTTTTTTTGAGGCATAAATCACATAGCTAATTAATAGCATATGCATAAAAGGAGAAAAAACAGTTGTGATGAGAACCAGTACTGCTACCAATGAGGCATCGTCAGCAATCAACAACATCAAGGAGCCTAACAAAGTCACCTTATTCGATTGGCCTTGAATCTCCATTTCAAGGATGGGAAAGGCATTGGCAATGATAAAGATCATGATGCCCGCTAAACTTAATGGGAGCAAATGCCTACTTGGCTGCTCATCAAAGTATTCGAGTTCGCTTCCGCAGCGCTGGCAATAGGCACATTCATCTGTCGATAATGTTGTTTTTTGATGAATCGCATCACAATACTCGCAAACGACAACATCATGTAATTCTTGCATTTTGTGTTATGGCGCCTTCATGATTTAGATTGAAGTAAAAAAGTTATATTTATTTCTGCTGGTGTAGCTACATTAATACACTCTTGTTATACACACAATAAATGAATATGCCGATGTCGCAAAAAAGTCATCAAAGCATGACCGCCTCTGCAAGTGTTTTAGGGTTAAGATACAAGCTAATATCGAATATTTAAATAATGAACAGTGTTATTCTAGTATTCATTGACCTAAAAGAAAGCTGATGAGGAGATAACTAAATGACAGCAAATGAATTGCTTAGTTTAAGAGCAGTTGTAGGGCTGAGTGATAAACCAGCACAGATTGAAAATTCAGCACTCATCATGATTGATTGTCAAAATACCTATACACGGGGCGTGATGAAATTAACAGGTATAGATGAGGCGTTGTTGGAAGCTGAAAAGTTATTGAATATAGCTAGAGAAAAAAATATCCCGATTTTTCACGTGCGCCATGATGGTGGTGAGGGCTCACCATATGATATTAATGCTGATATTGGCGCTTTTATAGAACAAGTCGCGCCACAATCAGGTGAGGCTATTATTACAAAGCATTATCCAAACTCATTTATTCAAACTGATTTAGATGCGCAATTAAAAGCAAAAGGGGTTCAAGACATTGTGCTTGCTGGTTTCATGACCCATATGTGCATCAATTCAACCGCACATGGCGCTTTTAATTTAGGCTATCAACCAACTGTCGTTGCCAGCGCAACGGCGACACGCTCTTTAGAGGGTGTTAATGGTGAGATTATTAGTGCGGCTGACATACAAGCTTCAGCTATCGCATCTACAAGAGATTTATATGCTGCTATTGCGAACACGGTAGACGAACTCGTTTAATTTAATAGATCTTGCATGACAAACAAAAAGTTGCGAACCCATTGCGATGCTGTAAATAGTCAGCAACGTTTGTATTAAGGTTCGCAACGTATTACTTAAGAAAACATTGGTTTCTGATTGCTTTTATCAATAACCACCTTGCTGTAGTCATCCACCTGAACAGGTTTGCCGTAAACTTCGATTTTCTTTTGAGCTACTTTTATTGTTGTACCATCAATCTCAATGCGTCTATTCAGCGCTTCTGAGTTTGTAACCTTCACTTTGTCCCACGCACCTTTGTTATAACGCCAGATGGTGTTGCTATCAGTGTCCCATTGGAATAAGCATAACCACTGATTTTCAATTAAATCTTTTACCATACTATGTTTAAGGATGATGTTATTAATAGCATTTCTTGGTGCATCAATGTAAACATTCAAGCGTAGAGGTTGATGGCGCCATGTTTCACCATCGTGCAGAGATTGATGTGGTAAGCCTATCCTTAAATCACCGCCATTTCCTTCAAATACGCCAAAATTACCACCAACTACGTTATGTAACATTTTATTACCGCTACCATAGTGTTGATTATCTGTAACACTGGCGTAATACTGTAAATTAATCCAGTTGGTTACAATCATCGGTGCGGTCATAATTTGCTCTAATAATCCATAGTTTTCATCGGCTTGCCATTTGTAATCATGTAGGAAACTCCTGCCATTGAAATCAATACCTCTTGTTTTGGTTCTTGTTGCAACGACAAAGGCAGCATTATTTGCCAAGCCCCACTCAGGTCTCAGCTGCGCCCAGTCCTGACTTCTTTTACTAAGCGCTTTTTGCATGTTTAGTGCACCATTGAATAATGGCTTATCGTTCTTAGCACGTTGTTGTTGGCAATCATGTGTTGCTGCTTTGAGCCAGGTTTGCCATGTTGCATCAACTTTTTCTTTTGCGTTTGGTTTATTAAGTACAATAATCTCGTCTGTGACTGTGTTATGCAAACATGGGACAAACGTTGTCGTATCTGGAATACTTACACCTTCATCTTGCAGTGCTGCTCTAATATCTTTACGATTTAGTAAGTAACAAAGGACTGAAGCATTGACTTCGCCTGACTGACCGCCACAAGCACCACAATCTAGACCTGATGCGTGTGGGTTATTGCTTGAGAGACTACCGTGACCGACAATTAATACGGTTGGTGCATAAGGTGATTTTAAGCCAATACCATTCAAGATGGCTTTTGCTAAACCTGCCAAATCTTGCGTTGTTAAATCATCTGCTTCTCCACTAATCAACCATTCGTGATTTGCATTGAGTGTATTTACTTTGTTGTTTGCGCCATAGATTGATTGTTTAAGTAAATCAAAGATCTTGAGTAAGCCTTGTGACTCTACAATACCAAATGTTGATGGTGATGTATCGGCAGCTATTTTCCAGCTTAGTTTCTTCTGAAGCTTGCTACGTTTTTTACTGGTTTGCACTGCTGATACTACTTGTTGGGCAACTAAAGTTGGCTTCAATAATCCAGGTAATTGTGGCCTGCTGTTTTTGCTAATGCTATGGGAATAGGCAATTGGCAAGCCAAAAAAGCCTGCAAAACCGTAAGTTTCAACAGCATCATATTGTGCTTCTAATTGAGTTCTATATTGCGCCGAACGTACATCAATACAAAACACTGCTTGCAACTCTGGAGTGTCAATTTGTTGATTTTCAGCAGAAACTAACTTTTCTTGCATTTTTTCTTGAAATTGAATTTCAGTTGCTTTTTGCCACACCCACAACCACTCTTGCTCACTCTCACAATGCAATTGTAGCTGCTGGGACTTTAACAGTTGTTGATGGAATGTATAGTTAAGCTGAATAAATAAATTTTTATCCGTTAAGGCAGTATTTTTCCAAAGCACCCAATCCCATGCCATTCTGATGACAATCAATTGTTTTAACAGCTGTTGATGATCTTTACTGTATAAATCTGCCTGCCATTCATCATAAGCCAACCAGGAGGCCCAACCATTGATGTCGAGCACTAATGCATAAACATAATCTTCCCAAGCAGCCTCATCGACTTGATTACCAGTTAATTCGTACAAATGTTGAGCGACGAGTACATCAGGTTCTTCAGGTAAACTTGCAAACAATTCACTTAAGTGATTTTCACCAGTTAAAATCTGCATGCCTTTGTCAGCGATTGTTGCTTTACGCCATGCCTGATAAAAGCCATTACCATTTAATGTTTCATTATCGTTGTGTTGGAGATAAAACGCACAGAAATTACTGATTTGTTGCAGTATCTCCTCACGCCACGAAATTTTATATTGATGTGATGGTTGCTCATCGAGGAAGTCGCTAATGTGCACCCAGTGTTTATTGTGGTCTGGTGTGTTCAAATAGGCAACTAACTGTGCAGTGCTTGCATTGACATCAAGTTGATTCTTCGCATTGTTCAAATGCTCTTCTGTTAGTGTCGTTTGCCACAGAGATTGATAGTAACTTTTTGGCATGAGCATTTTAACGTTACCTAATACACTCAATTTTGCTGCTGCTTTAGCCATATCCATGCCTCTTAATTTCCACCATGGATTGACTGCTATGGATTGATCAAGCGGCCAAGTAGGGGCGATTTTATCCGCCGCCAAACTAACAGCATTTAATGGATTTACATTTGCGTATGGGTTATGTGGATTACGCTTGGTTGCTGATTTCATTGTTCAATTCCTGTTTAATGTTAAATTTAGCTTGTTTCTTTGGCAGGCTAATAGGCCATATTCGTAAGGTGACTCTGGTTGACCACTCATCCAGATAGAAGCCTGCGTTTAATAGTGGCAACAAGCGGCTACGTAGGGCTTTATGCTCTATTTCGAATAAAGCAATATAGGCAACAAATAAACCAATAAATAAAACGCTGATTAATAAATCAGATTGCCAGTAATAGATATGTTGTACGTTTGGTAGCAAGTTAGCGATGCCTGTTTTTAGCGCAACATAGAGTGCTATCAGTACTAAGATAGGCGCAATTGCGGTAAGTGGTGTTGTACGTATACTTCTTTTAGCAAGTAATACAATTGCCGTACCAGCAAGCAATACCCATGGACTGTAAGGTGCACTTATCCATCCGTAATAAATTGCTGCTATTAATGATGTAAGTGTTACAGCCAAGGCAGTAGCCCAATCTAATTTGGTGCTAGCTACTTGTAATTGCTGCTGCAATACATGTTGATTGACAGCTTCACCTGCGCTTAAGAAAGCATAGGCTTTGTAAATTGAGTGAGCCAATAAATGAAGTAATGCAAGTGTATATAAACCCAATGCGCACTCAACTAACATTAAACCCATTTGAGCAATTGTGGACCATGCTAATCTGACCTTCACACTTGTAATTGTCATCATCACCATAGCCGCAATTATTGCGGATACACTCGCAACAATAGCTACTAATGCCTGTGCTGGTAAGGATTGTGAAAATAATGGCGCAAACAGTAATAACAACAAGCCACCTAAGTTAATTATGCCGGCATGGAGTAAAGCAGAAACAGGGGTTGGCGACTCAACGACTTGAATTAACCAGCCATGTAAAGGTAATTGTGCACATTTAATTAATACGACGTTGGCAATCAAGAAGGCAGCGATATGTAGATTAACGCTCAAGTTTGGTAAGGGATATTGCGCAAAAATTTGATCAATATAAGCGTTGCCGTGTTCTACATAAATCAATAAAAACGCAATTCCTAGCATTACTTCAGCTGTTCTAGCGAAGATAAACTTTTTATGTGCAGCCAATACAGCACGATAACGGTGCGGGTAAAACATCAACAATTGGTGCAAACTGACACTAATTGATACCCAGCCTAACCACAGCACTAATAAGTGGTTACTCACGACAGTTACCATCACTGAGAAAAGCGTGATTAAAAACCACTGCAGAAAACGCTGGTCATCGGCATCGAGTTCAAAATTACGCCGAGCATAATTCAGTACAACAAAGCCTATCAAATGCACTAGGAATAAGACTGTACTAGAAACACCTGCAAAATGAATTAATGGAAAAGGGTGAATAATATTTACGTTGAATACCACACAAGCCCAAATAATTGCAGCTGATATTAAACCTGCTAAACGGGAAACGTATGCTATTTCCCAGCGTCGGTTTGCTTTAGAAAACAATAATGCGACTAATGGTGTGAATAGTGCGAAGTTAATTAAAATTGTATTGATGACTTGATTCATGATTCCAATCCTTAATAAGTTGAAAATATTTTCCATTATTAAATTAATCAAGTAAAATATATTGTTTATATCAAATCGTTCACATTTATAGAACCATGGCTAGGCTGAACTATCATCATCTAAATTATTTTTGGCATGTTGCAAAAGTAGGTAATCTCACCAAGACAGCGCAAATGCTACATGTTTCACAATCTGCTTTGTCATCTCAAATCAAACAGTTAGAAGACAGCATTGGTAATCAGCTATTTACCAGAGAGAATAGGAAGTTGATATTGACTGATGTAGGTAAAGTCACATTTTCATATGCCGAATCTATTTTTAAATTGGGTAATGAATTAGAAGTGATTCTGGATAAAGGGCAGCAATTAGAAAATCAAACCATCAGAATTGGCATGTTATCAACCATGTCACGAAATTTTGTAGAGGCATTTGTTACGCCTGTGATGAATAAACCCAGCATCAAGTTGGTTATTGCAGCACGAGGTCAGGCCAATTTATTGAATGAGCTATCTAACCATGAGCTTGACTTAATTTTGACTAACATTGAGGTGAGGGGATCGGCAAACCAGTCATGGCAATGCCAACTATTAACTAAACAGCCAATTTGTGTAATTGGTCATCCAGGATTGTCACTGGATAAAGAATTTAATGAAGCTTATAACAAAGTGGATTGGATATTGCCGCTGTCGAATACTCCTATTCGTTCGGCATTTGATGGTTTTTGCGCGCAACATCAATTTCGACCTAATGTTATCGGCGAGGCCGATGACATGGCAATGTTAAGATTGCTCACGCGCGACACAAAAGCCGTAGCAGTAATGCCTAGTGTCGTGGTGAAAGATGAAATTACAAATGGCAAATTAACTGTTTACGCTACATTGCCAAATGTGTTTGAAAATTTTTATGTTGTTACAGTGCAAAAGCACATGACTAATCATCTAGTGAATGATTTGATCGGTAATTTTAAAAAGCTAGAGGTAAGCGCTAGCTGAATCAGTTATATCTCAAAATGAGTTAGCTTAACCTAGTAAAACGACCCAGCATATATTGTGCTTTATAACGCGCTTACCTTGGACCAGCTACAAGCCAGATAAGCAAACCGAGGATTGGTAATACTAAAATCAATACAGTCCAAAATACTTTAGCGCCAGTGCTAGCACCACTTTGGAATACTTTTAAAATTGCCCATACATCAAATGCGAGTATGATTAAGCCAAATAAACCGCCAACTTCTAATCCCATCATTTTCTCCTTATTTCATTATTGTTTTGATTATTACCCTCAACTCAAAGTCGAGGTGAGGGCATGCCAATAGACTGATAAGTTAGTGGCATTTTGTACCAGTATCTTTTTCCCAATCGGTAATTTGTTCTTCTGCTTCCGCTTTACTGATACCGTAAGCCTCTTGAATTTTTCCCGCTAGTTCTTCACGTCTTCCTTCGATTACATCTAGCTGGTCATCAGTTAATTTACCCCATTGTTGTTGAACTTTACCTTTTAACTGTTTCCAGTTACCTTCAAATTGATCTTTATTCATGATATCTCCTCAAAATAATTAAATAATGTTGTTAGAGAAAAACTAATGACTGTTCATAAGTTATCTCCATAACTCTATTTAACCGCATTTGAGATTGAAGCTTGATCGGCCAAACTCCTAATCTATTGTAAGAATGTGCTTACAGAGATTAAAGTCAATATAGAGTGTAAGATCAAGATTGATTGATATCCGCAATAGCATTACATTTCTAAGCAGATTTTCCCAAAATGCTTATTCGTTTCTTGATACTGAAATGCCTCTACTATGTTTTCCAATGGGAAAGTTTTATCAATAACGGGACGCATGTTATTGGTATTGATTGCTTTCACCATGTCTTGCTGTTGGCTACGGTTACCAACAATTAATCCTTGCATTCTCAATTGCTTGATGAGTGCGTTGACGATAGAAACCTCACCACCCAAGCCCGTTAAAATACCTATGACAGAAATATGTGCACCGACGCGTGCAGCTTGCATAGATTGGTCAAGCGTAGCTGGACCACCAACTTCAACAATATGATCGACACCACGACCACCAGTCATTTCTCTGGCAAGTTCTCCCCAGTTTGCATGTTTACGGTAATTAATGAGTTGATCAGCCCCTAGTGTTTTTAATCTGTCTAATTTCTCATCATTAGATGAGGTAGCGATTACATGTGCCCCAGCCATTTTTGCAAATTGCAATGCAAAAATTGAAACACCACCTGTACCTTGTACTAAGACTGTGTCGCCAGGTTTTAGAGCATCATCAGACATCAGCGCTCGCCATGCTGTGAGGGCTGCAGTCGTAAGTGTGGCTGACTCAACATGACTCCATCCTTTTGGTGCTAAAGTGAATGCATTAACAGGCGCTGTGACTGTTTCTCTTGCATAGCCGTCAACGCCATCTCCTGGTGTAGTTGCAAAGCCTTCAACATTTGGCTCTCCAGACAACCATGTAGGGAAAAATGTACTTACGACATGGTCTCCAACTGAAAACTCAGTGACACCTTCACCAACTGCTGTAACAACACCAGCGCCATCAGCCATCGGGATTCTTGGTTCTGTTGGTCCCCACATACCACTTACGACGGCAAAATCATGGTAATTCAATGAATTTGCATGTAATCGAACACTAATTTCACCCACTTTGGGGTCTTTCCCCTCACGCGTGGCTACCGTTACTTTGTCGTAACCGCCGCCTGCGCCAAGAATGATTACTTTGTTTGTCATAAAAAGTCCTTTGCATATCAATTTTGATGATTTTATAGACCAAATTTTTTGCTGTTAGATGTATTTGCTGTCATTAATTATATCAATCATGAAACTGTGTCATTAAAGTTGCAGATAACCTAGATTTTATTAGTATGTTCGTTACCAATATGACTCACTTGAAATATGTCCAGGTGAGAATCGCCTGTGCTTTCTTAGTCCGCGCTCAATTAATGCATTGGTTGTATCTTTTAACATTTGTGGGTTACCGCAGAGCAGAATCTGACTATCATTGGCATTGATACTTCTTCCAGCTCGCTGCTCAAGCCTTCCATCTTTAATCGCCTGTGGTATGCGGCCTGTTAAGGCAGTTTCGATCACTTCACGACTGACAAACGGGATATATAACAACTGATTAGGGTGTTCGGCAATTAATCTCAAAATTAAATCCTGATAGGTCAGTTCAGACAGCGTTCTTACTGCCCAAACCAGAATAACTTTTTCATACCGCTGCCACGGTTTAGCGGTTGCAAGCATCGAAAGAAAAGGTCCAATTCCAGTGCCTGTAGCCATGAGCCATAGCTCTTTTGCAATAGGTATTTCATCAAGAATTAAGAAGCCATGTGCTTTGGGTGCAACGAGAATAGAATCTTCTGGTTTAAGTTTTACTAGATGTGGGGTTAATTTGCCATTTGGCACTTTAATGTAATAAAAGGCCAGCGGCGTTTGATTTGGTGCATTAACAAGCGAATAGGGATGACCGATAACCTCTTCATTAATGGTTAAACCTATCTTAACGAATTGGCCAGCTTCAAAAGGC
>JBFIGM010000013.1:0-25574 GCA_041602315.1 Methylophilaceae bacterium | reverse complement strand
TTTAATGCTAACTGAAGATGAAAACATTATCGATTTGCAGTTTGCAGTGCAATACAATCTTAAGAATGCGAAGGACTATCTATTTAACAATCGTTCTACAGATGATTCAGTGATGTCAGCAGCAGAAACGGCTATTCGCGAAGTTGTTGGTAAGAATAAGTTGGATGATTTGTTGCAAAAAGGCTTGCAAGATACTTCAGAACAAATGCAGTCTTTATTAGACTCTTATGGAACAGGCGTTAATATTACTAGCGTTTCTTTACAGTCTGCTTTGCCGCCTGAGCCTGTGCAAGAAGCCTTTGAGGATGTGAACCGCGCAAATCAGGATTACCAACGACAAATTAACGAAGGGCAGGCTTATGCCAATGCTGTCATACCTAAGGCGCGAGGTAATGCATCTCGGTTGTTAGCTGAAGCAGAAGGGTACAAGCTCAAAGTGCAAAACGAGGCAAGTGGTAATGCCGACCGTTTTGAGAAGATCTACGCAGAATATGTGAAAGCACCTGAAGTGACCCGTCAACGTTTGTTTATAGAGGCACAAGAACAAATCTTGTCTGACGTAAGTAAAGTTGTTGTTGATCAAAAAGAGGGCAGTAATAGTTTGTTGTATTTACCTTTAGATAAGCTCATGCAGATTAGCAACCCATCATCAAGTAGAAATACCTCACAGTCATCAGTGAGTGAGGCTAGTGACAGTGAGTCAATGGCATCCAAGAATGATGCACGTGAATTGCGTCGCAGTCGTGAAAGAGAAGGTAACTAAGATGAAAAAGAATGTTGGATTAATAATCGTTAGTGGTTTGATTATATTGGTACTAATCAGCATGTCTGCATTTATTGTAGATCAGCGTGAATATGGCTTGGTTTTTCGGTTAGGTCAAATTGTTGATACCAAAAAAGAACCTGGACTTTATTTCAAATTTCCATTTATTGAAAATGTTAAATATTTTGATAAAAGAATTGTAACGCTTGATGGTGAAGCCCCAGCAAAATTTATTACCAGTGAAAATAAATACATGTTGGTAGATTCTTTTGTCAAATGGCGCATCATCGACCCCGCTAAATACTATGTTTCTATAAAAGAAGGCGGCGAAGCTGCTGCAGAAGACCGCCTTGCAAAAGTAATCAATGCTGGCTTGCGAGCTGAGTTTGGTGTGCGTACTGTCCGTGATGTCATTGCGGGTGAAAGAACGGCAATTATGGATAATCTACGTGAAAAAGCCGACAAAGAAGCAAGCCAGATTGGTGTTAAGATTGTTGACGTTCGACTAAAACGTGTTGATTACTCAGAAGAAATTAGCAAGTCAGTTTTCGATCGCATGATTTCTGAACGTAAAAGAATTGCTAATCAGCTTAGATCTGAAGGCGCTGCAGCTTCTGAAAAAATTAGAGCAGATGCGGATAAGCAAAAAGAAGTCATCATTGCAGAAGCATTTCGTGATGCACAAAAAACAAAAGGTGATGGCGATGCTATTGCCACAGAAATTTATGCAAAAGCATATGGTAAAAGCCCAGAATTTTATGCTTTTTATAGAAGTACTGAAGCTTATAAGAATAGTTTGAACAGTAAATCTGATGTGATGGTATTAGACCCTAACTCAGATTTCTTCAGATATCTGCGCTCATCTGATGGTAGTAAAAAGTAACAATAATGGACTCTACGCTATTTGCAGCACTAGGTTTGATGCTTGTTTTTGAAGGGCTTTTGCCTTTTATAGCACCACAGGCATGGCGTGAAACTTTTAAAAGAATGATTTTATTAAAAGATGGCCAGTTACGCTTCGTAGGTCTGGTTTCTATTGCGGGCGGTTTGTTACTGCTGTTCATCAATCACTAGTACGATATCTTTATGTTATGAACAGTTTAAGCTGTTTACAAGTATAATACCCGCATGCGAAATTGGTTACTCCCAGAGTTTATTGAAGATGTTATGCCTATTGAGGCAGAGCGCATTGAGTCTTTACGCCGACAGTTGTTGGATTTGTTTAAAGTACACGGTTATCAATATGTAATTCCGCCCACACTAGAGTATATTGAGTCTCTAATTACCGGTACTGGTAGTAAATTGGACACAGCAACTTTTAAGGTGGTTGATCAACTGACTGGACGCATGATGGGTATCCGTGCTGATACGACACCACAAGCTGCGCGCATAGATGCGCACATGCTTAACCATGCTGGGGTTTCCAGATTGTGTTACGCAGGTACAGTACTGCGTACACAACCTAGTGGGCTGGCACGTACAAGAGAGCCTTTGCAAGTAGGTGCAGAACTATTTGGGCATGCAGGTGTTGAAAGCGACATTGAAATACAACGCTTAATGGTTAAATCACTCAAGCTGATTGGTTTAGATCATTTGCATGTCGATTTTAGTCATGCAGGTATCTTCGAGAATCTTATTGAAGCAGCACATATAGACAGAAGTCTAGAGGATGAACTGCAAGCCGCTTTGCTTAGTAAAGATAAACCATTATTACAAACACTCACAAAAAATGTTGACCAAACAATAAGGCAAGCATTAATACATTTGGTAGATTTAAATGGCAATAGAGAAATTTTGACACGAGCAAAAGCTGTTCTGCCTTCGTTGCCGAAAATATCTAAAGCACTTCAAGACCTTACCTATGTTTCCGATCAGTTGCTTGATTTGGATTTAGACATTGGTTTCGATCTTAGCGAATTACGCGGCTACCACTATCACAGCGGACTTATTTTTTCTGCCTATGCGCAAAATTACTCGGGTCCATTGGCCTTGGGTGGCCGTTATGATGAAGTTGGCATAGCCTTTGGCCGAGCGCGTCCAGCAACAGGTTTTAGTTTAGATTTACGTGGTATTGTTAGTGCACTCAAATGCAATGACTGTACTTATGGCATATTGGCACCTGTCAGTAATGATCCGAGTCTACTAGAAAAAATTGAATTGCTGCGTAATGATGGACAGATTGTTGTTCAAACGTTACCAAACGATCAAACCAGTGTGGATGAGCTGAATTGTGATCGTGAATTAAAGCATCAGGGCGGCGAATGGATAGTCTTGCCGCTAAACAACTAACTATTAAGTAATATTAAAAATATGGTAAAAAATTCCGGAAAGAATGTCGTTGTCGTTGGCACACAGTGGGGCGATGAAGGTAAAGGCAAAATTGTTGATTGGCTAACTGATCAGGCGCAAGGAGTCGTGCGCTTTCAAGGTGGACATAATGCTGGGCATACCCTTGTGGTTGGGCAAGGAGATCAACAGCGAGTTTATAAGCTAAACCTTGTGCCCTCAGGCATAGTAAGAGCTGGCGTGAATTGTTATATCGGTAATGGTGTAGTGTTAGACGCTGGCCATTTATTAAAAGAAATTGAGACGCTAGAAAAAGATGGACTTGAGGTCAAAAGTCGCTTAAAAGTGAGTCCTGGCTGTCCATTGATTCTTAACCACCATGTTGCAGTTGATATTGCTCGTGAAGCAAAACGTAGTGAAGAAAAGAAAATAGGTACGACTGGAAAGGGTATTGGCCCCACTTATGAAGATAAAGTAGCGCGCCGTGCGTTGCGTGTATACGACTTGTTTTATCCTGAACGATTTGCAGAAAAATTAGCTGAGGTGATGGATTATCATAACTTTGTACTCAAGAACTACCTTGGTGCAAGCCCTGTTGATTTTAAACAACAACTTGATCAAAGTATGCAGCATGCGCAAGCATTGAAACCTATGATTGCGGATATTTCTGCTGAACTATACAGTGCTTATCACAGAGGTGATCGACTATTATTTGAGGGTGCACAAGGGACATTATTAGATATTGACCATGGCACTTATCCATACGTCACCTCCAGTAATTGTATTGCAGGTCAAGCATCAGCAGGAACTGGCGTCGGTGCCAACATGCTGCATTATGTGTTGGGTATTACAAAGGCTTATACCACGCGAGTTGGTGGAGGCCCGTTTCCTAGTGAGCTAGATATTGAAACAGATGGCGCACCAGGTACGCAAATGTCAGTGAAAGGCCAAGAGTTCGGTACTGTGACCAAACGTAAACGACGTTGTGGGTGGTTTGATGCATCTGCGTTGCGACGTTCTGCGATGATTAATGGGTTAACAGGCTTATGTATTACTAAGTTAGATGTCATGGATGGAATTGAAAGCATTAATATCTGTGTTGGTTATGAGCTGGAAGGCAAAAAAATTGACCTGTTGCCTGTTGGCGCCGATGATGTTGCAGGCTGTAAGCCTATTTATGAAACCGTGCCTGGTTGGACAGAGAGTACTTTTGGTATAAAAACGTGGGATGCACTACCTAAAAATGCACAAAACTACTTGAAACGTTTGGAGGCAGTTTGTGGCGTCCCGATTGCAATTGTATCAACTGGGCCTGAGCGAGATGAGACAATTGTTATTGAACATCCTTTTGATTAAAAAGTATTATTAAAAGACTAAAAGCCGCGTATTGAGCGGCTTTTTTAATTTTTACAGAAGCTAATTACTTACTTTGCTGCAATTTGTTTGTATATTTCTAATGCTTTAGTGTCTACAAGCTCTACATGTTCAAAGCGCACAATCTCTCCTGGTTCGATGTCTTTAACAATTCTGGTTGATTTCAGTAAGCAAATAGGCACTGCATCACGATGTTCGGCAAGTTGAACTGCATAGCCTCTCACATCAAAACCGCCAGCACCTTTTTTGATTGTGTCGCCAGCTTTAAGTGGTTTTTTAGCAACAGCACTCACTGTGATTCTAGGATTAGTAGAGTTGTTTAACAGGATTGGTTCACCTTGAATCACTTTTCTAATTGTATTGATTGGTTCTAAATGGCATAAATGGAAGGGGCGTAAGATGACATAGCCTTTACCTTCTGTCGTTAACATCCTAGAAAATGGCAAGTAACCTGGACGCCAGTCAGCTTCCTTATTCTTGGCCACAATAATGACACCAGGCGGAGAGCCCTTGCATAGTACATATTCGCTTACTGGCATCCCTAGCTTGTCCGCAGCATCAACCAAATAATCAAGATCATGCAAATGCTCAATTGTTGCACCTATCATGCCATCTTGCGCTATACCTGCACCCAGTCCATTTGCTACAAATGCTTGTTCTATTTGTAGTTTAGTTCCATCCGTAAATGATACAACTTGGTCTAAAGCCAACTGTTGCTTCTTAGACCAATAGTCCATTTCCTCTTCTGTAGGATCTGGGTTTAAAAACCCCTTAAGATTGATATATGCTTGCGGCTCAAAACCCATACCCTCCATTTCGAGTTTGAGTCTTGCTAGACACCCAGGCTGGTCACCGTCAGCTTCAGTGACATAGTCACCGCGTTGAGCAAAGTAGGACCCTGTTGTGACATGAAACTCTGAATTAACTGTAACAACCTTTTTATTAGCATTCGTCGCTTCCAGAATTACCTCTGTTGCGTAAGCAGCATCACCTGAGCACTCAAACACAATATCACAATTATCAATTAGTTCATTCACTGAATTAGTTAGCTTTTCTTTCGGTAAATCAGGGATTGAGTCAATTGGTCTACGCGTTAATATCTTTGAAATGGAGATGTCTTTAACGTTTGAGACTAAGTGCGCAAAACCTGTTGCTATGAAGCCAGTACCAACCAGCCCAATTTTGTGATGACTTTTCAATGCTTTTCTCTTCAGTTCTTGAATCACCTAATCATATATTAACAAGTGCATATGTCAATTACACCATCGGGTCAATTATTGATGAAGATTAGGCTGAATTAATTTCAGTTGCTTGGTTAGATGCGCTAAACTTATGAAATCTCAAGAAAATTAACAGTAAAAAGAAAGTTAACTAAATTTAAGATGCAGAAACGTTTGGCATGGGCAATTACAGGTTCTGGGCATTATTTGCGAGAGACCTTACAAATTTTAAGCACGCTAAAAGATGCTGACATCTTTTTAAGCAAAGCGGCAGCAGAAATTATCAAGCAATATGGCTTTCAATCGCAGTTGGATAAGATGGGGCATCGGGTATTTCAGGATAAAACAGCAAGTAGTGTTCCAGTGGAGTTTTTTTACGAAGGGAAATATCACACCTTAGTCATTGCGCCTGCAACCTCGAACACTATTGCAAAAATGGCTTATGGTTTCTCAGATAGTTTAGTGACGAATCTGTATGCACAAGCTGGAAAGACAAGAGTTACGAGCATTGTTTTTGCTTGTGATACGGCGCCAGAATTAGAGTCTGAGGCGCCAAAAGAAAATATTGTAAAAGTTTATCCACGGGCAATTGATTTAGATAATGTACAAAAACTTAAGCAGTTTGAGGTAACAGATGTTGTTGCTAGTATAGACGCCCTACAAAAAGCAGTTCAAAGCAGATTAGATATATAGCGCTGAATTCCTATGGATACAGAAAATATTGTGTTTGTAACGGGTAAGTTGGCGGAGAATAGTTTGCATAAAGTTTTGCAAAATATTCAGTCCAACTCGCAAGAACCATTATTCAAATACCGCGTTGAACAAATTGGTGTCTCTGTTGCTGCGTTGATGACGCCTAATCTTATCGCCAAACGCCTAAAAAACATCGGTGATGCAAAAAAAATGATACTGCCAGGTCTTTGTCAAGGCGATTTGAGTATGCTGCATAGGCAATATGGTATCCCAGTAGAGCGTGGACCCGAGGATTTAAAAGATTTGCCACAGTATTTTGGTCAGCAAGGGATTGAGCCTGATTTAAGTCAGCATAGTGTCAAAATATTTGCTGAGATTGTAGATGCGCCAGATTTAAGCCTAGATGCTATTCTGGCGAGGGCGCAGTTGTTTCAAAAGCAAGGTGCTAATGTTATCGATTTAGGCTGTCTCCCAAACAAGCCTTTTTTACACTTGCCCGATGCTATCAAAATGCTTAAGGCAAATGGGTTTGATGTCAGTGTAGATTCCATTCAGTCAGAGGAGTTGTTATTAGCTGGGAAAGCGGGCGCGGATTATTTACTCAGTCTGACAGAAAAGAACTTATGGATAGCAGATGAAGTGGCTTCCACTCCAGTACTCATACCATCCAAGCCAGGAAATATGGCTTCTTTGTATAGGAGCATTGAGCATTGCCTAAAACACAACAAGCCATTTTTAGCTGATGCCATTTTGGATCCGATTCATTTTGGGCTCACAGAATCAATCGTTAGATACCATAAGTTACGTAAAAAATACCCAACGATACCAATTATGATGGGGGTTGGTAATTTAACGGAATTAACTGATGCAGATACAACGGGTATTAATGCAATATTATTTGGTTTAATCAGTGAGATGAATATCAATGCAGTGCTAGCAACTTCAGTCAGTCCACATGCAATGAATGCGATTGCAGAGGCTGATAGCGCGCGCAGAATCATGTATAGAGCAAAACAAGATAATCGCTTGCCTCGTGGATATGGAAATCGTTTACTTGGATTGCATGATAGAAAACCTTTCCCATATAGTAAAGGTGAGATATTGGAGCTGGCAGGTCAGATTAAAGATCCAAGCTTTCGAATAATGGTGAGTAAAGATGGCGTTCATGTGTTTAATCGAGATGGACATCAACTGGATGTTGACCCATTCTCTTTTTATCCGAAACTAGGTGTTGAACAAGATGCGTCTCATGCATTCTATCTTGGGGTGGAGTTAGGTAGGGCGCAAATAGCTTGGCAATTGGGCAAGCGGTATGTTCAAGATGAGGAGCTGAGCTGGGGGATCGAGGTCGCCACTGAAAAACAGAGTAAAAAAGCACATCGACAGGCCTCATTAGCAGAGAAAAAGATAAAAAAACAATGATATTTGAAACCGTTATTATCAGTTCGGATGATAGAAATGTTCCACATGTAACCCCTTTTGGCATTAGACATGAAGGCGAGAGGATTGTTATTTCGCCATTCAAACCATCAAAAACACTTGATAATATTATGACAACAAAAGTTGCAACAATGAATGTGACTGATGATGTCAGAGTGTTTGCTGGCGCCTTGACTGCTAAGCAGCCGTGGCAGCTTGAACCAACTGACAACATTAAAGGGTTTAGGTTGCAAGATTGCTTGATGCATGTGGAGCTTACATTAAGTGAGGTTAGGGAGGATGATGTACGACCACAGCTTGTCATGACGCAAGTAAAAAAACAGCATCATAGGGACTTTAGTGGTTTCAATCGTGCACAGGCTGCTGTAATTGAGCTTGCAGTTCTCACCAGTCGTTTGCATATGCTACCACGTGAAAAAATTCAATCAGAGTTGAAATACTTACAAATTGCTATTGATAAAACAGCAGGCGAGAAAGAGCTAGAGGCTTGGTCTTGGCTGACTGAAAAAATTAACCATTATTATGAGAATAAAGCAGTATGACGCGATTGTTAATAAGTGTAAAAAATGTAGAAGAATCCCTGCGTGCGTTGTATGCTGGAGCCAGTATCATTGATTTAAAAGATCCTGCAGTAGGGGCTTTGGGTGCGCTTGCTGCTGAGGAAGTCGAGGGAGTTTTGGCAGCCTTAGAAAATCATGCTTTAACAAGCGCGACAGTGGGTGAGAATCACAATAGTATTGATGCACTTGTAAGTGATATTAGGCAGTATGCAGGGATGGGTGTGCATTTTGTAAAAATAGCTGTGAGTGATTTGCTTTTGAGTCAACAGTTCTTTGTTGAAATGAAGCAATTAACATCACATGGTATTAAGCTGATTGCAGTATTTTTTGCGGATAAAAAGATTGATTTTTCGTTGATACCAAAGTTGCAGGCATGCGGGTTTTGCGGAGCGATGCTTGATACTCAGCGAAAAAAGCAATCCATTATTGACCTTCAACCTAAACATATACTCAAAAACTTTACAGCAATATGTAAGCAGCACAATTTAATGAGTGGATTGTCAGGGTCTGTGGGTTTGCAGCATTTGGCTACACTGATTGCGTTAAGTCCAGATTTTATCGGTATGCGAGGCGGGGTGTGTGATGCGGACAATCGAACTTTAGCCCTGTCCCAGAAAAAAGTTGAAGCGGCAAATGCCATGTTGTTAAAGTACAACAGCGACAATGGCTTTGGAAGCCAATCTCCCGTAGCTAGTTTGCAAATTTAGCTTAGATTAAGTATAGTTCGTAAGTAGATGTTTGATTTAAATAATGACTGTTATGCAGTTAACTGAGGAGTTTTTAAATGAATAAAAAATTAGTGGGTCTTGCTGTAGCAGCAACACTTAGTTTAACGGCAGTTTCTGCATCAGCAGAAGATATGTATCGTGGCGCATGGTATGGAGGCGCTGGTATTGCGGTAATGGACACCGATAATGACCTCGAGGCAGATAACGGTGTTGGACCATATATCACCATAGGTAAAGAATTGAGCCAAAGCTGGGATCTACAAGCTCGTTTGGGTTATACAACAACAGACGAGGATTTAAACATTGCAGGCTCAGATGGGGAGTACAAAAGTACGGCCCTAGAATTAGATGCACTGTACATGTTTAGTCGTGACAAATTCCGCCCATTTTTACTTGCTGGTCTAGGCGTTACTAAAAATGATCTCGATTATACAGTTCCAGGTGTCAATGTGGATGAGGACAAAACATCATGGTTAGCTAGCCTTGGTTTGGGTGCACAGTATTTAATCAACGATAGTTTTGGACTACAAGCTGACTTAAGACATCAAATTAGCCGAGCTAAAGTTGCTGACGTCTCTAACGGAGTCTATACAGGATCAAGCACAGAAACAATTGGTAATAACATTTTGAGTCTTGGTGGTTTCGTTCGCTTTGGCGCTCCTGCACCAGTTGTTGCAGAAGCAGCTCCTGAGCCAGCACCAATTCCAGTGGCTGAGCCAGAGCCAGCACCAGAGCCAGCACCAAAATGTGAGCCGACAAAAGAAGTGATTACAGTTGAAGCAGAAAAACTGTTTGGTTTCGATAAAGCAAAAATTTCAGACAACGGTAAACAAGCACTAGATGCAGCTGCTGAAAAAATTATCGCGAATCCTAAAATCACTTTAGTCGTTGTTACTGGTCATACAGATCGCTTAGGTTCATATGAATATAACCAAAAACTATCAGAGCAACGTGCTAAACAAGTTGGTGAGTACTTAAGTGCTAAAGGTGTTGATGCTTCTAAAATTGTAACAACAGGTCGTGGTGAATCAGTGCCTGTGGTTGAATGTAAAGGTATCAAAAACAGAAAAGCGCTTATTGAATGCTTAGCACCAAATCGCCGTGTTGAGATTCAAGCGGAAGCAAGACAAGAAGTTGGTTGTGAATAACTAGCCCATTTCGAGTAAACAAATAAGCCCTGCATTTGCAGGGCTTTTTGTTGCTGGTTAATAATTGGTTTGTTCTTTAGTAGCTACAAGCTTAAAGAATATCGATAGTGGTATGATAATCGTGAAATTTCACTTATCTTTATATTAAGTTGGATGATGAAACAACAAGTTAACTCAATCATAGAAGCGCGATGGCTTTTCCCATCTGTTCCAAGTCAAATATTACTTGAACATCAAGCCGTTGTGATATCGGTAGGTAAGATTATTGATATTTGCCCCATTGAAGAAGCAACAAAAAAATATCAAGCTGATGAAACGACTGCTTTATCTGAACACATCTTGATGCCTGGCCTTATCAATTTGCATACACATGCTGCAATGAGTTTAATGCGAGGCCTTGCTGACGAGGTTTGCTTGAGCGATTGGTTACAGGATCATATTTGGCCAGCCGAAGCACAACTGGTAAGCCCTGAGTTTGTTTATGATGGAACAGTATTAGCTGCAGCTGAAATGTTAAGTAGTGGTGTTACGACTTTCAATGATATGTATTTTTATCCCGATCAAACAGCAAGAGCGAGTAGCAAGATAGGAATGCGAGCAAATATTGGTTTGGTTGTGATTGAATTTCCCACACAATATGCAAATGATGCAGATGATTATATTAAAAAAGGGTTGTATGCGCGTGATTCTGCGAGAAACCATTCGCTAATTAGCTTTAGCTTTGCCCCGCATGCACCTTATACAGTTTCTGATGATACGTTTATCCGTGTTGCTACGCTCGCAAATCAAGTTAATATCACGATGCATACACATTTGCATGAAACAGAAGCGGAGATTGCAGAAAGTGAAAAACAGTTTGGTCTGCGCCCGTTATCTCGGTTAGCCAATATGGATTTATTAGGGCCTAATGTTACGTTTGCACATGGCGTTCATATGAATGATGTTGAAATGCAAATGTTGGCAGAGTATGGATGTAGTATCGCGCACTGCCCGACCTCTAATTTAAAGTTGGCCAGCGGCATTGCACCAATAAGTCGGTATTTACAGCATGACATCAATATTGGTTTAGGTACTGACGGTGCAGCCAGCAACAATCGATTAGATATATTCACTGAAATGCGGCTCGCGGCATTATTAGCGAAAGGTACCAGTAGGGATGCTACCACTTTACCTGCCTATAAAGCTTTAGAAATGGCAACAATTAATGGTGCAAGGGCACTAGGATTGGATGATAAAATCGGATCAATCGAAGTTGGGAAGTCAGCCGATTTAACTGCGGTTGCTTTTTCAGATATTAATATGCACCCATGTTTTGACCCTATCTCGCATTTAGTTTATGTTGCAGGACGCGAACAAGTTAGTCATGTTTGGGTCGAAGGTGTATTGCGCTACCATAAACCATTAGGCGGTGCAGGTGTGTTTAGTGGTGTAGAGCCACGTGAATTAGAAGAGATTTTGATAAAGTGGCAGCCTAAGGTAAATGGATTTAAATAATTGAATGTATGGCAAAATATGAATAACACAATGGAAAAAAATGTGGATGTTGCTGAGCTAAATAAATTTGGTGAGTTAGCTCATAAGTGGTGGGATAAAGACAGTGAATTCAAACCGTTACATGAGATCAATCCATTACGGTTAAACTTTATTAATAATGCTGTTCTGTTGGAAGGTAAGCGTGTTCTCGATGTGGGCTGTGGTGGTGGTATTCTGTCAGAATCTATGGCAGAAAAAGGGGCTGATGTAGTTGGTATTGATTTGGGTGAAAAAGCACTAAAAGTAGCACAGTTGCATAGCTTAGAAACTGGGTTGGAAGTAGATTATCGGCATATAGCCGTTGAAGCGCTTGCAGACCTTGAGCCAGCCACATACGATGTCGTGACCTGCATGGAAATGCTGGAACATGTCCCTGATCCATCTAGTATTGTTAACGCTTGTGCCAAACTTGTTAAGCCTGATGGACACGTATTTTTTTCTACAATTAATCGTAATCCAAAAGCTTATGCATTTGCAGTATTAGGGGCAGAGTACATTTTGAATATACTGCCAAAAGGCACACATGAATATGCCAAATTTATCAAGCCACATGAGCTAGCGGCTTGGGGTAGGCAATCAGGTTTATCCTTGAAACAACAGGCTGGTATGAGTTATAACCTAATTACCCAACACTATACGCTGGGAGAGGATGT
This sequence comes from Methylophilaceae bacterium, assembly GCA_041602315.1. Classification (GTDB taxonomy): domain Bacteria; phylum Pseudomonadota; class Gammaproteobacteria; order Burkholderiales; family Methylophilaceae. The sequence continues at coordinate 13,176 of JBFIGM010000013.1, read as the reverse complement.
TTCAGTCAACTATCTTGTTCACATGATTAAAATGTGATGAACCATGGTAACAACAATATTATTTGACCTAGATGGCACGTTAGTCGATACTGCTCCAGACTTGGGTTATGCACTTAACTTGCAATTGCAGAAACATGGCAAACCAGTCTTGTCTGACGCAGCAATTCGCCCATTTGCATCTCATGGCTCACGTGGCTTACTAGGATTAGGATTTGGCATTACGCCTGACGACAGCAACTTTATTCAAATGCGAGATGAGTACTTGCATTTTTATGAAAGTGTATTAACTAGAAGCCCTGTTTTGTTTGATGGCATGCAGCAGGCATTGGATACAATTACTAGTCGTGGGTTGAATTGGGGAATTGTAACGAATAAACCTGGACGCTTTACGACACCTCTCGTTGAATATTTAGGTCTTAACCGGCGTGCTATGTGTGTTGTCAGTGGCGATGATGCAGCTAAGCCTAAGCCTTCACCAGATACGCTACTACTGGCCTGTGAGCGCGCAAAAGTCAATCCTGAAGGATGTATCTATGTGGGTGATGCTGCGCGGGATATTGAGGCGGGGCGAGCAGCTGGGATGAAAACTATTGTTGCGATGTATGGCTATATTGATCAACACGATGAACCTCACACATGGGGTGCTGATGCATATATTTCAACGCCTACCGATATTTTTACGATAATCTGACCAGCTGGTAACTGGCTGTACTTAATTAATACGTTTGCGTTCTACAATAGCTTGCGCCAACGTGCCGCTGTCTACATACTCAATTTCGCCACCCATAGGTAAACCACGTGCAATTCTACTGACTTTAATATCGCGTGCTTTCAGAAGCTCTATAATATAGTGCGCTGTTGCTTCGCCTTCAACAGTGTAGTTTGTTGCTAGTACAACTTCTTTAACGGTGCCATTTTTAGCACGTTTAATCAGTTTATCCAAGTTAATTTCTTTTGGACCTACGCCATCTAATGGTGATAGTCGGCCCATTAGGACAAAATAAAGTCCATTATAAGATTGCGTTTGTTCCAGCATCATGACATCAGTAGGCATCTCTACGACGCATAAGGTTGATGCATCACGCTTTTCAGAAGCGCATAACGAGCAGGTCGGTTGTTCACTGAAATTATTGCAAAGCTGACAATGCCCCACTGTCTGTAACGCGGTGCTCAATGCATTTGCCAAACCACTGGCGCCTTTTCTATCTCGCTGTAACAAATAATAAGCCATGCGTAATGCTGACTTTGGGCCAACCCCCGGTAGACATCTTAGCGATTCAATCAGGTGTTCTAAAGCAGGTGGATTTTTCACAGATTGTTTGTGCTTAGAAGGGTAGTTTCATACCTGCAGGCATAAGACTACTCATGCGAGCGTTTGTTGTCTCTTCCGCTTTTTGATTGGCATCTTTTAAAGCGATTACTAATAAATCTTCCAGTGTTTCTTTATCATCCATAACACTGTCATCAATTTCTACACGCCTCACTTCATTACGGCAAGTCATTGTGACTTTTACCAAGCCGCTGCTAGCTTGACCTTCTACTTCGATATTCGCTAGTTCTGCTTGTGCTTTCTGCATGTTAGCTTGCATCATTTGTGCTTGCTTCATCATGTTTCCCATGCCGCCTTTCATATCGTTCTCCTTTTATGTTGTAGGTTTAATGCTGTTTGGAATAATTTTTGCGTCAAAATCTTGTATGAGTGCTTTGACAAATGCATCATTCATGATGGCATCTTCAGCCGACGATTGTAATACTGCTTTTTCTTCGGCATTTTGCTTTGCAGGTGTGTTCGCCTCACTATCAATCGCAATATTTAATTTAATTTTCCTACCAAAGTGGTTGTTAATTGCATTCGATAATTTTTCTTGATAGGTAGGGCTAACTAAATGTTTTTGCTTTTCTGCTACTCTCAGCGAAATGCTATTTTCATCATAAGACAGCATCTCGCAATGCTGGGCGAGTGCACGAGCGATACCTAAATTTAAATGTTTTTCAATTAAGTAGCGCCAGTTACCGTCAAAGGTATGCTGGCTAGCATGATTAAGTGCGGTTTTTTTAGCTTGTAAGTCATTTGAACCTTGCTGCTCGCCTGATCTGTCTGCCTCGACTTTTTCTTTTGAGATAGGGTTATCTACAGTTATTTCGCTATCCTGTAAGTTGGATTTAGCTTGCTGCAATGACTCGGATAATGATTTACGTTGTTCTGTTTGTGGCGTTACACTATTTTTTTTTTGAGTCGAAGTTGTATCTGATGGTGTGAACGCTAACATCCTAAGTAAGCTCATCGTAAATCCTGCATAGTCGTCTGGCGCTAGGCTGATGTCTCTCACACCCAATAATGCAATTTGGTAATAAAGCTGACATTTTTCTGCAGATATTTTTTCAGCAAGTATTAAAAGTTCATCGCGTTCTGGTAAATCATGACTAATGCTTTCTGGCACTGCTTGTGCAATAGCAATTTGGTGCAATAATTTAGCCAAATCATTTAGTGCTGCTTCGAAAGAAATGCTCCTAGTTTCCATTTCTTTGGCTTTTTCAATCAAAGCTGGACCATCATCATTAATCAATGCGTGAATAATATCAAACAGATAGCTTTGATCAATAGCACCTAGCATGCTGCGTACATCAGTTTCATGAACTGCTTGATTACCATAAGCGATTGCCTGATCAGTTAGCGATAGGGCATCTCGCATACTGCCGTTTGCAGCTTTAGCAATCAACTGTACACCTGGTTTTTCATATGGAATATTTTCTTCTGATAAGATATATTCCAAGTGTTCAACAATTGTTGTGCTAGCAATTTGTCGTAAGTTAAATTGTAGACAGCGTGATAGAACAGTTACAGGCACTTTTTGAGGATCTGTGGTCGCCAAAATAAATTTAACGTGCTCAGGCGGCTCTTCCAGCGTTTTAAGCATGGCATTGAACGCACTTTTAGACAGCATGTGTACTTCATCAATAATGTACACCTTAAATCTGCCTGATGTAGGCGCATATTGCGCATTTTCAAGCAGCTCACGCATTGCATCAACTTGGGTATTACTTGCGGCGTCGACTTCCAACAAATCGACAAAGCGACCTTTATCAATTTCAGTACAAGCAGCGCATTGACCACATGGTTTTGCGGTAATACCTGTCTCGCAGTTTAATGACTTTGCAATGATGCGCGCTAATGTTGTTTTACCAACACCACGTGTGCCAGTGAATAGGTAAGCATGATGAATTCTTTGTTGGTCAAGTGCATTGCTGAGTGCGCGTACAACATGCGGTTGTCCGACTAGACTTTCAAAAGATTTTGGGCGCCATTTGCGAGCTAGAACTTGGTGAGACATAGCGCTATTTTAGCTGATAATTGCATACAGTTGCATAAAGATAGAGTGGCGAGCCTTGCCCTCGGCACTTGCTCAATAGTTGTGGCTGCTTGCTTCCGCATCTGACCAGGTTGGCTATTTTACAATGCGAGGAGACCCGCCGCGTGTATTTTACATTAACTTGCTTAATAACCGCAGCGTTTGACTGGATTTTTTTCCAAATCAGCTAACTCTTCATCCGTATAGAGTCTCCCGCGGGTAATAAATGCCATTCCAGTGCCACAATCTAATGAAAAAGATCCACTTGAACCAGGTACAGCATCCAGAATTGTGTGCATGTTTTCCGCAAAGGAAAAGTGGCTATCGCTCATATAGTATGTAGCCCCCTCAAGTTGGCCAAGAATGACGTCCATCGCACTCGGACGCATTTCATTCGCAGGCATACAAAGCGGTCCACTGCCTTCGCAGCAACCACCAGACTGCAAGAATGCAATTTCACCATGCTCAGCTGTAAGTTTGCGTATGAGCTCTTTTGCTGCTGGTGTAGCAGATACTCGTTCAGCTGTCATTCTATCTCCTTAAAGATTCAAAATGAAAAGGGCGAAAATTCGCCCTTTTCATTTTACTGATTACTGACCAATCAATTAGAAAAAGCCTAACTTGTTAGGGTTGTAACTGACTAATAAGTTCTTAGTTTGTTGGTAATGGTCTAACATCATCTTGTGATTCTCGCGACCAATGCCAGACTCTTTATAACCACCAAATGCGGCATGTGCAGGGTAGGCATGATAACAGTTCGTCCAAACGCGACCAGCTTTAATACCGCGGCCCATACGGTATGCAGTTGTACCGTTACGGCTCCAAACACCTGCACCCAGTCCAAAAATTGTATCATTGGCAATAGCCAACGCATCTGCTTCATCTTTAAAAGTTGTAACAGCTAGCACAGGACCAAAAATTTCTTCTTGGAAAACGCGCATTTTATTATGACCTTTAAGTAATGTTGGCTTCACATAATATCCTTCTGCAAATTCTCCTGGAAGTATATTGCGTTCACCACCAATTAATACCTCTGCACCTTCTTGTTTGCCAATATCAATATAGTTCATGATTTTGTTAAGCTGATCTTGCGATGCTTGCGCACCTAACATGGTGTTTGGATCTAATGGGTTGCCTTGTTTAATTGCTTTAACGCGCTCTAAAACACGCTCCATAAACTTATCATAAATGGATTCTTGAATAATCGCACGTGACGGGCAAGTACAAACTTCACCTTGGTTGAAAGCAAACAATACCAAACCTTCAATGGCTTTATCAAAGAATGCATCATCTTCATCCATAATGTCAGCAAAGAAAACATTCGGTGATTTACCACCTAATTCTAACGTTGCAGGAATTAAGTTACTTGCTGCTGCACCTGCAATTGCGCGACCAGTTGCAGTTGAACCCGTAAAGCCGATTTTTGCAATACGCTTGCTATTTGCTAGAGGTGCGCCAACTTCTCGTCCATAACCGTTAACGATGTTGACAGTGCCAGGTGGAAGCAAGTCTGCGAAGGTTTCTATCATGACCAGAATAGAAATTGGGGTAAATTCTGCTGGTTTTAATACTACGCAATTACCCGCTGCAAGTGCTGGTGCAAGTTTCCAAGCAGCCATTAAAATAGGGAAGTTCCAAGGAATAATTTGTCCAACTACACCAAGCGGTTCATGGAAGTGATAGGCGACAGTATCATTATCAATTTCACTAATGCCACCTTCTTGTGCACGGATTGCGCTCGCGAAATAACGGAAATGATCAACAGTTAGTGGAATGTCTGCATTCATTGTTTCGCGAATAGGCTTACCATTATCCACAGTGTCAGCTGTTGCAATGAGCTCTAGATTCTGTTCAATACGATCTGCGATTTTTAATAGGATGTTTGCACGCTCAGTTGTAGAGGTTGTACCCCATTTTTCAGCGGCCGCGTGAGCAGCATCCAACGCAAGTTCAACGTCTTCTGCACTTGAACGCGCTGCTTTTGTATAATTTTTACCAGTTATTGGTGAAATGACATCAAAATATTCGCCTTTTACTGGTGCAACCCACTTGCCACCAATGAAATTATCATATTTTTCTTTGTATGGGATTGTGACGCCAAGTGCTTTTAGTGTATCCAAACTCATGCTAACTCCTCTAGGTTTTCTAGTGATTTCGTATGTTTTCTATTTACCAAGCCGCAATAAATAAAATGGTTTTAAATTATTTGCTAAAAAAGCGACATCATTTGCTGTAACCCTTATAAATAAAGGCTAAGAGCGATGTCTCTTATATAAGACAATAAACCTAAGTTGCTGATAAAGCAATAAGGATATTATCGAAATTTATATTAAAATCTTAGGCAACCATAGCGTTGTTTAGTTTCATCATATATAGTTTGCTTAAATTAAATTTTATACAGATGTGTTTATAAGGGTAACTATTTGCTTATGGCTGAATCAAAAACTGAATTCAGTACAACGACGAGAGCTTTTTGGAATAGTATCAGCCGACCAACGGATTCTGTTTTAAGTAAAGCTATCCTCTCAATACTGGTGTTTGCAGAAAGTATTGTATCGATTTTTTGGATATATACGCTCTCTGGTTTGGGGGAGGGATACGCGCTGATGGCTTTATTCCCTTACATTTATATTGTTATATCTTATGCTAGCTTGCTGATTTTCTATCGCTATCAAAAATTCAAATATTTTATTTTTACACAGCTCATTATGCTGTTAGTCATGCCTTTTTTTATGCAGTGGGTCATTGGTGGTTATCAGGCATCAAGTGGTATTGCCATTTGGGCCATTTTGTCACCGATTGGTGCATTGATGATACTAGGAACCAGTCAATCTACAGCATGGTTTTTGTTGTTTGCCTTGTTGGCTGGCCTCTCGTGGTTTTTAAATGATCAATTCATGCTCAACTCTTTGCCAATTCCAGCAGATATTAAAGACACCTTTTTCTTAATGAATATCATGGGAACAACATGTATTTTATATGCTGTTATGCGTTACTTTCAGAGTCAAAAAGAACGTACATTAAAAGAGCTAGCGTTAGAGCAAGCCCGTTCAGAAAAATTGTTATTGAACGTATTGCCGCAATCAATCGCTAATCGGCTTAAAGATAATGATATGCGCATTGCGGACAGTCATGAGTCTGTAACTGTTTTATTTGCAGATATTGCGGGGTTTACCAAGCTGACAGCTTCTATTTCCGCCACCCAACTTGTCGATATGTTAAGTCAGTTATTTTCTCAATTTGATCAATTAGCTGAAAAGCATGGTTTAGAAAAGATTAAAACGATTGGTGATGGTTATATGGTTGTTGGTGGCGCGCCTAATCATTTAGATAACCATGCTGCAGTTGTAACCAAGTTAGCACTAGAAATGTTTGAAGTATTATCCAGCTTCAATGAGAGTACTCAGAATGCGTTACAAATGAGAATAGGGATCAGCACAGGTGCTGTTGTGGCTGGTGTTATAGGTACGTCAAAGTTTGCTTATGATTTATGGGGCGATACCGTAAATATGGCGAGCCGCATGGAACAAACAGCAATCACTAATAGCATACAGTTGAGTGAAGCGAGCTACATGCTAGTAAAAGATCAATTTGAATTTGAAATTCGAAAGCAAGTGCAAGTAAAAGGTAAAGGCAAAATTAATACCTATATGCTTAAATCAAATCATTGATAGAGTAGGGTGACCAGTACTTTCTTTTTGTTTTAATGCCAGCCATCGGCTATAATCTCAGCCAGTTTTTGTTAGAACTAAATCGCGGAGAGATGGCTGAGTGGTCGAAAGCGCCACCCTGGAAAGGTGGTATAGGGGCAACTCTATCGAGGGTTCGAATCCCTCTCTCTCCGCCAGCATTAAGCTTTGACTTAGTCTATTGGGGCTATTGGTCGATTTATTGAAGCGACCCATAATAGGTCTGGATATATTACAGAAACTGTTTAACAAGCAGAGATATAGGGCACATCAATAATGGTAGATTTGGCATTTGAGGTTAAAGAGGTCAGCTTTGATCAATTTGAACGCCGAAAAGCGCCTAGAAACACCATTTCATTATTTGAAATTCAGAATAACTTCTTTATGAAAAATATTTTTGGTGAAGACGAATTGCCAATTATCTTCGATATGGGTATCGAAGTTGATGAAGTCCCATTTGAACAGTTCGAGCGTCGCAAGCAACCTCGCTAATCTGCATACTTATACAAAACTACATCATAAATATTGAAGCTTTGTATGTTCTATTTTGGTGCAAAAAACGTTAGGGCTAGTTATATAACTAATGATAACTGTCTATTTCAGAAAATAAATCCATATCAGTAAATTTATCTAAATCTGCATTTAGCTCGAAATCATCATTAAACTCGCTGAGTTCCTCACCTGCTAGGTCCTCTAGTCTTTGATCAAGAAGCTCTATTTCTTTTAGTGTATTTCTTGTTTCTGCCATTTTAGTAACCTTACCTTTCTTTCTATCAAAAATGTAATGTTAGTTATTGCTAAGTAACATGCATATAACATGCCAGTTTTTAGTATCAATAGATTCCAAAAAAATGAAAACGCAGCATTAATTCAGTATGTTGTTAAGCACATCAACAACATCCAATTGATTGATATCAATAATTGAATTGATATCATCAGCTTTGTTAAGCTTATTCTCATTGGAGTCTAAATCATTGAGCATTTTATCTATGTCATTGATTTTACTTTTAATGTTTTGCTTTACATTTTGCAATTTATTCTTTCCTTCAACTTCTATAACAGTCATTAGTTAGGATTGAGCATTTTTTATGCCATTAGAAAGATTGTTATTTAACTAATTGATATTTATAAGAAATATTTGTTTATGAAGAAGGAGGTGTTTGTTCTGACATGATATTAATGCCAGCAATATCATCAAGTGTGCCGATAGTTCAACATATGCCAATATTGTTCGAATGGGTGACAGATATTGTCATCAATGGTAATGGAAGGAAACATCAATACTTGTTATTTGATGCATAAAGTGATCCACTTAGTTCAAGAACGTTTTTTATAATCAATGGTCACAATATCTCTATTTGGGAGGTAGTATGATTAAATTTCTGGTTTCAATACTTTTAGTGGTTGGAGTAAATACAATGGCATACGCGGAATGTGATGCGCTTTATGATCATCAGTTTAAGACATTAAATGGAAAGACGTTTAATTTATGTGATTATCAAGACCAGCCAATTTTGGTGGTTAATACTGCTAGTAAGTGTGGTTTCACGCCACAGTTTGAGGCGCTAGAAGGGCTGTACAAGCAATATAAATCACAGGGCTTGCTAGTGATTGGTTTTCCGTCAAACGACTTTAAACAAGAATTATCTGATGATAAGAAAATTGGTGATTTCTGTAAAATGACTTATGGCGTTGAATTTCCAATGATGTCCAAAAGTGCAGTAAGAGGGAGTGATGTAAATCCGTTTTATAAGCAGCTCATAGAGCGGACAGGCACCACCCCAAAATGGAATTTTTACAAATATGTGATTGCGCCTAAAGGCAAAAAAATTACTGCATACTCTAGTATGACCAAACCCGATTCAGAAGATATTTTGCGAGAAATAAAGCCTTACCTAAACTAAAGGCTTGGCTTATTTAATTCTTTGTTCAGCTGGGTGGATTTGTTTTTTTGGTTGTTTTATTTTCTGCATGATAATTGCAGATAGCTCTTCAACAGATCGGCTCGTTGAATCAGCCCAGCTTATATTGTACTTGCGCATCATTTTCTCTGCAGTTGCTATCTCATTACGGCAATTGCTTAATGATGCGTAAAAGCTATCAGGCCTGCGCTCACTTCTGACTGAGTGCAGTCGCTCAGGTTTGATTGATAGTCCAAATATCTTGTCAATGTGCTTGAGCAGCGATTTGGGCAAAGTGCCTCGCTCAAAATCCTCTGGAATAAGAGGGTAGTTAGCAGCTTTAATGCCGAACTGCATTGCTAAATAAAGGCTGGTGGGTGTTTTTCCACAGCGCGAAACGCCAACTAGTATTACTTGTGCTTCATCTAGATTTGCATCAGTTTGACCGTCATCATGATTCAGCGAGAAATTGATTGCATCTATTCGCTCATCATAACTATGCCCCATAGCACCATGTGCAATGCCAGAACCTGTCAGTGGTGTTTCATTTAGCTCTACACCTAGCGGATCGATAAAAGTATTAAATAAGTCAATATAGTAGGCAGGCGTTTCTTTTAATTTCTTGCGTAGCGCTATATCGCCCAACGACATGATCACAATAGGCAAGTTTTTGCTGGCTGCAGCTGCTACTTCAATACTAAGTTTTGCCGCTTCAATTTTCTCAAGATTATCAGTGAATGGTAAACGAGAAATAGTGAATTCAGTATTGGGAAAATGCTCTAGCAGCTTACTCAATGCACCGGCAGTTGTGCCGGTGCTATCCGAGACGATAAATACTGAGCGTTGTGACATTAGGAGCGTTTATTGTTATTACTTAGTTAAGCGCTGCCAAGTTGAAACCACAGTATCTGGATTGAGTGATACAGATTTAATGCCTTGTTTGATCAGCCACTCAGCAAAGTCAGGATGATCTGATGGTCCTTGACCACATATCCCTACATACTTGCCTTGCTTGTTGCAGGCACTGATAGCCATTTTTAGTAACTCTTTAACAGCATCATTGCGTTCATCAAAGCCATCTGCAAGGATGCCGGAGTCTCTGTCCATACCCAGACATAATTGCGTGAGGTCATTTGATCCAATTGAGAAACCATCAAAGTACTCCAAGAATTGGTCAGCAATTAAGGCATTTGATGGAATTTCACACATCATAATAAGGCGTAGACCATTGTCACCGCGTTTTAGACCATTTTTAGCCATGATGTCAGTGACTGCTTTTGCCTCATCAATCGTACGCACAAAAGGTATCATGAGCTCAACATTGGTAAATCCCATGACATCTCTTACGTGTTTCATTGCCTGGCATTCCATATCGAAACATTCTCTAAAGTCTTCATCAATATATCTAGCGGCACCCCGGAAGCCAATCATTGGATTCTCTTCGTCTGGTTCATAAATATCGCCACCGATGAGTTTTTTATACTCATTTGATTTAAAGTCAGAAGTTCTCACGATAACTGGTTTTGGATAGAAAGCAGCTGCAATAGTGGCAACACCTTCTTTGATTTTATCAATATAAAACTGTTTAGGACTTGCATAACCGCGCGCTCTGCTTTTTATTTTTGCTTGAATTGCTGCAGGCATTGCATCAATGTTTAAGATGGCTTTAGGGTGAATACCAATCATATTGTTTATGACAAACTCTAGTCTTGCTAAACCAACACCATCATTTGGTGTTTGCGCAAAGCTAAATGCCATGTCTGGGCTACCCACATTCATCATAATCTTACATGGAGGTGTCGTCAGTGGCTCATTCTCTTCCGTGGTGACTGAGTATTCCATTTCGCCATGATAAACAAAGCCAGTTTCACCTTCAGCGCAGGATACTGTTACCGTTTCTCCCTCGCGTAATAAGTCTGTTGCATCGACTGAGCCGACAATTGCAGGGATGCCAAGCTCGCGTGCAATAATCGCAGCATGACATGTACGTCCACCACGATTGGTGACAAGAGCACTGGCACGCTTCATCACAGGCTCCCAGTTCGGGTCTGTCATATCAGCAACCAGAACATCACCTGGTTGTACTTCATGCATTTCTGCGGGGTCTAACACAATTCGTACCGGACCTACACCGACTTTTTGCGTCACAGCTCTACCTACTACAAGTGGCTTATTCTCATGTTTTTTCAACGTAAATGTTTCTGTTACGTTGTTATTAGCCTCTTGTGACTTAACCGTTTCTGGGCGTGCCTGTAATATGTATAGCTTGTTATCTAAGCCATTTTTACCCCATTCAATATCCATTGGACAGCCATAATGCGCTTCAATCGTCATCGCGTAGTTTGCTAATTCCAAAATATCTTCGTCGGATAAAGAGAAACGTTCTGCTTCTGCAGTGTCTACTTCAACCGTATGCGTTGACTTGCCTGCTTGCGTTGCATCTGAAAAAATCATTTTGATTAATTTAGAGCCAATCGTGCGTCTTACAATCGCTGGTTTACCCTTTGCGAGTAGCGGTTTATGAACGTAGAACTCATCAGGGTTTACAGCACCTTGTACAACTGTTTCACCAAGACCATAAGAAGAGGTAATAAACACAACATCTTTAAAACCAGATTCTGTATCTATTGAGAACATCACACCAGCACATCCGATATCAGAGCGAACCATTTGCTGAACGCCTGCTGAAAGTGCTACGTCTGCGTGAACAAAGCCTTTATGGACACGGTATGAAATAGCTCGGTCATTGTATAAAGAAGCAAAGACTTCTTTGATGGCATGATTAATATTGTCTAGGCCATGGATATTTAAAAAACTCTCTTGTTGACCAGCAAATGAAGCATCCGGTAAGTCTTCGGCAGTCGCTGATGACCGAACAGCAAACGTAGTCCCTTTTGCTGATTTTTCAATTAATTTTTTATAGTTTTCTTCAATTGCTTTATTTAGAGATTCTGGAAAGTCAGCTTCCATAATCCAGTTGCGTATTTTTTGACCACAAATAGCTAATGCTTGCGTGTCGTCTGCATTGAGTGCATCCAGTTCAGCATTGATTTTCTTATCAAGGCCATTTTGCGCTAAAAACTCACGATAAGCCTGCGCCGTCGTTGCAAAGCCAGTAGGAACGCGCACACCTTTGGCACTCAGTTGGGATATCATTTCGCCTAAAGAGGCATTTTTACCGCCTACTGAAGGCACATCAGTATTACGAAGGTTTTCAAATGGGATGACGTAGCTAGACATACAGGACCTTTAGATATTGATATTAAAGCGTTTATTAAGCGTTATTGCTGATTTTAGCGTATTTGCTTGACTATACATTTATTAGGAATGACCTCATTATGCCAAATAAGAATATTAATGTCACCCTAGAATAATAGTCTTTTGTGGCTATAAACAACTCGCTATAATGCCTGATTCAACAAGCTGCATGGTAAGCAAAGAAAAAATGGTCATCAAACAATCACAGCAAGCTGAAAATGTCTCCGTCAATGCCTTTGCAAGATTGCATATGGGTTTTTTGGATTTAAACGCTACACAAGGGAGGCGCTTTGGAAGTATAGGCTTGGGTTTAGATATGCCTGACACCCTACTTGAGATGGCGATTGGGCATGAAGTTTTTGATGACAAATCAGCACCAGCATACGTCACTAAATATAAACAATTAATCCTAGATCACTTTAATATTAAAAAACAAGTTAGTATCAAAGTGCATCGTGAAATTCCTCGACATTTTGGTTTAGGTTCTGGCACTCAAATGGCACTAGCTATTGGTGCGGGTATCAGTAGGTTATTTAATCTAGACGCCAGTTCGTCTGATATTGCAAGCCTAACTAAGAGGGGGTTACGGTCGGGAATCGGTATTGGCACCTTTGCGAATGGAGGGCTAGTGATAGATGGCGGTCGAGGAGTGCAAACAGACATACCCCCAATCATTTTCCAACAGCCATTTCCTTCAGAGTGGCGCATGTTGTTGATTTTTGATCATGCGCATGAAGGCTTACATGGGGATGATGAAAAAAAGGCATTTGCAAAACTGAAAGCAGCAGATATTGAAGAAACATATAGAGTTAACTATCAAATACTCATGCGGGCGTTACCAGCGCTAAAAGAAAATAATTTGAAGGTGTTTGGAGAGGCAATATCATCTTTACAAGCATACACAGGTGATTACTTTGCACCTGCACAAGGTGGTCGATATGCGAGTCAATCAGTTACTGATGTAATCACTTTCTTGTC
>JBFIGM010000012.1:0-25618 GCA_041602315.1 Methylophilaceae bacterium | reverse complement strand
TAATTACCTAGGAAACTAAATCGCTGGATAAGTTTCAAGCAAAAAGTTATAGTACGATTAATGAAACCTTAATTAAAGGCCTAATATTTTACCAACCCTTAATTATGGATGAACTTGTTCAAACTGTCACGGACTAAACAATAGTTTAAACATCCTAAGCTGGATAATCTCTAAATGATCGATATAAAAAAATTATTTTTTTTACTAGTGTTTGCATTCACTGTGAATCCTGCATTTGCCGAATCTGACACTGAACCCAAAATCAAAGAAGCAAATGCCGAATTTGTGTACAAATATCTACTTGGCGAAATAGCGGGCCAACGTGGTGATTTATCATTAGCTAGCCAGTTATTTTTGGATTTAGCCAAACAAACCCGAGATCCTCGCTTAGCAGAACGCGCAGCTAGATCCGCTGCTTATGCGCGCCAGCAAGGCTTGGCATTAGATGCAGCAACACTTTGGGCAGAGCTGGATCCAGACTCATTAGAAGCACAACAAGCATCAGGACAAATGCTCATTGCCACAGGTGACATTCAAGGTGCGATGCCACACATTAAAAGATTACTATCAATTGATAAAATGCGTGCGGATGGCTTCTTGTATATCAACGACTTGCTGAGCAATCAACAAGATAAGCAAGCAGTGCTAAACGTTGTTAAAGAGCTAGCGCAGCCCTATCCGGACTCACCAGAGGCACAGTTTGCAGTTGCAAGAGCAGCCTGGCTCGCTGGCGAGAAAGAGTCATCCAAGCAAGCACTGGAAAAAGCTAATATGCTGAAACCAGGTTGGGAAACCAGTGCACAAATGTTGGGGCAAATCATCACCACAGAATCCCCAGACGCTGCCCTCACTTTTTATCAAGACTTTTTAAAGCAATATCCAGATGCGAATAAAGTCAGGATGAATTACGCTAAACTGCTGGTTAGCTTAAAAAGACACAAAGAAGCTAAACCAGAATTTATTAAACTTTCTGACAGCGCTAAAGACAATCCAGAAACAAGTGCAGTAGTTGGTCTGTTATCACTTGAAGCAGACGAGTTAGACATGGCAGAGAAGTATCTCCAGCAAGCAATAGATAATGGCTTCGAAGACAAAGAGCAACTTTACATATACCTTGGCCGCACTGCGGAACGCAAAAAGAATGACGCCAAAGCACTAGACTGGTACGACCAAGTGCCAGCGAATAATAGTCATTTTCTTGAAGCTAGATTTTCTGCTGCAAACGTAATAGCGCGCACCAAAAATTTAGATGCTGCTATTGAAATGTTGGATAGCCTGGAGGACTTGACGATTGAACAGAAACTGGCAGTCGTACAGGGCGAAGCAGCAATGCTTGCTCAGGCTAATCGTCATCAAGAGGCTTTTGACCTAATTGAAAAAACAGTGAACTCTGTTCCGAACACACCGCAACTGATTTATGATTATGCAATGGCTGCAGAACGGCTTGGTAAATTAGATTTAATGGAAGCTGAATTACGCAAAGTCATTCAACTGCAACCTGATTATGCTGCTGCCTACAATGCCTTGGGTTATTCATTTGCTGACCGCAACATCAACTTAAATGAAGCTAAAACCCTAATAGAAACAGCGCACAAACTTTCACCAGATGATCATTACATTTTAGACAGCTTGGGTTGGATCGAGTATCGCCTTGGCAACTATGATATGGCAGTAAAGCACTTAAGAAAAGCACATTCGATTCAAGCAGACCCAGAAATTTCTGCACATCTTGGAGAAGTGTTGTGGAAACAAGGCTTGCAAGAGGAAGCGCAAAAAATATGGGACAACGCTTTAAAAGATTTTCCAAACAACAACCTCTTGGTTAGTACCGCCAAGAAATTTAAACCGTAATAACAATAATCAACAATTTTGATTAGCATGTTTCACTTAATCAAGCGTAGTCAAGTTGAATGGCTTGTTCTTTTAGCTGCTTTATTGTCAGGGTGTCAAACAATATCGTCAGTCAATGAATCTAAAGAGACGATCAATCAAGAAAAACCGTCTGTTTTACATGCCAAACACATGGCTGCGATAGAAAAAATCCAAGGATTTTCCATTAAAGGCCGTATTGCTGTTACCAGCGATCAGAAAAATGCCTCAGCCAGACTTGCCTGGGACCACTCTGCTAGTAAAGATAATGTTGATGTTTACTCACCACTTGGTGCAAAAGTTGCAAACATTATTAAGACACCTGAACAAGTTACTTTTACCGATAACAAACAAACATTAACAGCCGCAGATACGGAAGCATTAACCCAAGATACGCTTGGCTTTAGTCTGCCATTATCTGGTCTCAGCTACTGGGCTTTAGGTAAACCCAGTAATCAAAGCATTGCTAATGCCATGACTTGGGACAATGATGGCAAAACCAAAACCTTAGTCCAAGATGGCTGGAACATTGAATACAACAGCTATTCAAATCAAGATGTATATTCGTTGCCAAAAAAAATAATATTGGATAATGACATCATCACCATTAAGCTAATTATTGATGAATGGGATGAAATAAGGTAACAGTTAAACCGTTTGAGCCAATTTACTTTCTGAGATGGGCTGCTTCTGGGTAGCGTATTTTTGGCCAAAAGAATAAAAAACCATGAATCATTGGTACTAACACCCCAATTGGCCTTTTTCCAATTAATACACTTAGTATCAATTTAAATATCCAGATAAATTGTCTTGCAGTCTTTTTTGCAATTGACTCATCCGACAGCCGGATTGTTGCAAACTTATTTCTTACATAATGTTTGTAACGGTCTGGAGATTGCCATAAGTTACTGGATGAATCTTGATGATGATGCATTACCGCATCAATGACACAATAGGAAGGTTTATTACGTGCTATACGCGATGTAAACTCAATATCTTCATCATAAAAAAAGTATTCTTCTATTGGTAACCCGTATGCCTGAATCGCTTTTGCTGAAATCAAACAACCTGGCCAGGCTGATGATAAAATTTGCAGACATTTTTCATCCAAGACCGTGCCATACCATTTATTCGCATCATCTGGCACTGGCGACATATAGACCGCTTTATCAGAGTCTACGATAACACAACTCAATAAACCAGTTGTCTCATCATCAAAATACTTTGTTGAAACAAGTTTTTGCAAAGTATTGTGCTCTGGGAAAGCATCGTCATCTGTTATCCAAATCCAATCATGCCCATTTGCAATAGCTGTCTGCATGCCAGTAGAGAATCCACCAGCGCTACCGATATTATCTTGTATTATAAGTGTTAAATCATCTTGAGCTTCTAACCAATTCCTAATTTTTTTATCATCACCTTGGAAAACAACAATAATTTCGTCTAAAGCTCTTGTCTAACTCCGTAGACGCTCTATGGTATTTACCAATTTTTTATAGCGGTGCATGGCAAGTACGACAACAGCAATTGAAGCTTTGTTTATTTTTTGATCCAAAAAAAATTCCTTTGAGTAAGTATTTAATTTCTACCTAATTGATATAAAACGATTATTGAGTTCAATTGATTGCATTCCCTCACTTCATCATGACACAGACTTAATCTTAATGTTTTTGTTTAAATCACATATAGGGAAACATCTGATCTTACCGTCAGATTAATCTGACACAATTAAATATAACCTACTTACATAAACGCATTTCATTATTAAATAATTAATCACTTCCATTCGTTAAGTAAGTTCAAAATCACCAATTTATTGTAACATTCTGGTTATGCACTCTTTTTTAGCACCTGCCAAAATCAATCTTTTTTTACACATTACAGGACAACTGACGAATGGCTATCACACACTTCAAAGTGCATTTCAACTCTTGGATTTCTGTGACACCATTTCCCTGCAACCCACATCCAGCAGCAAGATAAAAAGGCTCAATGATGTAGAAGGTGTAATGGAACAACAGGACTTGACTGTGCGAGCAGCACAGGCTCTTCAGCAGGCAACAGGCACTACACGCGGTGTTGAAATCAGCGTTCAAAAACAGATTCCTATGGGTGGAGGTTTAGGAGGAGGCAGCTCGGATGCCGCAACGGTACTACTAGCGCTCAATCAATTATGGGAACTAAACTTATCGCGTGAAAAGTTAATGAAAATTGGTGTTAAGCTTGGTGCTGACGTCCCCTTTTTTATTTTCGGTCAAAATGCATGGGCAGAAGGAATTGGCGATATACTTAGCCCGCTATCGCTACCAACACAATACTATGTGGTACTTACGCCACGCATAAATGTATCAACAGGAAAAATATTTGCGAATTCCAGATTGACAAAAGATACGAAACCATTGAAAATAGCGGACTTTTCCGATGGTCAGAATACTAAGTTATTTAAAAATGACCTTCAAAAAGTTGTATGTGAAGAATTTAAAGCAGTTGCCGATAGTCTGCAGTGGCTAAGCCAATATGGTGAAGCAAGAATGAGCGGTTCTGGAGCATCTGTTTTTGTAGCAGTTGATTCATACAAAATGGCAGAAGTAATACTCTCGCAAAAACCTAACGATATTAACGGTTTTATAGCCAAGAGTTTAAACAAGCATCCTTTGTATGATTTAACGGGATAAAGTTTATTGGGGAGTCGCCAAGCTGGTTAAGGCACTGGATTTTGATTCCAGCATGCGAAGGTTCGAATCCTTCCTCCTCAGCCATAATTTAAAAGACCAAAGCGTGTAGATTAATGAGATTTACACGCTTTTAAATTTTTTAAGGATACACGTGTCAACGACTAGCAACATGATGGTGTTTACAGGCAATGCCAACCCAGTATTAGCACAAGAAGTTGCTAGTAATCTAGGTATTCCGCTGGGACGTGCAGATGTAGGCCGCTTTTCAGATGGTGAAATCATGCTGGAAATCCTTGAAAATGTGCGCGGTCGTGACGTATTTGTTTTGCAGTCAACCTGCCATCCTAATAATGATAGCTTGATGGAAGTAATGGTGATGATTGATGCATTACGACGCTCATCAGCGGGTCGTATCACTGCAGCGATACCTTATTTGGGTTACTCTAGGCAAGATCGCCGCCCCCGCTCTGCGCGTGTTGCAATTACGGCTAAAGTGGTGGCTAATATGCTGACAAGTGTTGGTGTAAACCGCCTATTAACGATGGATTTACACTCTGATCAAATTCAGGGGTTTTTTGATATTCCTGTTGATAACATTTATGCCACTTCGATTCTATTGGATGACCTTAAAAAGCAACATTATGAAAATTTAGTCGTAGTGTCGCCTGATATAGGAGGTGTCGTTAGAGCGCGTGCAGCTGCAAAACAGCTAGGATCTGATTTGGCTATTATTGACAAACGTCGACCAAAACCGAATGAAGCCAAAGTAATGAATATTATTGGTGAAGTTTCAGGCCGTACTTGCGTCATTATGGATGACATGGTCGATACAGCTAACACTTTATGTGAAGCAGCATCTGCACTAAAAGAGCAAGGTGCTACAAAAGTGGTAGCCTATGCAACACACCCCGTGTTGTCAGGTGTAGCAGCACAACGCATTAGCGAGTCTTCATTGGATGAATTAGTGGTTACCAATACGATACCACTGAGTGAAGCATCAAGAAGTTGTAAAAAAATTCGTCAATTGAGTGCAGCAGTATTGCTTGCCGAAACAATACGTAGAATTAGTAAAGAAGACTCTGTGTCTTCTTTGTTCATGGATTGATTTAGTTCCCTGTTATCTGGTCGCGGATAACAGATTTTTATGTAGTTCCAATTAGGAGTAGTAAAATGAGTATTAATATTAAAGCCGTCAAACGTGACGTTAAAGGTACGAGTGCGAGCCGCCGCCTACGTCGTGCAGGCCGTGTACCAGGCGTGGTATATGGTGGTAATGATCCAGCAATCACACTTGAATTTGACCATAAAGATTTGTTCATGGAGTTTCGTCATGAAGCATTCCACGCATCTATTTTAAGTCTAGAAGTTGATGGCAAAAAAGAAGATGTGTTATTACGTGATTATCAACTACACCCTGTTCGTAATACGATTCAGCACATTGATTTTCAGCGTGTATCAGCGACTGAAAAAATCCATGTAAAAGTACCGTTCCACTTTATCAATGGTGAAACGGCTCCAGGCGTTAAATTGGGTGGTGGTAATGTCGCTCACATCCTGAATGAAGCTGAAGTAAGCTGCTTAGCGAAAAACTTACCAGAGTTTATTACTGTTGATCTAGGTTCACTTGAAGTTGGTGAGTCTATCCACTTGTCTGAAATCAAATTGCCTGATGGTGTTGAGTTTGTTCAACTAGCGCATGGTGCCGACCCAGCTGTAAGTTCTATCAACAAACCACGCGGCGGCTCTGCTGATGCAGCAGATACCAGCGAAGGTGATGTAGCTGAAGATAATGCTGATGAAGCAGCAGAAGGTGATGCTGAATAAGCTTTAGACTGTAAAATAACGCGTGTTCTAGCAATAGAACGCGCGTTTTTTATTTATAAACGGGCAAATCATAACCATGACAGCAAAATTAAAATTATTGGTAGGGCTAGGCAATCCAGGTGAAAAATATGTTGCTACAAGACATAATGCTGGTTTCTGGTGGATTGACTTAATTGCGCAACAAACAGGCACTCCCATTAATTTAGATGCCAAAATGTATGGCTCAGTAGGCAAACTTAACCAAAATACATGGTTATTAAAACCAAATACTTTTATGAATGCCAGTGGCAAATCTGTCGCTGCTTTAGCAAATTACTTTAAAATTAGCCCTGAAGAAATTCTTGTGATTCATGATGAGCTAGACCTCAACCCTGGACAAGCCAAATTAAAATTCGGTGGCGGTCATGGCGGTCATAATGGTTTACGTGATATTCATGCTGCGCTTGGTTCTCCGAACTATTGGCGCTTGCGTCTAGGCATTGGCCACCCAGGCAATAAAAATGAGGTTGTAAACTACGTACTTAAACAACCAACCAAAGATGAACAAACAGCCATTGATGAAAGTATCGACAATAGTAGCAAAGTGTTGGATTTTTTACTGAATGGTGACTTTGAGCAAGCAATGCTTAAGTTGCACACTCAAAGCAAAGCATAAGAAACAAGCAATCTATTTGAATTGCTTAACAAACACCTCGAACTGTTCGGGCACAAGTGACCTCGAAAAATAATGTCCCTGACCAAAATCACAACCAATTGCTGTCAAGACATCGCATTGTTCTTTAGTCTCAATGCCCTCTGCTATCACTTTAATATCTAAATTGTGTGCCATTGCGATAATAGCCTTACAGAGCACTCTATCTTCATTGCTAGTTTCAAGACTCGCTACAAATGACTGATCAATTTTAAGATAATCGATGTCGAACTTGCGTAGATATGCCAAAGAAGAGTAGCCAGTACCAAAGTCATCTAGGGCAACCTGAATACCATTATCACGATACTCATTCAATCGCTCCTCCACTTGAATAGAAGCATCCAATAATAAACCTTCAGTAATTTCAACCACAACTGAATTCTTGAGGGCTTTGTTATTAACAATCATTTGTAGCCATCCCCTATTTTCAGCATCGTTATTATTAAACTGAACTGGCGACTTATTAACTGCAATTTGAAAATCTGGGTGAATTGTACTGCGCCAATCGATACATTGTTTGATTGCCTCTTTAAATACCCAGCCTCCAATATCATTAATCAATCTAGTGTTTTCAGCAATAGGGATAAATTCAGCTGGGCTTACAACCCCGCGCTGTGGATGCCTCCATCGCAATAAGGCTTCACATTTGAAGATTTGCTGAGTTCCTAACTCTACAATAGGTTGATACTCTATATAAAATTGATTTTTACCTAAGGCTTCTCTTAAATCGTTGGATAAGTGTAATCGATGTATAGCCTCATCTTGCATTGCAGGTGTGAAATAGGTAAAGCAGTTGCCACCTCTCTTCTTGGATGCATACATTGCTTGATCTACACATTTCAATAACTCTTCAAGGGACTGAGAATCATCTGGATAAATAGTAATACCAATACTTGCAGAAACAAAAATCTTTTGATCCCCCAACACAAAGGGTTGTGATAGTGATGCAAGCACTTTATGCGCAATTAGATCTAGGTTATTTACTTTTTCATTTTCTAATTCAGGAATCAAAATAACAAACTCGTCTCCTCCTAGCCTTGCAACAACATCCTCGCTATACACGAGATTGACGAGTCGTTCTGCAGCCAGCTTCAGCAGTGCATCGCCATAGTCATGGCCTAAGGTATCGTTCACGCCTTTAAAATCATCTAAATCAAGAAACATCAGCGCCAGCTTTTTTCGTGTTCGATTTGACTTTTTGAGCTCTTGCTCAAGTCTTGCGTTAAGCATCCGTCTATTTGGCAAACCAGTTAATGCATCGAAATTTGCATGTTGCCAAACCATTTCTTCAGATTGTTTTAACTGAGAAATATCTGTATTTGTCCCTACCATACGCAAAGGCTCGCCATGCTCATTTCGATTAACTACCATGCCTCGAGCTAATACCCACTTCCACGAACCATCTTTACATTGTAAGCGGCATTCCAACGAATAATTTCGCCTTTCTCCTTTTAGTGATGCATTTAATCTTTCAATTACATTTGTATAATCTTCTGGATGAATCCTGCTTTGCCATTCTTCTAACGTTGGACCAATTTCATCTTCCTCATATCCAAGCATTTGCTTCCAAAACTTTGAGTAAACAACATAATTTGTTTCTATGTCCCAGTCCCATATGCCGTCGCCGGAACCTTCTAATGCAAAGCGCCAGCGATCATCACTAAACTTCAGTCTTTTATTAACATGCCTCAATGAATCTAATGTACGTATTCTGGCAATCGCTAAAAACATAACAGTTGTTAAAGCGATTGCAAGCAACAAACCAAACAAGCCGATGATAGTTGACTGTTTATAATCTAGTTTTTTTTCAAATAAAGGTAGTGAGCTCGCAAGCATTGTCCACTTTTGATCAAGGAATTCCACTTGTTGTTTAGCGGTAAATTTTGCTGAGGCCTCTTGGTTCTCTCTGACATCAGATGTACTTTCGTAAAGTAAGTAATCCTTTGTCTGAACTGCACCTTTGTATAGTGAAAATCGAATTGAATGTGTGTTACTGTTTTCTAATACACTCTTAAAAATAGTTTTTAAGTCTAACTGCAGGAATACCCATCCATCTATCTCTTCAATCTGACTTTTGCCCAGCTTACCACCTCTACCTCGAAGAGGCTTGAACACAGGCATCACCATCGTTAAGCATTCACAATGTTCTGCCCATGCCGGCCAATTAACATCATTTAACAGAACAATCTGGTTATGCAATGCAGAATATTCTAATCCAGTCTTAACTACCTTGTTGTCGAACAAGTCATACATGTACTCATGCTGATATTGTCTATCCTGCTCCACTAGATATAGTACAGGTGCGTGATTTGATTGCTTATCCAGCTGAGCTATTTTCCATCTAAACTTGCTCTCAGCACTATTTAATGTATCTGGCTCTAGTGGATTAACAAATTTTGCAAAACCAATCCTATTTAAGCCATTGGAAAACTTTGAATCTAATATCTCAGATACAAATGCATCAAACTCTGCTTCACTAACAAATGTAGAAGAGTCAAAAAAACCATTGATTGCATACAATGATTGTTCGTATTGATTGAGTTGATTAAAAAACTGATTGGAAACTTGATTTAGTTGGTACTCGAATTTATTCTGATGAACACTAAACTCCGCAGTACGCTCAGCATTCCACACAAAATAAGCAACAGGCAAAGAAAAGGCCAGCACAAGCCATGGTAGCAGCTCGTACCAATTTCGCACATGCCATCCCTCTGCTCTTGTTGTTCTTTTCATATAAAAAAGTCGATAAGATTAAACACATAATATACTGAAAAACATATATTTCAATTAACCAAACAGGGGATACTTTGTGTTTTATTTAGTGACGTTTCTTTTTGCACAAGCAATAAAAGGTTAGAATAGCGCCTTTATTATTAATCGCCTATCGCGAACAAACAAAGGCAACACATTATATGCAGTGCGGAATTGTAGGATTACCCAACGTAGGTAAATCAACCTTATTTAATGCCATTACAAAAGCGGGTATTGCAGCAGAAAACTACCCTTTTTGTACGATAGAGCCTAATGTTGGTATTGTCGAAGTTCCTGATCCACGTCTTCAACCCATTGTCGACATCGTTAAGCCAGAGCGAACACTACCAGCTACAGTAGAAATGGTTGATATTGCAGGGATTGTAGAAGGCGCGTCAAAAGGTGAAGGATTGGGCAATAAATTCTTAGCCAATATACGTGAAACAGACGCTATCGCTCATGTTGTACGGTGCTTTGATGATGGAAACGTGGTGCATGTGGCAGGTAAAGTTGACCCACTATCAGATATCGAAGTGATTAATACAGAGCTTGCGCTTGCAGATTTAGAAACAGTTGAAAAAACACTACAACGTGAAGCAAAAAAAGCAAAGTCTGGTGATAAAGAGGCATTAGCGCTAATTGCGCTATGCGAGCAAGTAAAGGCACATTTAAATGAAGGCGCTCCAGTTCGCACAATGGGATTAGATGCGGAACAATTAAAACGAATTAAGCCGCTATGTCTGATTACAGTAAAACCAGTGCTTTACATTGCTAACGTTGATGAAACAGGCTTTCAAAATAACCCTTATCTAGATAAAGTGAAGGCGCTTGGAGAAAAAGAAAATGCGCCAGTTGTCTGTATATGCGCCAAGATTGAAGCAGAAATCTCAGAGCTTGATGACGAGGACAAAGCAGTATTTTTAGAAGAGCTTGGTCAAGAAGAGCCTGGCTTAAACCGCGTGATTCGCGCCGCCTATGATTTGTTGGGTTTGCAAACTTATTTCACTGCAGGCGTGCATGAAGTACGTGCATGGACGATTAAAAAAGGTGACACTGCGCCACAGGCTGCAGGTGTGATTCACACTGACTTTGAACGTGGATTTATTCGAGCAGAGATTATCGCCTACGATGAATATATCAAACATAAAGGTGAAAAAGGTGCGCAAGAAGCCGGGAAAATGCGCTTAGAGGGTAAGGAATACATTATGCAAGATGGTGATGTGGTCCATTTCAGATTTAACGTTTAAATCCGTTCAAAAATCATCTTTGAGGTGGTGTTGGCTGCGGCACCCCCTCCTAGCTCTACTAAGCGTACTATCTTCATCCCTTACTTCTTGCCGCCTAGCCTCAGTTTTGCTTTTTGAATCGAGACTAAATTAATCGAAAAACAAGTAATTTTATTTTGACAACTCGCAACTAAAACTCTAAAATTGCGGGCTTGCTGAAATTAGAGCAAAACGGTTTACTGGTGATGTAGCTCAGCTGGTTAGAGCACAGCATTCATAATGCTGGGGTCGTGGGTTCAAGTCCCACTTTCACCACCAATTTAGACGCCCCTTTCGAGAGATTGGGGCGTTTTCTTTTGTGGCATTTTTCTAATTAATAGCCTTTAGTTATCTACTGGTCGCACTTATAAATTACCGATAGGTAATAAACATTACCTAATACAATAAAACATTCAATTTAATTACCTTACGGTAGTTTTTAGTTGTTTGTTTTGTATCAATGACTAACCATATGCATAAGCGTATGATTTACGTTTGCCATTAAAACAATTTCTTCTTCATGCTGATACAACTAAACAAAAAAACCGGACAAGACATAAATGGCTTTGCATTATTCAACTTAGGCTTTCGACCTTTCTTTTTGGGAGCCAGTATTTTTGCCATCCTTACTATCATGCTATGGATGCTGGTGTATTTCTCACAAGTCAATATCGACATTAACAACATATCACCAAGTCAATGGCATGCTCATGAAATGCTTTACGGTTATGGGTTAGCAGTTGTTGCTGGTTTTTTGTTAACGGCTGTTAAAAACTGGACAGGCGTTGCAACGGTGCATGGAAGGTCACTGATTGCATTGTTTTTCTTATGGGCGATTGCTAGAGTACTTTTTTTATTTGGTACAACTTATTTACCAGCGGCGGCATTAGCAGATATGGCATTTGGATGCATGCTGGTAGGTGCGATTGCTCTACCCATTATTAAAGCCAAACAGTGGAAGCAAATAGCTGTCGTGAGCAAGGTGTTATTATTTGTGGCTGGGAATTTGGTGTTTTTTCTTGGTTACTTTGGCTTATTAGAAAATGGCATGCTGTATGCCATTAATGGTGCACTTTTATTATTAGTTAGCCTTATTCTGATGATAGGTCGCCGTGTTATTCCTTTTTTTATCGAAAGAGGCACGGACAAAAAAATAGTGTTAAAACAGTATAAATGGTTAGATATAAGCATACTACTTATTTTTGTAGCGCTTTTCATTAATGCTATTATTATTCAAGCAGCAAACTATACCGTGCTTTTGGCATGGACTTTATTTGTGTTAAATGGCTATCGTTTAATCAATTGGCACACGCCTGGATTATGGCGAGTACCTTTATTGTGGAGTTTGTATTTATCCGCTTGGTTTATTAATTTTGGTTTTTTGTTTTATGGTTTTCAGGTGAGCGCTACCAATATGTCTATCTTTACGCTTCACGTTTTTGCGATTGGCGGTATTGGATTAATCACTATTGGGATGATGGCTCGCGTTGCACTGGGTCATACTGGGCGAGACATTAGAAAACCATCACCGTGGGTAAGCCTTGCTTTTATATGTGTCATAGTAAGCATGGTGTGTCGGGTGTTATTACCAATGATGAATATAGCGCGATACCCAGTCTGGGTATTATCGTCAGCTGTTTTTTGGATTATTGGATTTGCAATTTTTGCAAGTATCTATATTCCCATATTAATAAAACCTAGAATTGATGGCTTGCACGGATAAATATATAGGCTGATTGATATGAGTTAGCCGAACCAGCAATTATCATCGTATAATATATATTTGGTTGCAAAATCAAATCGCCTTGGGGTGGCTTTTATGCCTGAGATCTCTTCTTCTTTTAGAGGGACCCAATGAACCTGATCCAGATAATACTGGCGTAGGGACAGGCAGAGCATAATTTATTAAGCGAAATTATTATTGGGTTATAGTAAGAAACTCACTCAATAATCATTACTTTCTTCCGCTAATCTCTCCTGTCCTTTTTATGTTTTATATAGAAAGGATATTCTTTGAAACCGATTAACAAGCGCTTAGCGCTAATTGGCCTCCTGTTAACAGCACCTGCATTTGCGGCAGATGAGTCTGAGATTAAAGTATCGGATGTCATTGTCAGTGCTGACTTCCGTCCTAGCACAGCTGCAGAAACACCTGTTAGCCTAACAGAAATTGATGAAGAAACTATTGAAGCACGTGGTGCGCAGCATCTTGAAGAAGTACTGAACCTTGCCCCGAATGTAAATATTTCTAGTGGCGCGTCTCGTGGTCAATTTTTTCAAATCCGAGGTATTGGTGAACGCAGCCAGTTCAGTGCTCCATTGAATCCATCGGTTGGCTTAGTAATTGATGGGATTGATTTTAGCCGAACTGGTGGTGCTGCAACGCTGTTCGATATTGACTCTATTGAAATTTTACGTGGCCCACAAGGCACAAAATTTGGTACCAATGCTTTAGCTGGTACCATTAATATGCGCAGCAAAGAGCCGACCAAAGAGTTTGATATGCATGCTGAAACTGGCTTTGCTGAGTACAACACACGTAACTTTGGTATAGCTGCTGGTGGCACTTTGGTTGAAGATAAACTCTTAGGCCGAGCCTCATTATATAGCCATAAATCTGATGGTTATATGGATAATGATTTTTTGAATAGAGACAATACGCAAAATCAAGATGAGTTAACCTTCCGTAGCAAACTAAAATTATTGGCAACTGATGATTTAACGGTTGATTTCAGCTATACCCATTTAAATATTGATAATGGTTATGATGCATTTACACTAGACAATAGCCGTAATAGCTTGTCAGATAATCCTGGCGAAGACAAACAAATAACAAATGCTTTTGGCGCCAAGGCAAATTGGCAACTATCTGATGCTGTGATTATGCAATCGGAAGCAACATACCTCAACAGCAATATTGTGTATAGTTATGATGCAGATTGGGGATTTGCAGGCCAATTTGACCCTGCATTGTTCCCTTATATTGGTTTTGAACGCTTTGACCGCAACCGTGACAATTATTCTTTAGAGTTACGTTTATTATCTGATACCACTGGACGCATTTTTAATGAATCAACAGATTGGACTATTGGTTTATTTTTCTTAGACCAAGATGAAGCTTTTAAACAGGACTCCGACTTTGGCATTTTTGGCGCAACTGCAAGAGAAGGTGATTATGATACGCAAAACACTGCATTGTATGGACAGTTAGATGCTCACTTAACTGACAAGCTAACTTTCATCACTGGTGCCCGTGTTGAGTACTTTAAAGCAGAGTATGATGATTCGGATGCTCTATCTATCAATACAAACGAAACTTTATTTGGTGGCAAACTTGGGCTCAACTATCAGGCCAATAAAAATCATTTGCTTTATACCACTTTATCACGCGGCTATAAGTCTGGTGGCGTGAATAACAATGCCCTACTAGCGACAAATCAGCGCGTATTTGATACTGAATACAATATCACTTTAGAGGCAGGTATTAAATCTAGCTGGTTGAATGATCGCTTAAAAACAACTTTGGCTGCTTTTTATACAGATCGTCGAAATGCGCAAGTTAAAAACTCAATCCCCACAGGCCCGGCTACTTTTCTAGATTTTATTGGTAATGCCTCAAATGCAACTCACAAGGGTTTAGAAGCGAGTCTTGATTGGTTTATAACCGATAGATTCCGTATGCTAGGTACGTTAGGTTTACTGGATGCGGAATTTGATAATCACTCAGTACAGGGTGTTAGTTTTAATGGCCGTCAAGTAGCACACGCGCCAGATTACACTTATAGTTTAGGCGCAGAATTTTATGCCACCAGTGCTTGGACTTTACGCGCTAATATTGAAGGAAAAGATAAGTTCTATTTCTCTGATAGCCATAATGCAGAATCGAATAGATACGATATTGTTAATGCGAGTGCAGATTATCGACATGATAAACATTGGAAAGTGAGCATCTGGGCTAGAAATTTATTTGATAAAGACTATGCCACCCGTGGTTTCTTTTTTGAAAACAATCCGGCCACTGGCTATATCAAAGAGAAATTTATTCAATATGGTGAGCCTCGTGTGGCTGGAATGACTGTTAGTTACGATTATTAGTTAAATTATTGATAGAGGGCTAACGCCCTCTTATCTTATATCTAGGAGCAATAATATGCGTATTTCAGTTGATATTAGCTTGTACCCATTAACCGAAGGCTATGAAAAGCCAATTTTGGCGTTTATTGATAAGCTTGAAGCAAATGGTAAGCTGCGAGTAAAACGTAACAGCCTCAGCACACAAGTATTTGGTGAATACCGTGACGTGATGGATTGTTTAGATGCTGAGATAGAGGCTGTATTTGCAGCATTGCCACACAGTGTGTTTGCAATGAAATTTATCGGTACTGATCGAGCTGATGTTGTAGACGTTTAGTGACATCCAAATGGAAAATACCAGCACCAACGTTTTAATAGAGGCTTTTGGCCTAATGTCAGGTTGGGAAATAACCGCTGCCTTAATGGGGGTAGCCTATATTTTATTTGCCGCTAAAGAGTCGCAATGGTGCTGGCTATTTGCTTTTATTAGTACGGTTATCTATACCCTATTATTTTGGGAAGGCCAGCTTCCCATGCAGGCATTACTCAACTTTTACTACATGGGAATGGCTGTGTACGGCTTTTGGTTATGGCACCGAAATGGCACGGCCCAAGAGCCTTTGATGATTAGTAGTTGGGACTGGTCAAACAATCTGCTATTTATTTTGATTGGTTTTTTCATTAGTGCTGCTGTCACTAGTTATCTTGACCTAACTGGGCAATCTCAAAGCCCAGCGTTAGATGCCTATATAACGGTCTTTTCTGTGTTAAACACTTGGTTGATGGCTAAAAAGATTCTACAGAATTGGCTATACTGGATCATCATTGATGCTGCAGCAGTTGTGCTTTATATTGAAACGGCCTACTACGCGACAGCTGTGCTATTTGTGATTAATACTATTCTTGCTATGGCAGGGTTTGTCAGTTGGATAAAACTCTACAGACAACAATCTACTAAATCTGTGAATGCTTAGTAGTCTTGCTGCATCCATCTCTGAATGTCCGTTTCACCTAGTACATTCATCAAAAATAATAGCAGTTGATAACTAGCCTTTTGTTGACTGTAATCGGGCCAATCACATTCAAGTGTGTATTGTGTTCTAAACAAATCAAATTGCTCTGTTGTTAAAACATACTCCAATAAAACAAGCTCTAGCGCTCGCGGTCCAATTGCAAACGCATCCAAATCGATTAAGGCGATTGGATAATCAGCCTCCTTGCTGTCTAGAATACGAAATTGATCCCACCGCAAATCGAGCATGATTGGTACAAAATCAACTTCACGCAATCTAGTTACCTGTGCTAAAACTTCAGACAAGAGTGATTCAGGTATGTTGGAAGTACTTTTTTCTACCAACTCTCTTAAGGTAAGTAATAACTTGTCAGTCCAGTTCGCTAAAGCAAAGGCAGGCGCATGCAAGTTTCCCCATTTTTGGTGTCTTTGCTGGTGTAACTGCGCAATATGCTTCGCAAGCAACACAACCATATCATTAGTTACCCACTTAACCTCAACATCTTTACCTGCCAAGAAACGAGTCAGCACAAAACGACTAGCTGACGCTGCCAAACAATCTGGCACTACAAAGCAACCATTCTCAGATAGTAAGGTATGTGTTTTGTATATTTGGCCTATACTGTTAGGGAAATTTGCCCCAAATAACTCATTCATCCCATACCAAAAGCGTGATGTTGAAACTGCATCATGATCACAGACTTTTAAAACCATAGGGCCATCTACCGTCTCACAATGCCAGAGCTGATGCGTGCTATCTTCAAACTTGCTCTGCATCGCTTCTGGATCCGCAATTAATCGCGGTAACGTTAATTGTTCAGCAGGGGTCAGTTTTGGGTATGCATACATATAGTTAAGTGATTTAAGGTTTGGTTTATTGTATGAAAAGATTAGTAGATTATAACCTTGACCACTCGTTCAGCATTTGATTAAATCAGGCATAGCTAGTGCCTGGTTTAGGCTATCAATTACCCTAAAACTATTTACTTTTACAAACTCACTCGGTTGTTTTAAATCTGGTACCACAACCACTTTCAAACCCGCGGCAATAGCAGCTCTTGCTCCCTGCTCACTATCTTCAAAGGCAATGCAATCCTCTGGACTAAGACCTAATTTCTCAATAGCTAACAAATATATATCTGGATTTGGTTTGCCTTTGCTTACCTCTTGCCCGCTTGTAGTATGCATGAAATAACTAAGTACATTCACATGGCTTAAACGATGTTGAATATGTTGATGAGAAGATGAAGATGCAACACTGCATGCAATATTATGCTGCTTGTAGTGCTCTAGTAAAGAATTTACACCGGGCTTTAATGGGAATACATGATTATGCTGTGCTAGGATAACATCTACCCTTTCCCCTACTAAACTCAGATTTTCTAAACCGCCTAACTGCTCAGCCATTATTCTGCTTGAGTCAGCAGATGACCGACCTATTAAATTCACAAACTCTGTTTGCGTATAGTGAATACCAATCTCTTTAGCTGCTTGAATACAAGCTTGCATGATGATGCGCTCTGAATCAATTAACAGCCCATCCATATCAAATATTGCAGCTTTAACCATCGACTTCACTTCCTAAAAGGCATGACTTTATCACAACTAAATGACGTTCTTCCTGACGAGATATCGCATAGCTAATGCTTGCATCGCTAAATACAACAAAAATGCCCAACGCTTACGCGCTGGGCAGGCTAGTGTGGAGCAGCAAGACCATTGCAATATCAAGAGTTTAAATGCTCTTGGGGGAATCTTGCTTATTGGTATTATTGCTGCCATTATATTATACATATGTATAAAATGCAGCAAAAACTAAGTTATTTATTGCGTAATTGGAGCGGGAAGAATGTTTCGACCAGACATCTCATCCTTGGAAAGAATGCGCTCTTCCTCTTGAGCTATTCCCGCATAATTAACAGTCATTTTAATTATTATAAATAGATTGAATACCGCCCATTTGGACTAATAGCTCTGAATTAGATTGATGTACATTTTATTCACTCTTAATATATATCTCATTATTGAAAGTTGGTTTCCATTACTTGGAGGGAAAACATGAGTACGGTGCTTATTACAGGTACTAATCGTGGAATAGGATTAGAGTTCACAAAGCAATACGCTGAGGCTGGTTGGAACGTTTTAGCATGTTGCAGACACCCTGAATCTGCTGATAAACTGAATGCATTGGCAGCCAAGCACAGTAATATCAATATTTACCCTCTAGATGTTGCCAACTTTAAGCAAGTTGATGCGTTAGCCGAGCAATTAAACAATGTTGCAATTGATGTGCTGATTAATAATGCTGGCGTCTACCCCAGTGGTGGACTGAGTGATAAAGAAGTTGAAGACTGGTTAAACGGGTTTAAAATTAATAGCATAGCACCCTTAAAAATTGCCACAGCATTTACACCCCACATTTCAAAAAGTGAATTAAAAAAACTGGCAACGCTATCAAGCAAGATGGGTAGTATTGATGACAACACGAGTGGAGGTAGCTATATGTATCGCACGACAAAAACGGCTGCCAATATGGTGATGAAAAGCCTTAGCATAGACTTAGAACCATCTGGCATTGCAGTAGTTACTTTACATCCTGGCTGGGTTGAAACCGATATGGGAGGTTCAAACGCCCTTATTAATACAG
This sequence comes from Methylophilaceae bacterium, assembly GCA_041602315.1. Taxonomy (GTDB): domain Bacteria; phylum Pseudomonadota; class Gammaproteobacteria; order Burkholderiales; family Methylophilaceae. The sequence continues at coordinate 6,810 of JBFIGM010000012.1, read as the reverse complement.
AAACCAGCGTAAGGGGATTACGTAAAGTCATTGATAAGCTCAGCCTGGCTACCACTGGAAAATTTATTGCATATGACGGCAAACAGATTGCTTGGTAAGCTATTTCTAAATCACAGATCCTTTATCTAATGGTTGTGATTTAAATGGTGCGCGCTCTTCGAGTTCTGATGTGTAATTAGCAATACCCTTAGATTCACGCAACAAAAAATCTTTAATCGCCATCTCAAATTGCGGATGAGCAATTTTATGAAATGAAACAGTCGGACGTGGTTTAAATCCACGTGCTAACTTATGTTCACCTTGTGCGCCACCTTCAAAATATTTAATTTTTTCACTGATACAAAAGTGTTGAGCCTGATAGTAACAAAGCTCAAAATGTAAGCCAGAGACAAATTCTGTTGCACCCCAATAGCGTCCGTACAATGTCTCCTGATTGTAAAAATTCAGAGTACTCGCAATAGGCTTACCTTCACGCTCAGCAATAATCAATAGTATGTTCTCTGGCATTGAATGTGCAATTTCACTAAAGAATGCACGCGTTAAATAAGGTGTTGAATGATGCTCACGATAGGTAGTGCAATAACACTGATAAAAGAAATCCCAGTCTGCTTCTGTTGCATCTTGCCCTCTAACATAGCGAGATATAATCTGCGCATCTTGGATTTTTTTTCGTTCTTGATGGATTTTCTTGCGCTTATTGTGACTCAAGGTTTTTAAAAAGCTTTCAAAGCTATCATAGCTTTCGTTTTGCCATCTAAATTGAACCCCGCTGCGCTTTAACCATCCTGCATTTTCAAACAAATTTGCATCTGTTTCATCTGGAAACAACACATGAGCACTTGAGAGTTGATGCTTATGCATAATTGCCTCTACTGCCTCAATCAATTGTATTTTGACCTGTTGATCTTTTGCCAATAGTCTAGCACTGGTAACTGGAGAAAAAGGAATCGCTGAAAGGAGTTTAGGGTAATAGGCTAGACCATTTTGCTGATAGGCATCTGCCCAAGCCCAATCAAACACATATTCGCCATAAGAGTGGCTCTTAACATACAAAGGCATGGCGCCAAGTAGGTCTTCTTGTTGCTGGATAATCAGAATACAAGGACTCCACCCCGACGAAGCGCCAACTGATTCTGACTTTTCCAGTGCTGCGAGAAAAGCATGGCTAAGCAGCGGCATATCAGAAGCAAGTGCATCCCATTTTATTGCATCTACTTGTGTGATTGATCCGACAACTTGCACAACAATTTGATTTGCTACGTCATTATCTATAGATTCCATAGCTACGCTTCACAACATTAAAATAAAAGCAGCTATAAAGCTGCTTTATTATAGATAAACTATCTTAACTGGGCTGACCAGATTTTGTCGAAGCCTGATTACTCTTTTTTGGTTGCGCTGCTTTTTTGATAATACTTTCTTCAACAGCCTTCAAGCGTTGTGCTTCTAATTTTGCCTCTGCGGCTTTATGTCGCTCTCTCCATTTAGCTTGCGCTAACTCCAACTCTTCAAATGTAATGACATTGTCTTCATCTACATCAACAGCATTAAAATGGCGCGCGATTTGTGGCAAACATTCAGTCACTTCCTGACGATCTAGCGAGTCATCTAAATCATTGTTGCATTGTGTAAAGCGCTCTTTGAGGCTTTCTCGCATTTTTTGACGTTCACGCCTAATTTGAATATGCTCAGGATCATTATTTCTTGCATAGTCCATTAATGCTTTGCGCAAACGCGCACGGTCTTCTGGACTAAAGTTATACTCTAATGTTTTTTCCAACCCATAATTATTTTCGTCAGTATCCGTGGGGGTTGGAATAGAATCTAGCGCATCCTTATTGCTTTCTGATGAAACAGTTGTATCAGCCACAGACGGAAATATAAAAATGACACTTAGTACTATAAGCACTGTAAACTGCGACCAGAAAAACAATTTATTTGCTAGCATATTTTGAATTGTTAACTCCAAATAAACCTACTGCTTGGTAAGAGCGGAGATGTATAATGAATGAACATTGTAAGTGGAATGTTTCATATAATGGTGTAATTGTAATAAATTGTAACTAAATCCGCCTCGATGTTATCTACTGTTTGTGACCGTTTTTTTAAATAAAAGTTTTTCGGATTCTAGATTTATCTACGGCGAACACCTATACTAATCGATTGTTAAATTAAATAAAATGCAGTTAACCCAGAAGAGCTAATGTGATGTCAGAAAATAAAAAAATTTTGATGGTTGATGATGACTTGCGCATGCGCGAGCTATTGCAGCGTTACCTTACGGAACAAGGGTTTGAGATTAAAACAGTATCAAACTCTAAAGAAATGGATAGCGCATTAGAAAGTGAATCATTTGATTTACTTGTCCTAGATTTAATGATGCCAGGTGAAGATGGTTTGGCGGTGTGCAGAAGACTGCGGTCACAAAATGTAATTACCCCAATTATTATGTTAACCGCAAGAGGTGACGAGGTTGATAGAATCATCGGCCTTGAAATGGGCGCGGACGACTATCTACCAAAGCCATTTAATCCACGCGAACTGTTGGCACGCATTAATGCCGTGCTTCGTCGTCATGAGCATAGTCCTCAGGCAAACGTGGGCTCAAAAGAAACCTTTAGTTTTGGTGAATTCACATTCGATGCGGCAAACCGCAGCTTAACCAAAGGCGGTGAAAATATCACCATTACCAGTGGTGAATTTGCATTGCTGAAGGTTTTTACAGAACATCCAAGGCAACCATTATCTAGAGACCGTCTAATGCAGCTTGCGCGTGGTCGTGAACTAGATGTATTCGACAGAAGTATTGATGTTCAAGTCTCACGCCTGAGGCGTCTAATAGAGCCAAATCCAGCGCAACCCAAATTTTTGAAAACAATGTGGGGGTTTGGTTATGTTTTCATACCAGACGGCGAAGCCACAGCCTAACAAGTGCTATTATTTCTAACACGATAGAGATAATTTGAGATTATTACCCCGTACAATTCTAGCAAGGTTAATGCTGTTAATTGCTATTCTTCTAGCAATTAGTATTTATGGTTCGTTAAAAATATTTGATTATTTCGATCGCGAACCCCGTGCTGAGATGGCGGCGTTACAAGCGGTGACCATAGTAAACTATACCCGCGCATCACTGATTGCATCACATGAGAACAGAAGAAGTGCTTTGCTATCTGAACTCTCTGGACGCGAAGGTGTAAGAGTCTATGCCGCAGACTTTATGGAACAAATTGAACCCCTACCCCAAGACCCATTTGTCCAACTGATTGCAAAAAAAATTCGTGAGCGCCTTGGCGAAGAAACTATCATAACGGTAAATCATTACGGCATCTCAGGCTTATGGATTAGCTTCAACGTGGAATTGGATGATTTTTGGGTTGTAATCCCCAAAATTCAAGTTGACCGTCCATTCCCTCTGCACTGGTTAGGCTGGGGGGCCCTGATTGGTCTACTTTCTCTTGCAGGAGCCTATATTACCGCTGCACGCATCAATCGGCCACTCAATTTATTAGCTAAAGCTGCTGATAGATTGCGTAATGGCGAACCAGCACCTAAGTTACCTGAAGATAATTTGGATGAACTAAGAGCGGTAAACCAAACATTTAATGAAATGGCAGAGGCTTTAGTCAGACTGGACGCAGAGCGTACTTTATTGTTGGCAGGTGTGTCTCACGATATCAGGACACCGTTAGCACGCCTCAGATTAGCAGTAGAAATGTTGCCCGATGATGAAGCTAACCCCATGAAAGAAGGCATGATTGAGGATATCGCGGATATGGATAATATTATCCATCAATTCCTTGATTTTGTACGTGGCGTTGAGGGTGAATCAACCCGCATGATGGATATCAATGACTTACTGAAATCCCTTGCAGAACGTCAAAGCCGCGCGGGCAGGGATCTCAAAATAAGATTGGGGCCAAGCTATCTAATCCCTATACGCCCGCTTGCAATGCAAAGATTACTCGACAATTTAGTTGGAAATGCATACGCATATAGCAAAGGGGGCGTGGCAGTAGAAAGCAGGATAACGGCAGAAAAAATCATTATTAGTGTGCTTGACCGTGGCCCCGGTATTCCAGCAGATCAAGCAGAAAGACTACTGCGACCTTTTGAAAGATTAAATAGCGCTAGAACAAAAAATGAAGGTGGTAGTGGATTAGGGTTGGCTATCTGCAACCGTATTGCAAAACTGCATCATGGTAGCTTAGAGCTAATTAATCGAGATGGCGGTGGACTTGAAGCGAGGCTATCACTACCTATTCAGCACTACTAACTTTATCGCGCTTGCTAATTGATTGCGTATAAGGCTGCCCCTCAACTCGGTTACGTCCCCCTTGTTTGGCCAGATAAAGCAGGCGATCCGCATGCACCATCATTTCATCCAAACTTTTACCTAATATATTGTTAACACCAATACTACAGGTATATTTTATTTTATGTCCTTTGACTTCAATTGTTTGCTTTGCAATTTTTTCTCTAAATTCATAGATATGTGAAAAACTATGCCTATATTCTGGGTTTTTACTCAGTACTGCAAACTCTTCACCACCCATCCGGGCAACGATATCACCCTTAAAATGTAATGTTAATTGATCAGCAGTCGACTTAATTACTTCATCCCCAATATCGTGCCCGTATAGGTCATTCACTTTTTTGAAGAAATCAATGTCAATCATCATTACTGTCAACACTTCATTTCTGGCTAAGTTTCTAAATATCTTATCGCCTTCTTCGAAGAAATAGCGTCGGTTGTATACATTACTGAGATAATCGACATTAGATAAGTGTTTTGCATAATCAACAGCATACAGCATATCTAGATTCTGGTTGATGCGGCAGAGCATCATTTCATAATTAAACGGCTTAGATATAAAATCATTTGCACCTGCTTTTAAAAACTTAACAGCCAGCCTCGGGTCCCCAGAGCTTGATATACCAATAATTAACATTTCATCTTTGCGATAGAGTTCGCGTGCTTTTTTTACAAACGTCACACCATCAACCATCTTCATTTGATAGTCAACCAATACTAATTTGATATCTGGATTTTTCTCTAACATCTCAATAGCTGCCAAACCATTGTCGACTTGTAGCACATTGAACTTTTGCAGTGATAGTTCTCGTGTAATGACAAACTGCGCTACTTTAGAATCATCAACAACCAACACTTTAATCGAAACATTCTTGAGAATGCGCGCTATTAAATCACATATATAACTGGTATCAGAACGATTGGTTTCCCTAACAACATAGTCAATAACATGACGTTTAATCAATTGATCTCGCAACTCATCTTCATACTGCTCGACAATGACAATAGCTGGTATATGAAACTCAGCAAGCAAATCAATTTTCTCGAAACTTTCAGAATCAAAATTGACAACACTGGAAACACTCAGAAAGAATTTATCTGGATTTTTACGGAGTATGGCGCGCGCAATACTAATTGAGTTAACTACAGTAACATCTACTGGCAACTCCTTTTCAATATCATATTTGAGTGATTCCGCAAATGTAATATCTTGCTCAAGCACCAAAATATGAAATTTTGATGGTGTAGAAGGCCTTGCTTTTTGACGCGTATGCCGATCAGGCATCGCAGATTGACCTATTGGGTCGCTGAGTTATTATTAAGGATTGAACCAATTTAATTTTTCTCTGAGAACAACAACTTCACCAATAATAATTAAACAAGGCGCTTTTAATTGAGCAACCTCAACTTTTTCAGCGATGTCTGACAAGGTACCAGTCAGCACGCGCTGTCTTTGCGTAGTTCCCTGCTGTATAACTGCAATCGGCATATTAGCTGATATTCCTCTTGCAATCAATTCTTTACAAATTGTGGGTAAGCCAACTAACCCCATATAAATGACAAGTGTTTGATTGGGTCTGACCATTGCCTCCCAATCCAAGTCAACAGAACCATCTTTGAGATGACCTGTGATAAAAAGACAGGACTGTGCGTAATCTCTATGCGTTAGCGGAATACCAGCATAGCTTGATACACCACTTGCTGCGGTAATACCTGGCACGACTTGAAACGGGACATTGTGTTGCATTAGTGTCTCAATTTCCTCACCTCCACGACCAAATATAAATGGATCCCCGCCTTTGAGTCTCAACACACGCTTACCTTCAAGTGCTAGCTTAGCAAGCAAATCATTAATCTTTTCCTGTGGCATGGTGTGCTGATCACGTGCTTTACCAACATAAATGAGCTCTGCATCACGCCTTACCAACTCCATCACTTCAGGACTCACCAATTTATCGTACACACAAACATCACATTGCTGCATTAGTCTTAACGCGCGAAATGTAAGCAAATCAGGATCGCCAGGTCCCCCACCTACAAGAAAGACCTCACCCTTTTTCGCAGACTCTGCATTATTAAGTGAGTCCTGTAAGAAGGATTTAGCAGCTTGTTCCTGCCCTGATAAAACACGCTCGACAAAAGGCCCTTGTAATATATCTTCCCAGAAAATACGCCTTGCTTGGACGCTACTAAATTTTTCTTTAACTTGATCCCGAAACTCGCCTGCAATTGCTGCAATACGGCCATAAGCTGAAGGCAACATCGTTTCGATTTTAGAACGAATATATCTAGCCAGCACAGGTGCATTACCTTCTGAAGAAACTGCGATAACAATAGGACTACGATCAATAATCGAACCCATTGTGAACGTGCACAATGCGGGCGCATCTACCACATTAACAGGTATATGCTGCGCCTTTGCTGCCAGAGAAACAGCCTCATTAACTGCTTCATCATCTGTAGCTGCAATCACTAAACACGCGCCTTCTAATTGT
>JBFIGM010000011.1:0-26379 GCA_041602315.1 Methylophilaceae bacterium | reverse complement strand
GGCCAGCCAGCGGCTAAAATAATCTCCCACACAGTGGTAACTCCTTCATTAAATCGGTCAAAACAAAACTAACGCTACTTTAGCGTAGAAGCGCACCATTGGGCAAGTTAGTCTTTACAAATATTTATCATGCCAATACTTTGCTTTGTCTAAACGCCAAGAACTTGGCTGTATTGGGTGGTTTTGCATAAAATCAATCAAGACTGCTCCGTGGTGATCTGAACGATAAAGTTGCACTCCTTTCTCTAAATACCTACTTACGACTGGAGGTCTGGGATGTCTAAATCGATTTAGGTATCCCACAGTAAAAATGACATGTTTTGCGCCCACTGATTGAATAAATGACTCAGTTGAGGATGTTTTACTTCCATGGTGAGGTGCTATCATGACATCACTTTTCAGTTTATATCGTTGAGTTTGTAATAGTATTGACTCAGCCTCAGCCTCAATGTCGCCAGTCAGCAATATGGTGCCATTGCGGCTTGTCACTTTAATGACGCAGCTTCTATTATTGTCTTTGATATTTTCCTGCTGATAACTCTCCACACTCGGATATAAAACCTCGAAACGCACACCATCCCAAAGCCATTTTTGCCCCGCAAAACAAGTTAATTGATTAGGTATTTTTAATTGAGATGGTTTAAAACTATGATGCTTTGACAATGAATAGGAACTAGCTGTCCATGAGATAGGCAGCTTTGCCATAATAGAAGCAGCACCGCCACTATGATCGTTATCATCATGACTAATGATTAATCCATCGAGCTTTTTAATGCCTTGACTACGTAAATACGGCAAAACAATATTAGCACCTGCATCACTTTCTTGATTGTATGCACGACCTGTGTCATATAGCATGATATGGTTTGCAGTTTTAACCACCACAGATAAGCCTTGCCCGACATCTAACACTACTACTTGCATTTCACCAATGTCTAAATGCTGTTGTTCAACTATTATCATTGGCAACATCAAGATTATTCCCAACCAACGCAACGGGACTCCACGCGGGAGTAAAAACCAAATCACACCAACCATACCAATAGCCACTCGCCAAAATGGCACCACTGCTTGCTGCCATGTCGCAAATGGGAGGCTCGCTAACCAGTTTAAACCGATCATGCAAATCGTCAGTATGCTATGTGCCAGCTGCAAGATAAAGTCCAGTGGAATCAGTGCGCCTAAAATAGATAGCGGCACAACAAATAAGCTAATGATCGGAATTGCAAATGCATTAGCAATCGGTGAAACGATTGAGGCTTGTGCAAACATAAAGATTAAAAATGGCAACAAACCTAACGTTACAGACCATTGCGTATTGACTGCCTCTATCAGCCAATGCCTAAGTCGCAAGCGATTAACTGTTGCATAAGTAATAATGGCTACTGCGGAAAAGGATAACCAGAAACCAGGCGCGATGACAGCCCATGGGTCAAGTATAGTGACTACAAGTAAAGCAATCAGTAATACACGCGAGAAGTTAACTCTCTGATTTAGCAACAAGGCTACTGCGACAACAATCAACATATACAAAGTGCGTTGTGTGGGGATAGATAAGCCAGCCAAGCATGCATAGAGTAATGCAACAACTACTCCGCCAATGGTTGCGGCTTTTTTGCTTGGGACACACAATACCAATGTTGAGAATCTGCGCCATACGAAAGAAATAACGGTAAAGGCTAAACCTGCAAGCATCGTGATATGTAAACCTGAAATACTCATTAAATGATTGACACCTGTGTAAAGATAAACATCCCAATCATGCTTGCTAATTTTGCTGTCATCCCCAACAACTAATGCCCTAATCACACCTGCATATGGTTTCTTATCCAATGTCATCGCGATATGCTGCGCAACTTTGTCCCGACAGTACTCAACGATGTAAGTTGGTCGCCAAACAAAATCTCTCTCTTTATGTATTCCACTTTTGTGCCGCACTACGCCTATAGCACGGATATTATTAGCCAGAGCCCATGCTTCAAAATCGTAACCGTTCGGGTTATAAGTGGTATGTGGTTTCTTTAACTTTATCGTCACCCGCCATCGCTCTCCAACTTTGAATGTTGGCGGTTTTTCTGTCTTAATTGCTTCTGTTGTGTTAGGTTTGTGATGCCATTGGTTACTGTGATAGTAGTTAAGTAAAACGTGTTTGGGCACTTTTGCATCTGGAGTAAATACTTGTTCAATATAGAATCGAAACTGTTCACCCTGCTCATGCACTTTAGTCATTGATGCGACAACGCCAATGACTTCAATATTTTTTTGCTCCCATACAGATGGTAGTGAATCACTCAATCGAATTTTTGCCATAATTCCAGCATAACTATAGCCAAGCAATCCACTTGCAATCAGGAGTGCAGCCATTCTGAGCAAAGGCTTTTTACTATATTGCTGTTGGAATAAAAACAACGTAAATGAGATTGCCACTACTATTATGAATGCAATGGCGAAGAATAGTGCTGATGGTAAGCTTGCTTGGTGCTGCAGTATCCAAGCACTACAAACCACACCAAGTACTATGAAAGTCATCTTATTATTTTTATGGGAAGAATTGTTTAGCGCCCATCATAATAGATAGACATGTGTATAACAAATAATATTAAAAAAGAGCCTTCCGGCTCTCAATTATTTATGTCATCGGGACAAGCCGACCATCTTCTAACTGATATCGTCGATGCATCTTGTCAGCTAGAGTCATATCGTGCGTAACGACAATCAAGCTCGTTTTTAATGCGGCGTTAATTTCGATCAATAATTCAAATACTTGATTAGCTGTAACGCGATCCAAATTGCCAGTTGGTTCATCTGCCAAAATACAATCAGGCTCTGTGACTAGCGCGCGTGCAAGTGCGGCACGCTGGCGCTCACCTCCAGAAAGTTCTCCTGGCATATGCTCTAGTCGATGTGACAAACCAACTCTTTCAAGCATATTGCTAGCTTGTTCGAGCGCTTTTGGTCGCGATACACGTCCTATAAGAAGCGGCATTGCCACATTTTCCACTGCTGTAAATTCGGGTAAAAGATGATGGAACTGATATACAAAGCCTAATGCATCATTTCGAATTTGGCCTTTCCTTGTTTCTGATAGTTGATTCAAGTTATTGCCTAGCAACTCAACTGTGCCATCACTAGGGCTATCCAAGCCACCAAGCAGATGCAGCAAAGTACTTTTGCCTGAGCCAGAGGCACCAACAATTGCTATTTGCTCACCTTTACGAACGTTTAAATCAATGCCATTCAGCACCGCAACATCTAGGCCTGTATATGTTTTACATAGGTTCTCACAGCGTACTATGCTACTCATAGCGCAAAGCCTCCGCAGGGTTGATTTTAGATGCTTTGTAGCTGGGATATAAAGTAGCCATCAAACTTAGAACAATTGATGTAATAATTATCGTGACCGTATCACTCCATTCTAACTTTGAAGGCAAATCGCTGATGTAATAAACATCCTTTGCCAAAAACTGCACATGGAATAGATTTTCGATAAAAGGAATAATCGTATCAATATTCAATGCGATAACGATACCCAAAACAGCTCCAAAAAATGTACCAATAATGCCAATAAGCGATCCCTGAATGATAAAGATTTGCATAATGCTGCGAGGGCTGGCTCCTAGTGTCCGCATAATAGCAATATCAGCTCGTTTATCTGTCACTGCCATCACTAAGGTCGATACAATATTAAAAGCTGCTACTGCAACGATTAAAGTCAAAATAATAAACATTACCCTTTTTTCCAGCTGAATCGCTTTAAAAAAATTAGCATGCTGCTGCGTCCAGTCTGTTATGTAATAAGCACCCAATGGCAACAAGGTTTTACCAAGATCCTGAGTCATCGCACGCGCCTCAAATAAGTCATTTATTTTTAAACGTAATCCAGAAACCTTATCGCCCATGCGATACAATTTTGCAGCATCTTGGATATGTATTAATGCTAAACCTGCATCGTATTCGTACATGCCAATTTGAAATAACCCTACCACGGTGAATTGTTTAATCCTTGGTACAACGCCTGTTGGGGTAAATTGACCTTGCGGGGCCATTAACACAACTTTATCACCGACACTTACCCCTAGCGCATATGCCAAATCTGCTCCCAGAATAATATTAAACGTCCCTGCACGCAGGTCGGATAACTGCCCTTGCTTCATGTTATTGCCAAGGTCGGCGACTTTATTTTCTAAAGTTGGCTGAATACCTCTTACCAAAGCCCCTTGAACCGCCTGCCCATTACTTAACATACCTTGCGCCATAATATATGGAGCACTCGCTTGCACTTGTGGCTGTGAATCGACTTGCTTGGCCAACATCTGCCATTGGCTTAACTGATTAGAATATTCGGTGATTTCGATATGAGAAGCCACACCAAGAATGCGACTACGAAGCTCTGACTGAAAACCATTCATTACCGACAATACAATGATTAATGCAGCTACCCCGAGCGCGATACCCACCATACTGGTCAATGAAATAAAGGAAATAAAATGGTTTTTACGTTTCGCCCGGGTGTAACGCAGCCCGACAAATAGCTCATAAGGCAAACCAGTTTTCGCAAAAAAATGACTGAAAATTGACATTGCGAAATCTTAACAGCTTATGCCATCAAGATTACAATGCTTTTACTAAATTTTATAAAAAATTAAACAATCACTTCAAAACAGACCCACTCGCGATGATTACTAACAACCTGTCCTGCTAGCACCATCTGAGAATTATCATTAATATTTAATTGATACCGTGCAGCACGCTGGTATTCGTATCTAGGTATAATCAATCTTGGGCGCTCTTGCAACTCACCTTCAATAAACAATCCTGAAAAGCTGTCAGAATAGGAAAGTTTGTCTTCATTATCATTCACACCGTATCCAGACAAAGTCTCATCTATCATACTTTTTTGTCCTTTTTTCACTTCTGAAGCGATTGTTCTAGGGCTGATTTTCTGCAAACCAATTCGATAGGAACCATTTGCCTTTTTTCTCACAGTTTTGATTTCTGCCAACGCAATATGATTAGCGTTATCAACAATTGAATATCCGACCAATGCACCAATTTTCACCCATGGACTAAGCACACTCCCGAGCTCTACAGAAAAACCGCTTTTACTCTCCTCCAGCATTACCCAGTTTTCACGCGATATTGCATTCAATTTGGGGGCACTGAGATACTCATGGGGTGGCATTAAGCTCAGTTGGTCAAAACGAATATTAATGTTTGATTTCTTCGCCGCATGATTTAACTTTTTTAGCCTTTCACAAATATCATCAATTCCATGACTGACATTCAACACGCTAAACTTGGCAGCTCTCTCCTCGACCCTGCGTTGACGTTTGTATCCCTTCACACACCAATCGACACGCAGTTTTTTAAATAAACTAACAATATCTTCTGTGGAAGCAATAGTACGTAAGTGAAATTTATCTAGCGGTTTTCTGGTGTCGACAGCACATAGATATCTCTCAATCAAATCAAGCACATCAGCTGTTCGCCAAAATCGAAAGTCCGGGTGATATTTGGCACCGCGAATTCGCTGGGGTCTATTATCCTCACTCAGGTGAATATAAAATTGATATTCTTTTTGTTTGGTATAACGATTTGTAATAAGTGGATTGGTAGACCATATCTTCAATATACGATCAGTTAACTCAATTTGAATCTGTGAATAGCTACCCGTTTGTATAGTATCCAACATAAACCCTCGTTTGAGCAGCATAGCAATACTTGTTTCTCTCTTTTGGTGCTCATATAGAAAAAACACACGGTTCATCATTGCCAATTCTTCCGCAACTCTGATGATTCTATGAACACTTTTCCACATCCCCAATGGTGCGGGTTGATCATCAAAATAACGCCACTTTGCCATAATAAAAGCAGCATTAAGGTAACGACCTAACAATAGGTTAATTTTTTCTGATGTAAGCTTGAGTTTATTTTGAGTTTGATAAGCAGCAACTACTGTCGCATAAGCAGTATATAACTGCCGAAGATAGACATGCATAGCACCATCTAGCTCTTTTTGCATATCTGGGTTTTTATTCATATTTTTCAGATAGTTATGAGTTAAATCTTGCAATTTAGGATATACTTTTTCATCCAACTCGAGTATAAAATCTATGGTTTGCAGCAAATGCTTATGTTTAGCTTTACCAATCAGAACTAACTGCTCAGTCGTTTTTCTTAATAGCTCCATCTCAGTCAGCTCGGACAAGTGATGCATGAAGCCTGCCTTTTGCGTTAAATTGTTAGGATGAATAACAGCTTGAACTTTATGAATGACTGTACCCAGCATTAGAATAATTGCCCTATTTTCATGATATGCCTAGTAATATGCAAATTACATACCAGATAACTAAGACAGAATATGATCAAATAAATGGGAAACAAAAATGAAAAAAGCGCAGCATGTCTATACGCTGCGCTTTTGATTGTTCGCGATTAAATTAATTAGACTAAAGCCTCAAAAATAATCCAATCACGCTGCTTGTTAAGCACCTTGCCAGCCGTGACCAGATGATTATCCCCCTCTATATTGATATTATAAAGCTTACCTCTTTTAAACTGCTTTCTTGCAATCAGCAATTTAGGTTGCAAATTAGCATCATTATCAATCAAAAAACCTGGGAAAGGCGCGGAATGGTGCAGATGTTCCTCGCCGTCCTCTAGGTAATATCCATCAACAGGCTGATTAACTGAACTTTTATCCACAACCGTTAATATGACAGCAGCTACATTATGCGATATTTTCTTAAATCCTGCCCGATATGTGCCTTTTCTGAGCTTTCTAACGCTCTTGATTTCTGCAAGATTAAACCCTTTTTGATATCCCATCTCGGTATAACCGACTATGGCGCCTACTTCAGCCCATGCTGCTGGCTCCGTACCAAAATCAACACCAAATCCACCAGTACTTTCATCCACCATCCACCAGTTTTCATTACCCAAGGCAGAAGTATTTTGATTTGCGCTTGATGGTTGCGCAGGCCTGTGCGTGGCAACTTTTAGCTCAAAGGTAAAGCTATCTCTATCCGCATCCTTTTCCTGCTGTTTTGCCTGTATGCGCATCAATCGCTCGTGTATCACTGGTATGGTATGACTAACATTAATCAAACTGTTTTTTTGATTTCTTTTCTCACTCCTCCGCTGTCTGGAATAACCTTCAACACACCAATCAATTCTCAGTTTTTTAAATAGCTTAACTATCACAGCAGGACGTGCAATCTTATCTAGACCAAACTCTCGCAATGGTTTTTGCATATCCACTGCGCATAAATAAGCCTCCATTAAATCAATTAATCGTGTCGTTTTCCAATAGCGACAATTAGAGAAGCGCTCTTGGACCCTCAGCCGTTCTGGTCCTTTATCATCCTCTAACTGGATAAAGAAATGATAGCGGTTTGGTTTAAATGTATTGACGATTAATGGATTTGTCGCCCAAATTTTCAGAATACGATCTGTCAATTCGATTTCAACTTGTGTGTAGTTCCCTTTGTGCAGGGTATCTACCATAAAACCACGTTTTAATAACGTAGCTATACTTGTTTCTTTTATTTGGAAACTGTATAAAAATAAATTTTTATTCAAAATTGACAATTCTTCGGCAATTTTGATGACTTTATGTACATTTTCCCAGACGCCGTGTGGCGCTGGCTGATCATCGAAATAACGCCACTTCGACATCATAAACGCTGCGTTTAAATAACGCGCCAGTAATAAATTAATTTGATCTGGTTCCAGCTTTACTTTTACTTGTGCTTTATAAGCATCTAGAATTTGCGAGTAGGAAGCATAAAGCTGACGAAGAAACTCATACACTACAATATGGACATCTTCTTTTAGAGATTTATCATCTTTTAATTTAATCAAGTAGTTATGTGTTACACGCTTCACTTTTTGGTAAGAGTGTTCATCCGCTTCGAGGACTAATTCAATCTTGTCTTTTAAGTCTTTAGGGAAGAAGAAATCAATCTTGGACAACTGCTCTTTAGCGGTAATCAGGGCATCAAGATCGGTCATACCTTCTAGCGTGTCTAGCCAGTCAAGCTTGTCATTAGCACCTTGACTTAATACTTTTTGAACCGTACTTAAAAACTCACCTAGCATCTAACCGTAACTTTCGTATTAATCCTAATCAGGACTAATACAGCAATTAACATACCAACAATACAATTATTATAATTTGCCATATTGAATACTTGAATAAAATATAAAGACAGCTGTTAAAATAGCGCCATGTTTACAGGAATTATAGAAGCCGTAGGAAAGATTGAAACCATTTTAGGTTCAGATAATGACCTTCACGTCACCATACATACTGACCAGCTAGGCTTGGATGATGTTGATGTGGGAGACAGTATCGCTGTAAATGGCGTTTGCTTAACGGTAACCAGTTTGGATGGACAGAGGTTTACAACTGACATCTCAAAAGAAACGCTGCGTGTGACAACAGGGTTAAATTACCCAGGTCTAGTAAACCTTGAGAAAGCCTTACGTGCCAACGATCGGCTTGGCGGACATTTGGTCAGTGGTCATGTGGATGGTATTGGCGTGGTTAAAACGTTCGAACCAGTTAATGATTGTTGGCTATTAGAGATTGAGGCACCTCATGCGATTTCAAAGTACATAGCTCGCAAGGGTTCAATTTGCGTCAATGGGGTCAGCCTAACAACCAATACAATTGAAAAAGACTTATTTAGTATCAACCTGATCCCACATACTGTTGAAAAAACGACTCTTGGATTGCTTAAAACTGGCAGCCAAGTTAATTTAGAAATAGATTTGATTGCTCGCTACGTAGAAAGAATGCAGCAATGGGAAAAAGAAAGTAATTAAAAATGCCTCACCGCAAAATTAGTCCTGTTACAGAAATTATTGCCGATATCAGAGACGGTAAAATGGTTATTTTAGTGGATGATGAAAATCGAGAAAATGAAGGCGATTTTGTCATTGCAGCAGAATTTGCAACCGCTGAAAACATTAACTTTATGGCTAAACACGGACGTGGACTAATTTGTTTGACGCTCGATGAAAAAAGGTGCCAACAGTTGAATTTGCCGCAAATGGTCAACCATAACGGTACTCGTTTAGGAACCAACTTCACAGTTTCTATTGAGGCCTCCAGCGGCGTAACTACGGGCATCTCAGCAGCAGACCGTGCCAGAACAATTCAAGCAGCCGTGGCTAAAGATGCCAACGCTAACAGCGTTGTTAGTCCTGGTCATGTATTTCCATTAAAAGCGATGAACGGCGGTGTATTAGTGCGAGCGGGGCACACCGAGGCAGGATCAGATTTAGCTGCACTAGCAGGATTGGAGCCGTGTAGCGTCATATGCGAGATTCTTAAAGACGATGGTGAAATGGCACGCCTTCCTGACTTAGTCGAAATAGCTGCCAAACATAATATCAAAATCGGCACAATAGCTGATTTGATTCATTACCGTAGTGAACATGAAACATTAATTGAACGAGCTGTAGAGCGCCACATTAAGACACCATATGGACAAATGCAGCTTATCGCTTATCGAGATAAGATATCAAAAGAAACACACCTTGCATTAGTAAAAGGGAATCCAAGCCCAAATGTAGAAGCCTTAGTTCGTGTTCATGAACCATTATCAGTATTCGACCTATTGGATAGTACTAGCTCATCACACAGCTGGAATACATTAAAAGCAATGCAAACAATCTCCAATGCCGAATGCGGCGTAATGGTACTCCTCTATCATAGCGAATCTGATACAGATTTAATCAGCCGTATTCAAGAAGCTGATGAGCCGATTCGCTACAACCAAGAACTCAGAACATACGGAATTGGTTCGCAAATTTTGTTGGATTTAAACGTTAAAAAAATGAAACTAATGGCCACACCACGTAAAATGCCAAGCATGGATGGCTTTGGTCTAGAAATAACAGGTTATCTAGAAGCTTGAGCTGCACGATATTGTGAACGCTAAATCATTTATTTAGGTCAAAATTTACTGAAATTATGTTAAAATAATGACATTGGAAAATATCAATCTTACAGGTCAGTTTCTTATTGCAATGCCTAGCATGTCTGACCCTCGTTTTTCCCAAACAGTCACCTTTATCTGCTCTCATTCGGAAGATGGGGCTATGGGCATTGTTCTCAATAGACCAACCGAACATAGCATTGCAGACTTACTTAAACAGATTCAACTAGACGCTTTACCATCACCAATGCTGAAAAACCATGTATTTGAAGGTGGTCCTGTTCAACAGGAGCGTGGCTTTGTTTTGCATGTGCCACATATGGAATATGACTCCACAATTCAAATCAATGAATCCATTGCACTGACTACATCAAAAGATATATTGGAAGCGGCTGCGAAAAACGAAGCGCCAAAAAAAATGATGGTAGCCCTTGGCTATGCTGGATGGTCACCAGGACAAATAGAAGAAGAAATGGCGATGAACGCATGGCTCAACATAGAAGCCAAACAAAACGAGTCTCTGCACCAGATTATTTTTGACGCCCCTCCCCATGATCGATTCAATATAGCCATGCAAATGATGGGGCTAGACCTAAGCAACCTTTCAGACATTGCAGGTCATGCTTGATATGTTGAACCAGAGTCACTTACCTATCATGGAGCGCAGCTACCCGCATATTGAAGGCACGGTGCTCGCTTTCGACTTTGGTGAAAAACGCATCGGCGTTGCAGTCGGAGAAACCGCTATAAAGTCAGCACATGCACATTGCACAATCGATTCTGAAGTAAACACCATCAGGTTTAAGGAAATAGGTCGCCTGATTAAAGATTGGCAACCAAACTTATTGATTGTTGGTTTACCAACTCACTTAGATGGTAATGCTCACCAGCTTACAGCTTTAGCAAAAAAATTTGCCCAACGACTAGAAGGTAGATTCAATTTACCAGTTATGTTAGTTGATGAACGTCTAAGTTCAGCAGAAGCATCTCAACATTTAACTGATGCAGGCATCAAAGGTCAGGCACAAAAAACCATGATTGATGCTGTTGCTGCGCAAGTAATATTACAATCTTATTTTGACAGAAGCTAAACAACTTAATAAAACAATGCAATTACCTGATCCTGAAACACTGTTAAGTGAAATTACCATAAAAATAAAAAATAGCATAAGCGATAATAGCGCTATTGTTGGTATACATACTGGTGGCGTATGGATTATGGAGAGATTGCTTGCAAATTTAGATAAAGCCATTCCATTTGGTACGCTAGATGCTGCATTATATAGAGATGATTATCCTCAACGCGGTCTAAAAAGATCCACGCAACCGGCTAATATCCCTTTCGATGTTCAAAATAAAGACATTATTTTAATCGATGATATTTTTTATACTGGGCGTACAACACGAGCGGCTATTAATGAGCTATTCGACTACGGTAGGCCAGCTAGCATTACGCTAGCAGTTTTGATTAATCGTGGCGGTGCAGAGCTACCTATCGCGCCACAAATCATCGGCGCAACGATACCTATCACACCGAGTCAAAACTTTAAACTATCACGATCAGAACAAGGCACTTTGGCGCTTGCGCTTGAAAATAGTCAGGATGCTAACTATGTATAACCCGCAATTAACAAAAGACGGCAAACTTAAACACCTGCTTAGTATTGAAGGATTACCAAAACATATTCTCACCCACATCATGGATACTGCCGAGACATTTGTAGGAGTAGCAGAGAGAGATGTAAAAAAAGTCCCGTTATTACGTGGCAAAACAGTATGCAATATCTTTTTCGAAAATAGCACGCGTACGCGCACGACATTTGAAATTGCTGCTAAACGGTTATCTGCCGATGTGATTAATCTGAATGTCAGCACGTCATCACAATCAAAAGGTGAGGCAATCATTGATACAGTCAATAACTTAATTGCCATGCATGCAGATATGTTTGTGGTCAGGCACAGTCAAAGCGGTGCGGCACATCTTATTGCGCAACATGTACCGAACAACATCAGCGTTATCAATGCAGGCGATGGCCGACATTCTCATCCCACCCAAGGATTACTTGACGTATTTACAATACGCCGCCATAAGCCAGAAATGCATAATCTGCGTATTGCCATTGTTGGCGACATCTTGCATTCACGTGTTGCTCGTAGTGAAATACATGCGCTGACCACGCTTGGTGTACCTGAAATTCGTGTCATTGCGCCAAAAACATTACTGCCCAAAGAAGTTGAAAAACTAGGTGTGCATGTCTACCACGATATGAAAGCTGGGCTTAAAGATGTTGATGTCGTCATGATGCTGCGTTTGCAAAATGAACGTATGAGCGGTGCGATGTTACCTAGTACGCAGGAGTTTTTTAAAACCTATGGTTTAACTCCAGAAAAACTTGCGCTTGCAAAATCCGATGCAATTGTGATGCATCCCGGACCAATGAATAGAGGAGTAGAAATTGACTCGCGCGTTGCCGATGGTACACAAGCCGTTATTTTGCCACAAGTAACTTATGGTATTGCGATTAGAATGGCTACAATGGCAATTCTTGCGGGAGGTATTGCATGAAAATACATATTAAAAATGGTCATCTAATTGATCCTAAAAATAATATCGATGCAAAGCAAGATTTGTATATTGCCGCAGGTAAGATTGTTGGTGTTGGCACAGCGCCAGCGCACTTTACCCCAAATCAAACGATAGATGCTAGTGGGCTGATTGTTGCACCAGGGTTTGTTGATTTATGTGCAAGATTAAGAGAACCAGGCGACGAATATAAAGCTACTTTGGAAAGTGAGCTACAAGCCGCAGCAGCAGGCGGTATCACTAGCCTATCGTGTCCGCCAGATACAGACCCTGTTTTAGATGAGCCAGGCTTAATTGAAATGCTAAAACTGCGTGGATGGCGCCATAACTTAGCCCGAATCTATCCGCTCGGCGCACTAACACAGAAGCTTGAAGGTAAAAGCATTACAGAAATGTATGAACTGACAGAAGCTGGTTGCAGAGGCTTTACGCAAGCAGATGAGCCTATTGTTGATACGCAAGTTTTGTGGCGTGCGTTCGAATATGCAGCCACTTTTGGCTACACCATTTTTCTCAGACCAGAAGATCCTTTCCTTGGATATGAAGGCGTTGCCCATGATGGCGAGGTAGCTGGCAGGCTTGGGCTAAAAGGAATACCAAGTGCAGCTGAATCTATCAGAATCTCAACTATTTTGCGTATCGCTACAGAAACAAAAGCTAGAGTTCACTTCTGTCGCTTATCTACAGCTGAGGGTGTAGCGCTGATTAGAGAGGCTAAAAAAAATGGTATCGCAATAACTGCAGATGTAAGTGCTCATCATTTACATCTAACAGAGCACGATATTGGTTACTTTAATACACATGCACGGCTCAAACCACCACTAAGATCCAGCAGAGACAGAGAAGCATTGTGTCAAGGCGTTAAGGATGGCACTATCGATGCTGTCTGTTCAGACCACGCGCCAGTTGATGAAGATGCTAAACTGATGCCATTCGCCGAAGCTGAAGCTGGCGCTACAGGTTTAGAATTATTACTACCACTAACACTCAAGTGGGCAAATGAAAGCAAGGTTTCGCTGTACGATGCAATTTCAACAATAACCATACAGCCTGCAAATATTTTAGGCATAGACAGTGGTCATCTTAGTTTGAACGCGAATGCTGATATTGCATTGATTAATACCGATACCGCATGGCAAGTTAAACCGGAAACGTTAAAAAGCCAAGGTAAAAATACTGTTTTCATCAATATGGAAGTTACAGGAAAAGTAGTTGCCACTCTACTCAATGGTCAATATACCTACCAAAGCAATCAATAGATGGTGTACTGAACGGATTTCGCTCAGTCACTAGGGGTTGACGTACTACTAAAAGACAGTAATAGTGCTATTTTGCTGTAACAAGCTTATTTATTAGACATTGTTTATTTCTGGGGAGTAAAAATGAGTACTTTCGGATGTTGTTTTTGGTGGCTGCTACTAGGCGCGCTCATTGGCTGGTTACTAAACTACTTGCTTTGCCGATGTTCCAATAAATCAAAACTAAAAAATGAAGCAGATGAAATCAAAAATTATATTGCTTCAAAAGCAGAAGATACTAAAGATTCAACTGTTAGTACGCTGAACGAAACGAAATCGGCTGCCAAGTCTGCCACTGATGATTTAAAAACTAAAACGGAAAATGTAAAGTCTGCAGCCAAATCAACAACTAAAGAAGTAAAAAAAACAACGACAGCAAAAGCCTCGAAATTAGCTAATCAAGCAAAAGTGACGATTGACCTAGTCGCAGCGAAAGCTGCTGGTATCAAAATCAAAAATGCTGATGACTTAACTGTAATTGAAGGAATTGGTCCTAAAATCAATGATCTATTTAAAGAAAATGGTCTAAAAACATTTGCCGATGTCGCCTCTGCAACTGTGCCACAGATGCGTAAAATTTTAGATACTGGTGGCGCACGTTTCCGTATCGCCAATCCGGGCACATGGTCAAAACAAGCAAAACTAGCTGCCAATAACAAATGGGCGGAACTGAAAAAGCTACAAGACGAATTGTCTGGCGGCGTAAAAAAATAATCAGAGGTAAGCAAATATGCATGATAATCAATCAAGTTATGCTTTTTGGAGTTGGTTTGTTGCGATGGGACTTGCCATTGTCTTATTACTGATGTACATGAATGGTAATGGCCCAAGCAATACTTGCTGTGAGACAAATAAAACACCTGCAGCCAGCAGTTTGTCTTCTGCAGATCAGACGCCAATCGTGACTGAAGCATTTAGCTTCTCAGCCTCAGCCACTGAATTTACAGGTAATGGTGATGCGAGCAATATCACCTGGATCAGTGACCTAGATGCCTTAAAAGCACTATTAAGCGACGATCTAAAGGCTGAAGGCGATGAATTAACAGTTACTTTGACAGGTGAGGTTGATTCTGAAGAAATGAAACAACAGAAACTGGCGAATGCGCAGGCATTTTTTGGTCCTGATGTATCTATCAATAATCAAATCACTGTTGCTATGCCGATGGTAGTAAACGCGCCACCTACGGCAACATTGTATTTTGAGTCAGGCGTGCATGGCTTACCTGTAAATGCTGGCAGCATCTTAGAGAGTAGTGTTGAATGGCTGAACAACCATCCTGAAACAAAAGCTATTATCTCAGGCTTTCATGATGCAACAGGCGATTTTGAAAGTAACCAACAACTTGCAAAAAAACGAGCGCAATCGGTTAGCAATGCACTCATTGCTGCTGGTATAAATGCTGACAGAATTGAAATGCGTAAGCCTGAAAGTACACAAGGGGATGGTGACTTGAATGAAGCACGACGAGTTGAAGTAACGATAGAGTAATTAGTCTTCGCAGCCATATACAAAAAAGCCGATATATCTCTATATCGGCTTTTTGTTATATTGGAATGATTAGATCATATCCATATGATCTAGACCTGCAGAAAGATCTCTGTCTTTTGATGCTTTACCCTCTAACTTGAATCGTAATCTCAAGTCATTAACAGAGTCTGCATTACGAAGTGCATCTTCATAGCTAATTTCACCTGCTTCATGCAAATCAAATAGTGACTGGTCAAACGTTTGCATACCCAGCTCTCTTGATTTTGCAATCACAGACTTAATTTCATGAACATCACCCTTAAATATCAAATCAGATATTAGCGGCGTATTCAACATCACTTCAACAGCCGCTGTGCGCCCTATTCCATCTATTTTTGGAACCAAACGCTGAGAGATAAAGGCACGTACGTTTAATGACAAATCCATTAATAATTGTTGCCTACGTTCTTCAGGGAAAAAGTTGATAATACGATCTAGAGCTTGGTTTGTACTGTTTGCATGTAGGGTTGACATACATAGATGCCCAGTCTCAGCAAAAGCAACAGCATAATCCATTGTTTCACGATCACGTATTTCACCAATCAAAATAACATCTGGTGCTTGTCGTAGGGTGTTTTTAAGTGCTGCCTGCCAGCTATCCGTGTCTACTCCAACCTCTCGCTGCGTAATGACGCAGTTTTTGTGATCATGCATAAACTCTACCGGATCTTCAATAGTAATAATATGCCCATGACTATGTTCATTACGATAGCCTATCATTGCAGCCAAAGACGTAGATTTGCCAGAGCCAGTTCCGCCCACAAAAATAACAAGTCCGCGCTTGGTCATTGCAATATCTTTCAGTACAGCGGGCAAACCTAACTCTTCAAATGTTGGAATTTTGGAGTTAATTGTCCTAAATACCAAACCAACTGAGCCTCGTTGCACAAATGCATTAACCCTAAATCTTGCAACATTCGGAATGCCTATTGCAAAATTACATTCATTAGTCGCATCAAACTCAGCCGCTTGCTTATCATTCATGATTGAACGGCAAATTTCACGTGCTTGCTGTGGTGATAGCACTTGAGAATTAACTGGCGTCATTTTTCCATCCACTTTCATTGCTGGTGGAAACCCTGCGGTAATAAACATATCTGATGCTTTTTTTCCTAACATTAGCCTCAGTAAATCAAATACAAATTTTTCCGCTTGCCCTTTTTCCATCACTATATCCTAACTCTTTTAACCAACTATAGACTCTTTATTAGCTGCCTTACCACGCGCCTCTGCTGCAGAGATGACATTTCTTCTAACCAGATCCTGTAAATTCTGATCAAGTGTTTGCATACCAATATTTTGACCTGTCTGAATAGCAGAATACATTTGCGCAACTTTATTTTCACGGATCAGGTTTCTAATCGCTGGCGTACCAATCATGATCTCGTGAGCAGCAACGCGACCCTGCTCATCCTTGGTTTTACAGAGCGTTTGCGAAATAACTGATCGCAAAGATTCAGACAACATTGAACGCACCATTTCTTTTTCGGCCGCAGGAAACACATCGACAATACGGTCTACTGTTTTAGCTGCCGAGCTGGTATGTAAAGTACCAAAAACCAAGTGCCCTGTTTCTGCAGCGCTCAGTGCAAGACGAATAGTTTCTAGGTCGCGCATCTCCCCTACCAGAATCACATCTGGGTCTTCACGCAATGCTGAGCGCAATGCATTTTGGAATGAAAGTGTGTGTGGGCCAACCTCACGTTGATTAATCAAAGATTTTTTAGACTGGTGCACAAACTCAATGGGGTCCTCAACGGTAAGAATATGTCCCATCTCATTTTCGTTAATATAATCAATCATTGCTGCTAGCGTAGTTGATTTACCTGAGCCAGTTGGTCCTGTCACTAACACAATACCCCTTGGTGTATCTGCAATCTCCTTGAAGATAGGAGGACAATTAAGTTCTTCCAATGTCAGAATCTTAGATGGAATCGTCCGAAACACTGCACCGGCACCTCGGTTATGATTAAATGCGTTAACCCTGAACCTTGCCAGATTAGGAATTTCAAAAGAAAAGTCACATTCCAGTGTCTCTTCGTATACTTTACGTTGACCATCATTCATGATGTCATAGACCATATCGTGAACTTGCGTATGATCCATTGAAGGGACATTGATTTTACGCACATCCCCATGTACCCTAATCATTGGCGGCAAACCTGCGGAAAGGTGTAAATCCGAGGCTTTATTTTTTACGGAAAAGGCGAGTAAATCTGAAATATCCACTTTTAACTCCTGTTATAATCGCATTCTTAAGACTTTACATAAAGTATATTCTTTAAGATCATTGAATTATGACCATAATTTCTGATTCCTTGCAAGTGATTCGGGCAAATATCGACAACGCCAAGCAAGGAGCAAACCGCTTGGATGATGTCAAATTACTGGCAGTTAGCAAAGCGCAAACGGCGGAAAAGCTTAGGGAAGCTTACAATGCGGGACAAACAGCATTCGGTGAGAATTATGTTCAAGAGGCAATCGGCAAACAAGCGTTGTTGGAAGATTGCAACATTGAGTGGCATTTTATTGGCCCTATTCAAAGCAACAAAACACAGCTTATTGCTGAACATTTTAGCTGGGTTCACTCAGTCGACCGCTTAAAAATAGCGAGACGGCTATCAAGCGCTAGGTCAGATCAACTACCTCCATTGAATATCTGTATCCAAATTAACAGCAGTAATGAAGATTCAAAAAGTGGTGTTCAAATGCCAGCATTAATTGACTTGGCTAAAGAGGTAACTCAATTACCACACCTCAAGTTACGTGGACTCATGGCAATACCTGCTCCCACGCAAGATATTGCATTACAACATCAACAGTTTAAAGTAGTAAAAGAAGCATTCAATCAGTTATTGGCGGCTGGCTTTGATTTAGATACATTATCAATTGGGATGTCATCTGACTATATAGCTGCGATTGAAGAAGGTGCTACCATTGTGCGGATTGGCTCTGCTATATTTGGTGAACGGAATAATACATATACCTCATGAAAGATAACTGATGAAATTAGCATTTATTGGTGGCGGCAATATGGCAAAGGCACTTATTGCTGGCCTACATACGCAGCACTTCATTATGACGGATATCACCGTTATTGAACTCGATAAAGCAAAGCATGAAGCTTTGCAAACACAATATGGCGTTATTGTGTCCGATTCACTAAAGGATTTAGCAAGTAGCAATGTGATCGTTTTGGCAGTCAAGCCACAACAATTAGCACAATTAGCACAAAATTTAGCGCCAATACTCTCCAATCAGCTGATTATTTCTATAGCGGCTGGTGTGCTACTTAAAGATTTGAGTCAATGGCTCAATAATTATGACATTATCGTGCGCGCAATGCCTAATACACCAGCGCAAATTCAATCAGGGATTACTGGCTTATATGCATTACCCAACGTAAGTTCAACTCAAATAGCAATGGCAGATCAAGTCTTATCAGCTGCTGGTACTACATTATGGTTAGAAAGTGAGCAAAAATTAGATGCTGTTACCGCCATCTCTGGTAGCGGCCCTGCTTATGTATTCTATTTTATAGAAGCCTTGGAAGCGGCTGCTGTCAATTTAGGTCTTAACCAAACTGAAGCAAAGCAGCTGAGTATCGCAACCTTTAAAGGGGCTGGGTTGTTGGCAGATGCCAGCGATGTACCGGTCTCAACATTACGCGAACAAGTCACCTCAAAAGGTGGTACAACTGAACAAGGACTCATTAGTCTACAAGACAGTCATGTAAAAGAAGCGATTATGCTTGCTGCTAAAAAAGCATATGATCGAGCCATAACACTCGGTCAAGAGCTAGCTCGATTACACAAATAATACCCTTTAAAGGAAATAGTGATTATGATTACCAACGCCGCCCACTTTCTGATTTCAACAATCCTTAATATTTTAACGATGATGTTTTTATTGCGTTTTTTAATGCAAGCAACCAAAACATCGTTTTTTAATCCTATCGGTCAAATCGTCATGGCGCTCACGGATTTTGCAGTCAAACCAGCACGCAGATTTATACCTAGCTGGAAAAAAAATGACCTATCCACACTGGTACTTGCATTTATTACACAAATCATTCTTCAGTTCACGATTCTATGGTTGAGTGACTTTCCATTTGCCGTTGCTAACGTACCTGTATGGCCTAATATCTTGATTTTAAGTCTGATTGGCATCATTAGCGGTATATTAGATATATTTTTCTATGCTATTTTTATTCAAGTGATTTTAAGTTGGGTAAACCCTCATACACCAATCACACCTGTCCTAAATAATTTGACTTGGCCAATTCTTGGCCCAATTAAAAAATTCATACCCCCAATAAGCGGAATAGACTTTTCACCTTTTGTGGCGATAATTTTGTTGCAAATGCTCAACATTTCTATCATTGGTACACTACAAAAAAGCATATTCTCAGCCTTTTAACTGTATTTTTTATTGACGCTGTCTTAGTATAGAGCTTCATATTTATTAACAACAACAAGATTTGATATGTCCAATAAGCTACTACTAAGCAAACTCCAGGCATATAATGCATGGCGCGACAAACTTGAGAAAACGATCTCTGACTATCGCGACTGGCTTGCATTAAGCCCGCAAGCTGACAGCGTAAAAGAATTACGCCTGCATGACATGCTAGTATCTGTCAAACATGACCAAATTGTCATGACATTTCTTGCAGATGATGAATCAGAAAAAACAGAAGCCATCAATGCCTTATTTTTTGATGAAATTGAGCGCCACTTCTTTCCGATTAAACCCAGCAACAACGCAATGTGTTCTACAGAATTTTATTGGAACCCAAATGAAGAACCATGCATCAAGTTGCTGCCTATCAGTACTCGTAGAACTGAAGACACACTCGCCTATTTAAAGACAACACCCAATGTTTGGCAAAAACATCAACTACACATAGGCGACGATGATGAAATGCAAGAGGCATTCGGTAAATTATCGGAGCAGCTAGAAGTCAGTCACAGCGAGGCTATTAGCTTAGGGCTGTGGAATGCCGATGATAAAACAATGGTGTCATCTTCAGATAAAGAAGGTTTTATCAAAGTGCCACTATGGCGTCATGCCATGATTAACTACCCTCATCCTGTGCTTAAAAATGGCTTGGTTATCTTTAGTACGCCTGGTCTAGACAAGCTAAACGCAGAGCCTGAACTAATGCTTAACAATATGCAAAGTTCGGATGCTGCAATTTTTATTACGCCTGCTGACACGGGTGTCACAGAAAACGATGTCACTATCTGGAATGAATACATCAAAAACAGAATTAAACAACAATTTGTATTGCTTGATAAAATTGATGTATTAGAAAGCAAGCATCACACTGACTTGAGTCTAAAGAATGCAATTGATCGCCAAGTCACAATGACAGCGCATCAACTTCACACCTCTCCAGAAAATGTATTTCCCATTTCAGCACAAAAGGCATTACTAGCTAAAAAACAGAACAATCAAGAGCTGCTAAATAGCAGCAAACTACCTGTTTTTGAGGAAGCGCTGGGCGACAGGATTGTACAAGCGAAACATCATTTATTGGGCAAAACAATTGCCTATGAATGTAGCGAGATGATCAAAAGTTCGCGCAAGTTAATTCAGCAACGTAGAACTAGTTTACAAGAGCAGATCAACGAGCTTAAAGCAATCAAAGGTAAAAATGTGAGTGAAACGCAGCTTATCTTGAAAAAAGTGATTGCCGAAAAGAAACGTTACGAATCATCTATTCCGACCTTTAATCTGGCGAATGAAAAGATTTCGAAACATGGTAAAAATTTACTTAAGCATTTAAGTGTTTCGTATTTGGACTCTTCTATTAAAAAAAGCAGGAAAGAAATTGGCGACAGCTGGACTACAGTGGGTTTAAATCAAGGCATGCGCAATGTGATGAAACAAGCCAATGAACTAGCCGACTATGTAACAAAAGAAAGTAAAAAAATTAAGAAACTTGCTGATAATGTTTACGATGTTTTCCAGTCCAAGCATGGTTTTGAAATATTTGAAGCGCCTGAGCTAGATATGTCAAATTTTTTGAATCAGATGCGTACCTTAGAAAAAGTCACGGATGATTTTTGCAGAGACCCAATCAACGTGATGACAGAAAAGCACTTTTTAGTCCGCAAGTTCTTCTTGGGCCTTGGCACGCAAAAACAAAAAATATTTGAACAAGCGCGAAAAGATTGTGAGCACTGGCTATTAGATGTACTCAGTACGCTAAAGTCGCAAATGACGGAGCACAAAACAACGCTGACAGAACGAACAAAAAACTTAATGAAGGCAAACGATAGTACCAAAGCACTTGATCAACAGCTGAAAACTGTAGAAGCAGAGTTCGCACAAGTCTCAAAAGAAAGCAAAGCGATGGATGCAATGTTGCTCAATATAGTTACCGCGATGCAACCCGCAATTAAGGCACAGCTTGCAGAAAAAAATAGTTTGAATATGCCCTCCTTTAATTTGCCAGAATTACCTTTGTCATTTCTAGCAGGTAAAGAAAGTACCTCTTCAGCGGCTTAGATTAATTGAAACGCTAGCTCCAAACAACATCATAGACCTCACGTGGGTACTGATGATCTACTTGTAGTACGACACGCTTGTTAATAAAGTCGGACAAGTTTGCAAGACTTTGTGACTCTTCGTCCTGCAGAAGGCTGATAACACTTGGTGATGCGATTACCTTAAACTCTTTTGCTTCAAACTGTCTAGACTCCCGCATCAATTCGCGCATAATTTCATAGGCAATCGTCTGTGCTGTTTTATATTCACCCCTGCCACTGCATACCTCGCAAGGCTCACACAATAAATGGGCCAAACTCTCCCGCGTGCGTTTTCGCGTCATTTCTACCAACCCTAACTGCGTAAAGCCATTTACATTAGTACGTGCACGATCAATGCTAACAGCGCGCTTTAGTTCCTCTAACACTTTTTCGCGTTGTTCATCTTCATCCATATCGATAAAATCAATGATGATGATGCCTCCTAAATTTCGCAGTCTTAGTTGTTGCGCTATACACTGAGCCGCCTCTAAATTAGTCTTAAATATCGTATCAGATAAGCTTTTCCCACTTACAAAACTACCCGTATTCACATCAACAGTGGTCAACGCCTCAGTTTGATCAAATATTAAATAACCGCCAGATTTCAACTCTACTTTTCGTAAAAAAGCGAGTTCAAATTCTTTTTCAATATTATAAAAATCAAAAATTGGTCTCTTACCTTGATAATGGCTTAGCGGCGCAAGTGCTTTAACAACATATAGCTCCGCGAACTCTTTCATCATCAAATAGGTTTCTTTTGAATCAACACGAATACTGGCTGTATTCGCATTAACAATGTCACGTAGCACGCGTTGCGGTAAACTTAAATCATAGAAAATCAATGATTTCTCGGTCGCCACCTTGCTATCTTCTTGAATTTTGTCCCAGACTTTTTCCAGGTAATCAATATCAGATTTTAGTTCTTCATCCGTTGCGTTTTCAGACATGGTGCGAATAATAAAGCCACCCTTTTTGCCTTCTGGCAACAAACCGAGTAAACGATTGCGCAATACCTCTCGCTCTTCTTCGTCTTCTATTCGCTGCGATACGCCAATATGGTCTTGATGAGGTAAAAAGACTAAAAAACGCCCAGCAATACTCACTTCAGTTGTTAATCTTGCACCTTTTGTACCAATGGGCTCTTTAATCACTTGTACAATGATCAACTGTCCTTCACGGAGCACCTCTTGAATTGGCTTGCCAGCTTGCCCGTCCTCTTCTGAATGGCACTCTCTTATATCAGCCGCATGTAGAAATGCAGCTCTTTGGAGACCAATCTCAACGAAAGCAGATTGCATTCCCGGTAATACACGGCAAACCTTGCCAAAATAAATATTACCAACAATACCCAACGATGAACTGCGCTCAATATGCAATTCTTGCGCAACACCATGCTCTAATACTGCGACGCGTGTTTCTTGAGGTGTGACATTAATCAGTATTTCTTGTCCCAATTTATTACTCTTTACAATTAATCAATTAGTTAGATGCTATTTTATGTATAAGTTGCATGGTTTCAAACAGCGGCAATCCCATCACGCCTGAATAGCTTCCTTCAATATATTTAATCCATGCAGCAGCCTTGCCTTGTATACCATAGCTGCCTGCTTTATCTCTATGCTCACCAGAGGCAATATAAGTCCTAATAGTATCAGGAGTCAGCCGCATCATATCTACCGTTGTCGTACTTAAGACGACTTTCACCTTCCCTTTATGGCACGCAGCAACTGCAGTGTGAACTATGTGCCTTTTACCTGATAACTGCTTTAGCATGGTATAGGCCATCTCGTCATTCTCTGGCTTGCCTAAAATCCGCTCATTTAAACTAACAGTTGTATCCGCAGCCAGCACAACTAAGTGAGAGTATTCACTTTTCATGCTGCTCGCAGTTGTTAGTGCCTTTTCTTTCGCTAGTCGTTTGACATAATTCTCTGGTGTTTCATCTTGCTTCACAGATTCGTCGATATCGGCTGGCAGTACGATGCATTCTATGCCAACTTGTTTAAGCAACTCTATTCTTCGTGGACTTCTGGAAGCCAAAATAACCATTTGGTTGTTGTTATTTCTTTTCATGGCGTTACTTTAATAGACTCCCAGCAGTTTGCCAAACACTAAGTGATATTTGAATTGTATTTATTAACATGTATCACGTATAGGCTTAACGGGCAGGTTGACGTAAAATAACGATTGTCCCTTTGATGAAATGTAATGTGAAAAAAGAAATTTGGAAACCTAATGCAACCGTAGCTGCAATTGTTGAACGAAATGGTCAGTTTTTGCTAGTTGAGGAGGTAACCAGCCGAGGTAACCGTTTCAATCAACCTGCAGGGCACCTCGAAGATAGAGAGACAATCACGCAAGCAGTGATTCGTGAAACACGAGAAGAAACTGCATATGATTTTGTCCCGCAAGCATTATTAGGTATTTACCATTGGCGACATGAACACAATGCGACGACTTATTTACGTTTTGCATTTATTGGTCGCGTAGACAATCATTATCCAGAACAAGCCTTAGATAAAGGCATCATAAGAGCATTATGGATGGGTATTGATGAAATACGTGAAAAGCAAGCACTAATGCGTAGCGACCAAGTATTAACTTGTTTCGAGGATTATCTTGCTGGAAAACATTACCCATTAGAAACCATTACGCACTTATGAGATTATTTCTGTTATGAGCAAACCTAAGGTAATTGTCGGCCTATCTGGCGGTGTTGACTCTTCTGTTACAGCCTTGCTGTTAAAACAACAAGGCTATGATGTTACAGGTCTTTTCATGAAAAACTGGGAAGATGATGATGACGACGAGTACTGCTCTAGTAAGCAGGATTTGATTGATGCCGTATCAGTTGCAGACAAGTTAGACATTGACATTGAAGCTGTCAATTTTAGCAAGGAGTATAAAGACCGCGTTTTTGCAAATTTCTTAGTAGAATATGAAGCGGGCCGCACCCCAAATCCAGACATTCTGTGTAATGCTGAAATTAAATTTAAAGCTTTTTTAGATCATGCAATGGCGATGGGAGCAGATTTAATTGCAACGGGCCATTATGCAAAAGTCAGAGAAAACCCATTAAAAAAAGGCAGCTACCAGCTACTCAAAGCGGACGATGGCAGCAAAGACCAAAGCTATTTTTTATATCGCCTCAATCAAGCGCAGCTAAGTAAAACGCTTTTTCCTCTAGGCTCTTATTTAAAGCGTGAAGTGCGTGAATTAGCAAGAGAAGCTGGTTTGGTAAACGCGGAGAAAAAAGATTCGACTGGCATTTGTTTTATTGGTGAACGTCCTTTTCAGGAATTTTTACAACGCTACCTGCCAAAAAAACCAGGAGACATAAAAACTGCAGAAGGTAAAGTGGTTGGCCAGCACGATGGATTGATGTATTACACACTGGGGCAAAGGCAAGGTTTAAAAATAGGTGGCAGCCGTGATAGCACTGGTGAACCCTGGTTTGTGGTAGCTAAAGATATGGCAAATAATGAACTGATTGTTGTGCAAGGGCACGACCATCCGCTTCTACTAAGTGATGGCCTCAAAGCGGGTCAATTGCATTGGATAAGTGAAGAAGAGCCAGAAACCAACTGGGTCTATGCTGCTAAAACACGTTACCGTCAGCCAGATGCACCGTGTGAGATTGATGCGGTTAACGCCAATGAAGTGGACATTCGTTTTGGCCAAAAACAGTGGGCAATTACCCCAGGGCAATCTGCCGTGGTTTATGAAAGTAATGTCTGCCTAGGCGGCGGCATTATTACTGGCAGCATTCAGCAAGTATCAAAAGCCTGAAGGCTATTTTTATCATGCAACAGGAGCAGTGTCTTTAAAGCTAGGGCGTTTGCTTAATATGGTGTATTGCTTGGCTAAACTTGGATATTGATTCTGCCAGTCTAACGATTTGAGTCGCAAGCTGACGTATCCGAGCATACATCCAACAGCGATGTCTGCTAGGCTAAAGGTTTCGTTTACACACCACTTCTTTTTACTAATATCTTTATTAAGTGCCGCCAAACCATTAACCACCTTTGTAAATTGCTTTTCTATGAATGCTGCTGACTGATGCTGCTGGTCTTTTCGCTCTTCAAGCATAATAGCTACAGTGGCATCACAAATACCATCGGCCAAGGCACCCCACCGAATCACATCAATACGTAAGCGTGTGTCATTTGGCATTAATCTGGCAACAGGTGTACGGGCATCCAGATACTCAATAATAACGCGCGAGTCATATAATCCAGTGCCATCATCCAGAATGAGCACTGGTACTTTGCCTAACGGATTGTACTGTACGACTGGTGAATCCGGTGCGCCCAAATCAACCTCTTCAAGCTCAATATCTATATGCTTTTCTATTGCAACAATGCGCACTTTGCGCGCATATGGGCTATTCGGGGTATATAACAGTTTCATCTAATCGCCACCAAGTTTTTAAATTCCAACTGCATTATAATGGAAATATGATCTTACCTCTATTTACACAAAAATT